>NC_020510.1:0-316245 GCF_000348805.1 Blattabacterium cuenoti BPAA | reverse complement strand
AAAAAATAGCGATACAAGGGGTTAAGGGGTGTTTTCATCATGCAGCTGTTTCCAAATATTTTGAGGGATGTAATTATAAGTTAATGGAATGTTCTTCTTTTAGGGAATTGGCAATTGCTGTTGCAAAATCTAATGTGGATATTGGGGTTATGGCTATAGAAAATAGCATAGCGGGAACAATTTTGACGAATTACAGTCTTTTATCTGAATATAATTTAAAAATAGTGGGAGAGGTGTATATGCCGATCCAACATTATCTTATGGCTTATCCCGGACAAAATATAGAAGATATTAAAGAGATATATTCTCATCCTATGGCTATTTTACAATGTGAATTATTCATAGATGCACATCCTTATATAAAGATATCCGAATATTCAGATACAGCTGCGGCTGCTAAATACATTTCTGTATGCAAAAAAAAAGGGTTAGCTGCGATTGCGTCTGAAAATGCGGCTCAAGAATATGGTCTGGAAATCATTTTTAAGAATATACAAACTATCACAAATAATTTTACAAGATTTTTCATTATTAAAAATTGTTATAAACAAAAAAATGATTATTTCAATAAAGCTTCATTGATACTCAAAATCTTGCATACTACTGGTAGTTTATCTAAGATCTTGAGTCTGATATCGAGTCTTGGAATTAACATGACGAAAATACAATCCATTCCTATCATACAAAGACCTTGGGAATATTCATTTTATGTGGATATTATATTCAACAATATAAGAGATTATGAAAAAATGAAAAAACGAATACAAAAAATTCCTTGTCTTCATCAATTGTCTATTATGGGAGAATATAAAAATGGTAGAATTAGATCCTGATGATTGTAGCAGCAAAAAGAATGCATCAAATATCGGAATATTTTTTTTCAAAAAAGATGAAGGAAATTCAAAATCTTGAAAAAAACGGGTTGAAAATTATCAATTTAGGAATTGGAAATCCTGATCTTCTTCCTCCATCTGGAGTTATCCAGAAAATGAAACAAGCGTCGGAATTAAAAAATGCTAATACTTATCAAAGCTATATTGGAATAGAAACATTACGAAATGCTATTTCTAATTGGTATAAAAAAATATATCAAGTTGATGTTGATCCTAAAAATGAAATTTTACCATTAATGGGTTCTAAAGAAGGGATTATGCATATAAGTATGTCTTATTTAGATCAAGGGGATGAGGTTTTAATTCCCGATCCTGGATATCCTACTTATTCCTCCATATCAAAACTTTTGAAAGCAAAAATTATTTATTATGATCTTTATGAAGATGAAAATTGGCTTCCTAGATTGAAAAATATACCCAAGGCAAAGATCATGTGGATAAATTATCCTCACATGCCTACGGGGGCAACGATTTCTTTTGAAGAATTAGAAAAAATTGTTCTTTTTGCGAAAAAAAATCATGTATTACTGGTTCATGACAATCCTTATAGTTTGATATTGAATAAAAAACGTTCTTTCAGTATTTTTAATGTGAAAGGAGCTAAAGATATAGCTTTGGAATTAAATTCTTTAAGTAAAAGTTACAATATGCCTGGATGGCGTGTTGGAATGATTATAGGAAAAAAAAAATTCATTCAGAATATATTGAAAATAAAAAGTCAAATGGATTCTGGAATGTATTATCCCATACAAATTGGAGCCATAGAAGCCATGAATCATGATTCAAGATGGGTTGAAAAACTTAATATAGAATATCTTAAACGAAGAAAAATTATATGGGATATATGTGATTTTTTCAATTTAAAATATTCCAGAAATAGTTCTGGAATATTTGTTTGGGCAAAAATCACTGATTCAGAGAACAATGATCGTATATGGTCAGACAAGGTCCTCAAAACTTATCACATCTTTGTGACACCTGGGAGAGTGTTTGGTCATAATGGAAAAGGATATGTGAGGTTTTCTATGTGTTGTCCAGTAAAAATTTTGGAACAGGCAAAAAATAGGATTTTTTCATGAATATTGGAATAATAGGATTAGGATTGATTGGGGGATCCATTGGTTTAGGATTGAGAAAATCAAATTTTGGAGATAAATTTATAGGAACAGATTCTAATCAAAAAAATGCTTTATATGCTGTAAAACTTGGAATTGTAGATGAGATAATTCCTTTACAGGATCTTATCCTGCAATCTTCAGTCATTGTTTTATCTATTCCTGTAGATGGAATAGAAAAAATACTTCCAAGTATTTTAAATCAAATCAGTACGGATACAGTCATTTTAGATACTGGATCTACAAAATATGATATTTGTAATAGGATTTCTTCTCATCCTAAAAGGAATCGC
The DNA here is from genome assembly GCF_000348805.1 of Blattabacterium cuenoti BPAA. Lineage (NCBI taxonomy): Bacteria > Pseudomonadati > Bacteroidota > Flavobacteriia > Flavobacteriales > Blattabacteriaceae > Blattabacterium > Blattabacterium cuenoti. The sequence continues at coordinate 313,944 of NC_020510.1, read as the reverse complement.
TTTGTAGCTACACATCCGATTGCAGGAATTGAAAATTCTGGACCGATTTCAGCTGATTCTGATTTGTTTTATCAAAAAAAATGCATCATTTGTGATTCTGAACTAAGTGCTCCAGATGCGATATCTGTTGCTACAAAAATATATTCTATGATGAAAATGCGTATGATTTATATGACCTCTCAAGAACATGATTTATATATTGCTTACATCTCTCATTTACCTCATGTGGTTTCCTTTGCTTTAGCTAGTACCGTTTTAAACAAATTTAAAAATAAAGAAAAAATTTTTCATAATCTGATGGGAAGTGGATTAGATTCAACTACACGTTTAGCGAAAAGTAAGCCTGAAACATGGTTACCTATTTTTATTTCGAATAGAGAAAATATGATTCAATCAATAGATTTCTATATTGATCATTTAAATAAATTTCGTAATCATTTAATAGACAAAAAACTTCATAAAATAGAACAATATATGAAAAAAGCAAACGATATAAAAGATAAAAAATATGTGTAAATTAGATGTATTGTGATGGAAAAATTGAATAATAGTATAGACAGATCTTGGATTGATAAGTGGAATCATCCTTTCATTATATCTGGTCCTTGTAGTGCAGAAAGTGAACAACAAATATTAGAAACAGCCAAAAGATTGAATTCTTCCTATGTTCAAGGATTTAGAGCTGGAATATGGAAACCTAGAACAAAACCCAATAATTTTGAGGGAATTGGAAAAAAAGGACTAGAATGGCTTCATAAAGTTAAAAAGAGTACGGGATTAATGGTCGCTACAGAAATAGCGAATGCGGAACATGTGAAATTAGCCATTTCTTTTGGAATAGATATTCTTTGGATAGGAGCTAGAAGCACGGCGAGTCCTTTTGCAATTCAAGAAATAGCGGATGCTCTGGAAAAAGAAAATAATAAAATTATTTTGGTGAAAAATCCGATTCATCCTGATATAGAATTATGGATAGGAGCTTTAGAACGTTTATCGGGGAAGGGAATTAGAAAATTAGGAGTCATACACCGTGGTTTCTATACCTACCAAAACTCAAGATATCGTAATCAACCTAATTGGAATCTTGTGTTAAATTTTAGGACCCTTCTTCCTAGAATTCCTATTCTATGTGATCCTTCACATATTTGTGGAAAAACAGAAGGAATTTTGGATATCGCAAAAAAAGCTTATCATTTTCAATATGAAGGATTAATGATAGAAAGTCATTGTGATCCTGATCAGGCTTGGAGCGATGCTCAACAACAAATTACTCCAGAAAATCTTTTGAAAATGTTAAAAACATTAACACATCTCGAAAAATCTGATCAAAAAAGTCAAAGATCTTTAGATTCTTTCAGAATTTTAATAGATGAACTAGATGAAAATATTATTTCTCTTTTAGCAGAAAGAATGGATATTTCCAAAAAATTAGGAACTTTGAAAAAATCTTCAGATATTGCGATTTTTCAACCCAGTAGATGGAAAGATATTATGAAAAAATCTATAACTTTTGGGAAAAGTTTAGAAATTTCTGAAAAATTTCTTGAAGAAGTTTTTCAACTCTTGCATCAAGAATCTATTAAAGTTCAGAATCAAATCCGATAAATTAAAAATACTTCTTAGTCCTTCCTATGGCTTATTTATTTACCAGCGAATCTGTTTCAGAAGGTCATCCTGATAAGATTTCAGATCAAATATCTGACTCTATATTAGATCATTTTTTAGCGTTTGATCCAGATGCAAAAGTCGCTATAGAAACTTTAGTAACCACGGGACAAATTATATTAGCTGGAGAAGCTAATTCTAAGACTTGGGTAAATGTTCAAAAAATAGCTCGTGCTATCCTTAGAAAAATAGGATACACTAAAAATGAATATAGATTCAATGCAGATTCTTGTGGAGTTCTTTCTTCTATTCAAGGACAATCTTTGGATCTATTAGAGGGAATTCAAAAATCAAAAAAAGAAGAACAAGGTTCTGGAGATCAATGTTCTGTTTTTGGATATGCTGTAAAGGAAACAGAGAATTATATGCCATTGTCATTAAACATTTCACATCATATATTAAGGGAACTTTCATATCTTAGAAATGAAGGAGAAAAAATGACTTATTTACGTCCAGATGCAAAATCTCAAGTAACTTTAGAATATTCTGATGCCAATGTTCCGGTGCATATTCATGCTATTGTCATTTCAACTCAACATGATGAATTTGATACGAAAAAAAGAATGCATCAACGTATAGTTGATGATGTTAAAAAGATTCTTATTCCAAGAGTAATGAATAATATAAAAAATGTAAAAAAATTATTTACGGATAGAACAAAATATTACATTAATTCAACAGGAAAATTCGTTACGGGAGGACCTCATGGGGATACTGGTATTACCGGAAGAAAAATTATAGTAGATACTTATGGAGGAAGGGGATCTCATGGAGGAGGAGCTTTTTCTGGAAAAGATCCATCTAAAATGGATAGATCTGGAGCTTATGCCGCTAGACATATAGCCAAAAACTTGGTGGCAGCAGGGATTTCAGATGAATTGCTGATTCAAATCTCTTATGCGGCAGGGATTGCAGAACCCATAGAAATTTTCGTCAATACCTATGGTAAATCAAAAATAGATAATGAAAACATTGCGTTGAATGTAAAAAAAATTTTTGATTTACGTCCTTATGCTATAGAAAAAAGATTAAAATTGCGTCAACCAATGTATGAAGAAACATCTGTATATGGACATATGGGAAGAACTCCACAAAAAGTAGAGAAGTCTTTTTTAGATATAAAAGGGAATCAAAAAAAACAAGAAGTAGAACTTTTCACATGGGAAAAATTGGACTACTTATCCGTGATAAAGGATATATTTCATATTTCAAAAAATAGGTATTTTTAGTTAAATATTTTAACTATGTCTTACAATCTATTGAAAGGAAAAAAAGGAATTATATTTGGAGCCTTAGATGAAAATTCTATTGCTTGGAAAGTAGCAGAACGTGCTTATGAAGAAAAAGCATCTTTTGTATTAACCAATACCCCAGCCTCTCTAAGAATAGGTAAAATTTATGAATTATCTCATAAAACAAAATCTATGGTGATTCCAGCAGATGCCACTTCCATACAAGATCTCAATATTTTATTTGAAAAAACATTAGATCATTTTGGAGGAAAAATAGATTTTTTATTGCATTCCATAGCTATGTCTATAAATATACGAAAGGGGTTAACTTATCCCTCTTTAAATTATGAATTTTTAAGAAAAGGATGGGAAATATCTGCTGTATCTTATCATAAAATTATGCAGACAGCTTGGAATAAAAAAGCAATGAATAAATGGGGTTCTATTGTAGCTATAACATATATTGCTTCTCAGCGAAGTTTTCCACATTATGGAGATATGTCAGATTATAAATCCTATTTAGAAAGTATCACACGTAATTTTGGTTATCATTGGGGAATCAAAGAAAAAGTCAGGGTCAATACTGTCTCACAATCTCCTAGTATCACACGAGCAGCAAAAGCGGTTAAAGGATTTAATCAACTTTTAATATTATCTGAAAAAATATCTCCGTTAGGAAACGCTTCCGCACAAGATTGCGCTAATTATATAATTACACTATTTTCAGATTTAACAAGAAAAGTTACCATGCAAAACTTATATCATGATGGAGGTTTTTCTCATACTGGAATTAGTGAAGCTTTGATTTCATAAAAAATCAAATAAAATATATATACCTATTAGTTTACTCTTAATTATAAGAATATGAAAAAAATTATAGCTCCATCCTTACTTTCAGCCAATTTAGCTTTTTTATATCGTGATATAGAAATGCTGAATAAAAGTGAGGCCGATTGGTTTCATATTGATATAATGGACTCCTCTTTTGTTTCCAATATTTCTTTTGGATTTTTATTTATTAAATATGTTAAAAAATATGCACATAAGCCTATGGATGTACATTTAATGATATTGCAACCAGAACGCTATATAGAACAGTTGAAAGCTTGTGGAGCCGATCATTTACATATTCATTATGAAGCTTGTATTCATTTAAACAGAACAATTTTTTCTATTAAAGAAAATGGAATGAAGGTAGGTGTAGCTGTGAATCCACATACTCCAGTTTCTCTTTTACAAGACATTATTAATGATATAGATTTTGTTTTATTGATGAGTGTGAATCCTGGTTATAGTGGACAGAAATTCATTCATCAAACATATCAAAAATTAGAGGATATTAAAAATTTAATCTTGAAAAAAGATTCTTCCGCTCTCATAGAAGTAGATGGAGGAATCAATTTAGAAAATTCTTCTTTATTATTTCAAAATGGAGCAGATATATTAGTGGCAGGAACTACTATTTTTTCTGATTCTAACCCAAAAAAAATTATTCATAGAATGAAATTAGGAAATTAAATATTATTATGATATCTAAAGAAACTATAAAAAAAATACTTTCTGCTTCTTGTATAGAAGATGTGATTGGAGATTTTGTAAAATTAAAAAAAAGTGGTTTTAATTATAGAGGACTAAGTCCTTTTTCTAATGAAAAAACACCTTCTCTTATAGTTTCTCCTACAAAAAAAATATGGAAAGATTTTAGTTCTGGAAAAGGAGGAAATATTATCACTTTTCTTATGGAACATGAACATTTTACTTATGAGGAATCATTACGTTTTCTTGCCAAAAAGTATGAGATCAAAATGGATCACATAGACAACAACAATCATCAAGAGAAAGAAGAATATGAAAAATCATACTTAATACAAGATTATGCAAAACGTTTTTTTATTTATCAATTACATTTTACCAAAGAAGGACAGAACAATGGATTAAATTATTTCATTCAAAAAAGGGGATTTGATATAAATATCATTCATAAATTCGAATTAGGCTATGCACCTATTTCTTGGAATTTGCTTACAATCAACGCATTAAAAAAAGGATTTAAAATACGGGATATAAAAGAATCAGGGGTCACGGTTTTCAGAAAATCCAATCATTTTTTTGATTGTTTCCGTAAACGTGTGATGTTTCCAATTCATAGTTTATCAGGAAGAGTTATAGGTTTTGGAGGTAGAAGTCTTGATTCTAGATCTTTCACTACGACTAAGTATATAAATTCATCAGAAAGTAAGATCTTTCAAAAAAGTAAAATTTTATATGGCTTGTTTCAAGCTAAAAAAAACATTCTCAAAGAAAATTTTTGTTATTTGGTGGAAGGATATACAGATGTTATTTCTTTACATCAATCTGGGATAAAAAATGTAGTTTCTTCTTCTGGAATTTCACTCACCGTGGCCCAAATACTATTGATCAAAAAATTTACAAAAAATATTGTTCTTTTTTATGATGGAGATCGTTCTGGAATTAAAGCCTCTTTAAGAGGAATTAATATGATGCTAGAACAGGAAATGAATTTACGCATATTATTTATTTCTAATGGAGAAGATCCAGATTTGATATCCAAAAAATATTCTTTTTCTCAATTCAGAGATTTTGTAGCAAAAAATAGTTACAATTTTGTTTCTTTTAAACAAAAAATATATGAAAAAATCCATAAAGATGATCCCATCAAAAAATCATTTTTAGTAAAAAATATTTTGAATAGCATTTCAAAAATATCTAATGTTATTCAAAAGGAATTATACTTGCAAGAAGCTTCCAAAGTGCTAAATATTCGTCAAAAAGTTCTGATTTCTGAATTGAAAAAAATCAATAAAAAAAATGTACAGAAACCTAGTACAGTTCAGGTTAAGGGAAATTCAAGGTTTTTTTTAAAAAAAAATACTCTTCTTCTTCTTGAAGAAAAATTGATTCAATTGATTTTAAATCATGGAAATCAAATCATAAAAAAAAAAGAACACAACACAACGATTTTAGAAGAAGTATTGCACGTTTTTAAATGCTGGAATCTCCGTTTTTCTTTGAATAAGAACCAAGAGATTTTTGATCAAATTTGTTTACAAAAGAAAAGAATAGACTTATCCCAATTTTTGGATAAAAAAAATCCAAAATTTTATTCATTATCCAAATGGGATAGAAAAGGAATACAAGTTTCCTATCAAAAAGAGAGAATAAATCAATATATTAGTGATATTTTATTGAGATATAAATCTTTATGTATTTCCAAATTGATTCAAAAAGAAATCATACATTATCAGAATGATCTGAAAAAAAATAAGGATAGAAAAGCTTTTCTAAAAAAAATTATGCATTTAACAGATATAAAAAATGAACTTCATAAAAAGTTACATAGATATGTATGACTCCTTTTGTTGCATAAAAAATTATTTTTTTCTTGTTTTAAGTTTTGGTAAATTCGTGCATATAAACACGAAAAACAAAAAAAATGAATACGTTAATATCAAAAAAAGCGCCAAATTTCACGGCTAGTGCGGTATTAAATGGAAAAGAGATTGTCTCCAATTTTACTTTAGAACAATTTAATGGAAAGAAGTATGTTTTACTTTTCTTTTATCCTAAAGATTTTACTTTTGTTTGTCCTACAGAAATATATGCATTTCAAGAAAGAATTCAGGATTTTGAAATGAGAAATGTACAAATTATTGCGGTTTCTACGGATACAGAACAATCTCATTGGGCTTGGCTACAGATGCCAAAAGAAAAAGGAGGCATCCATGGGGTCACTTATCCGATCGTTTCTGATATCAATAAGACCATATCTCATAACTATGGAGTATTATCTGGAAATTGGATTTGCAATAATAATAATAATCATGAAGAATGGAAAGCTACGGGAGAACTGATTGCTTATAGAGGATTATTTTTAATAGATCAAGAAGGGGTTATAAGACATTTTCTAATTAATGATTTTCCTTTAGGTAGAAATGTACATGAAGCGATTCGTATGATAGATGCTCTTCAATATTACGAAAAAAGTGGAGAAGTCTGTCCCGCAAATTGGACAAAAGGAAAAAAAGCGATAAAAGCTAGCCATAGTGGAATTGAAAATTATTTTTCATCTTAGGCAGCTATAAAAACGGAATCTATCAGATAGACGAAAAAAAATGTTGAAAAAAAAAGTAGCATTTTATACCATGGGTTGTAAACTCAATTACGCAGAGACTTCTACCATAGCAAGAAAATTTTCTAATTTATATTATCAACATGTTCCTTTCAAGAGTTATGCGGATATTTATGTGATCAATAGTTGTTTTGTTACAAAAAATGCAGAAATTGAATTTAGGCATATTGTACGTTATGCTATAAAGAACAATTCCAAAGCTTTTATTGTAGCAATAGGATGTTATGCTCAATTCAATCCTAAAGAAGTCTCTTCTATTATTGGAGTAGATCTTGTTTTAGGCTATGAAGAAAAATTTAAAATCATAGATTATGTTCATCGAGAATGGTTTTTGAAAAAAAAATATTATGCAAAAATTATTTCTAGAAAAGCTTATTTTCCATCGTTTTCCGTTGGAGATAGAACTCGTTCCTTTTTAAAAATTCAGGATGGATGTGATTATAAGTGCAGTTATTGCATCATTCCTATGTCAAGAGGCCCCTCTCGTTCTGAGAGTATAGAAAATATATTGAAAAATATTAGATTTCTTTTTAATCAAGGGGTAAAAGAGATTGTGTTAACAGGTGTCAATATAGGCGACTATGGTGGAAAAAATATATACGGAAAAAATCTCCGATTTTTTGATTTAATACAATCCATAGATCAAATAGAAGAAAAAGGAAGAATCCGTTTATCCTCTATAGAGCCTAATTTGCTTCAAAATGAATGTATTGAATTTTTGTCTAAAAGTAAACATTTTGTTCCTCATTTTCATCTTCCTTTACAGTCTGGAAGCAATGATATTTTGTTAAAAATGCATCGACGTTACAGACGAGAACTTTATCAAGAAAAAGTAAATAAAATTCGATCTTTAATGCCATATGCTTATATCGGTTCAGATCTTATTGTTGGTTTTCCTGGAGAAACACACAAACATTTTTTGGAAACTTATCATTTTTTGAATAAATTAGAAATTTCATCTCTACATATATTTCCCTATTCTACTAGACCCAATACAAAATCCAGTACGATACAGGAAAATGTATCTAAAAAAATACAATGGAAACGGAATCAAGTTTTGAGACTTCTTTCAAAGAAAAAATATCGTTTTTTTTGTAAAAAGCAAATGAACACTAAAAAAACCGTTTTATTCGAAAGAAATTCGAACCATCAAGAATATTTGTATGGATATACAGAAAATTATATTCGAACTAAGATGCCATTACATTCATACAATTCTTCTTCTAGATATGAAAACACATTACAAAATGTATTAATCACAAAAGTAGATAAGGATGGAATTATGATCGCAGAACCAATTAATTAATTCATTACAAAAATGAAATCTTTTTCGGCATGTTTACAAATTCTACATCAAAAATTTCTTGAAAGGATTTTTTCACCATACGTTTTACCTCTTGAAAAGAGATATCATTCTTTTTCAATTCTTTTTTTAAAGAAGTCACTTCTTGATTATAAATTCCACAAGGAATAATATGATTGAAATACTGTAAATCTGTATTTACATTTAAAGCAAATCCATGCATGGTTACCCAACGACTCATTCTAATTCCTATTGCACATATTTTTCTTGATTTTCCGTTTTTTACATTAAACCAAATTCCTGTTTTTCCTTTTTTTCGTTCTCCTTTTATTTCATAATTTTTCCATAAAAAATGGATAATCACTTCTTCTAAAAGACGAAGATATTTATGAATATCCGTAAAAAAATAATCCATATTTAAAATGGGATATCCTATCAACTGTCCAGGACCATGGTAAGTGATCTTCCCTCCTCTATCTGTTTGATAAAAAGAAACATCTATTTTTTTTAAAAAATCTAATGAAACCAACAAATGGTTGTCTTTTTTTACATTTTTCCCTATAGTATATACATGAGGGTGTTCTACAAAGAGAAAATATCCTGCTTTTTGATCAGGTATATTCTTGATTTTTTTTCGTATGATGTCATCAAATAATCTTTTCTGATATTTCCAAGTTTCTTGATATTCTTTTTTTCCTAAATCTTCGAAAAAAAGTATTTTTTTTTTCATAGGTTTTGAAAAATTTATATAATAAAAAAAACAAATGTACCTTCGTTTTATTCAATTCGTTCGTTTTGTATGGAGGACATCCACAAAAATCACTCTATGATCTATTTATCAGAACAACAAATTCTACGAAGAAAAAAATTAGATCAACTAAAATTATTGGGAATCAATCCTTATCCATCAGAAGAATATGTTGTAACAAATACTATTTGTAATATACAAAAAAATTTTACGGAAAAAGAAACTATAAGCATAGCTGGACGGTTAATGCGTTTGCGGATTTTAGGCAAAGCTTCTTTTGGAGAAATAAAAGATCATACGGGTAGAATGCAAATATACTTTACTCAGGATCATTTGTTTTCATCTTCGGATCAAATGAAACAAGAGGAGGTTTACAATATTTTTTTAAAAAAACTTATAGATATAGGAGATATTATTGGAGTAAAAGGGTTTTTATTTAAGACAAAAATGAATGAAATGACCATACATGTTCATCAATTCACTCTATTATCCAAATCTATCCGACCTTTACCACAAGTAAAAATGGATAGAAAAAATCAAAAAATATATGATGCTTTTTCCAATACGGAACAACGTTATCGTATGCGTTATGTAGATCTCATTGTTAATGATCATGTAAAAGAAATTTTTTTAAAACGGACTCTTCTCATCCAAAAAATAAGGTGTTTTTTGAATAAAAAAGGTTACATAGAAGTCGATACTCCTATTCTACACCCCATCCCTGGAGGGGCTATAGCTCGTCCTTTTGAAACGTATCATAATACACTGGGAATTCCATTGTATTTACGGATAGCTAATGAACTTTACTTGAAAAAATTGATTGTTGGTGGATTTCACGGGGTATATGAATTTTCTAGAAATTTCAGAAATGAGGGAATGGATCGTTTTCATAATCCAGAATTTACTGTATTAGAACTTTATGTCGCTTATAAAGATTATTACTGGATGATGAATTTTACAGAAAAATTGATGAAATACATCTTTAATAAATTTCAAAAAAAAGAAAATCATCATATTAGTTTTAAAACTCCTTTTCCTCGTATCCCCATATTGGATTCTATTAAAAAATATACCGGATTTGATCTTAAAGAAATGAAAAAGGAAGAATTAAGAAAAGTTTGTCAAAAATTGCATATAGAAGAAAATATAAAAATGAGTAAAGCTAAACTGATTGAGAACATTTTTGAAGACAGATGCGAAAAAAATTACATCGATCCTACTTTTATTATTGATTATCCTATAGAAATGAGTCCTTTAACCAAAAGACACCGTTATCAAGAAAATCTATCAGAACGTTTTGAGCTCATTATAAATGGGAAAGAAATTGCTAATGCTTATTCAGAGCTTAATGATCCCATCGATCAACTTGATCGTTTACGAGAACAAATGAAGTTATCCGAAAAAAACACAAAAAACGAATCTATATCTCTTGATCTAGATTTTATACGTGCTTTAGAATTCGGGATGCCTCCTACTGCAGGAATTGGAATTGGAATAGATCGTTTAGTAATGTTACTGACTCAAAAAAAATCGATTCAAGAAGTTTTACTTTTTCCACAAATGCGTCCAGAAAAAAAAGGAAAAAAATAAATTATTTCTCTGACAATCCTAATACTTTTAATCCATTTATTGTAGCAATTTTTACCAAATGATCTATATCATAATAATGACATGCTTCCAACATCACTCGTAGTTCTATCCATAGATTTCCATCAGAAAAAGGTTTATATATGTCACAGATGTTATCTGTACCAAAAGCCACTGTGATTCCTTCAGGAACCATCTCATCTACTGGAGTGATGGAATTATGACTAGGAGTTAAACGTTCACTTCTAGTATGATCAATCCAAGCAATGGGACAAGATATGACCATTATATCCGCTTTTTTCATCAATTGATATATTTTATAGCGATAATCTCTAGCATGTGCGGCTAAAGAAATACTATGTATAGCGACGACCTGTCCTTGCATTCCATGTTCAATTGTTTTTTTTGCTAGTTTTTCAGTTTCTTTTTCTTCGCTTGTATTCAATTGATCTACATGTACATGCATAATTTTTCCTTTTTTTTTAGCTGTTTGGAATAAAATATCTAAATGTTCATCTTCTTTTTCATAATCTGTAGCGGGTAATCCACCAATAATATCCACAAATTCTATGGATTGATCAAACCAATATTTTGACTTTTTATCCAATACGCCTTTAAGAACTTGATTAGCAAAACAAATACGAATAGAATTTCCATAATTATTTTTCAATTTTTTAGCGGCTTTCAAGGCACGATCTTCAATAATTTCATCCACATCAATAAAAGAACACAAAGCTTGTGTCCCTTGCATTAAAAAATATTCTAAAGCTTTTTCCATACGGATATAAATTTCCTCTTCTGTAGCTAAACGTTTCATTTCATCAACCAGATACCATTTTTTTTGAAGGGGAAAATAAGAATATTTGAAATTTTTTTTTGTGAGAGTATAAGCCCTATCTAAATGAGAATGAGCATTGACCCATCCTCCTTTTTGTTTCACTTTTTCTAAAAAAATTTTTTTGGGATTCATTTTTTAATTTTAATCAGTTTTTATTATTAAATGTTGGAAATCCAAATAACTTTTTTTTTTCTAAAAAATGGTTCTTCAAAATAATGATTTAAAGGATATTCTATTGCATGAGGAAATTTTTTTAATTCATCATAAAGATTACCTCCTTTTAGATATAAAGCTCCATTTTGGATTCTAGAATTGGATTTATATTTAAATTTATCTTTTATCCAATTATGGATGATATTTATTTTGTTTACAGCTCTAGTAACTACAAAATCAAATTTATTTTCTAATTTTTCTGCACGTATCCAAATAGGATACGCATTTTTTAAATGAAGATGATCTATGATTTTTTCTATAATTTTAATTTTTTTTCTAATAGAATCCACTAATATAAATTTTGTATGAGGAAAAACTATGGATAAAGGAATTCCAGGAAATCCTCCTCCTGTACCTAAATCCATAACACATGATCCAGGATAAAAATAAAATACTTTAGCGATTCCTAAACAAAACAGGACGTGTTGTTGATAAAAATCGTGAAATGTTTTTCTAGAAACTAAATTCACGTATACATTCCAATACGCATATAAATTTTTTAAAGAAGACAATCTATAGATTTGTTGATTCAATAGATTTGGAAAATATTTTTTAATTAATTCCATATTAATGGATCCATAAACTTATAACCAAATTTATTTAGATTTGTAATCATTTCAAATAATTCCAATAAAAATTTCTATGAAAAATAGATTATCCCATCGTTTACAGAATATATCTTATTCACAAACCATAGCTATGTCATCTAAAGCCAGAAAATTAAAAAATGAAGGTTATGACGTTATCAACTTGAGTTTAGGAGAACCCGATTTTTCCCCTCCTAATTTTGTTTTATCCGCTGCAAAAAAAGCTATAGATGAAGGATATCATTATTATACTCCCGTATCCGGATATTTCGAACTTAAAAAAGTAATATGCGAAAAATTCTACCGTGATAATCTATTACAATACACTCCTTCTCAAATTGTAGTTTCTACCGGAGCCAAACAAGCTATTATGAATGTTCTGTTATCTTTGTTGAATAAAGATGATGAAGTTATTATTCCCGCTCCTTATTGGGTTAGTTATTTACAGATGGTAAAGTTTTGTGAATCTGATCCTGTTATAATTCCAACAGTTATGGAGAAAAATTTTAAGATTGATCCAGATCAATTAGAAAAAGCGATTACATCTAAAACAAAATTATTTCTTTTCAGTAGTCCTTGTAATCCTACCGGAAGCGTTTATTCTTATAAAGAATTAAAAGATTTATCAGAAGTTTTTAAAAAATATCCACAAATTATGATTCTTTCTGATGAAATCTATGAACATATTTGTTACTCAGAAAAACATGCCAGTATTGCTATATTTCCTGATATTTATCATCAAGTTATCACAGTAAATGGATTATCTAAGGCTTTTTCCATGACAGGTTGGAGAATTGGATATCTTGGAGCTCCAGAATGGATTGCTCAATCTTGCGATAAAATACAGGGACAGATGACATCTTGTGCTAATTCTATTGCACAGAGAGCTGCTATTACTGCATTGTCAGCTCATCCCAATAAAATAGAATATATGATCAAAGAGTTTGAAAAAAGAAAAAATTTAGTTTTGGATATGATAAAAGAAATTGATGGATTTCAATTTTATCAACCGAATGGAGCTTTTTATATTTTTCCAAAAGTTTCAAGTTTTTTTGGAAAAAAATTACATGGAAAAATGATTCAAAATTCATATGAATTTTCTGAATTTTTACTTGAAAAAGCTCAAGTAGCTACCGTTAGTGGCAGTGCTTTTGGGGATAATGAATGTTTACGAATTTCTTATGCTTCATCAGAAGATAAAATCATAGAAGCCTTTACAAGAATCAAAAAGGTATTAAATTAATTATTAAAAAAATTTTTTGGGTGGGCGACCGGATTCGAACCGGCGACCCTCAGAACCACAATCTGATGCTCTAAACCAACTGAGCTACGTCCACCAAAATACGAAAAAACAAAGATAACTAATAATTATACAAACAAAAACTTTCTATAATTTTCTTACAATAAGAAAATAAATCACTATATATCCATTTTAAGATAAATGTTTTTTCTTGAATAGGATATAAAAGATGAACATTGGCACCTGCATCTAGTGTAAAATAAATATTTTTATTGTTCTGTTTTCTAAAATCCCATACCGTCTGAATGACGTTCAGAGTATTTGGTCTCATCCATAAAAAATAGGGACGAGAAGTCATGATCATGGCATGAAGAGTCAAGGCTTCATGTTCTATTAATTCTCCAAATTCTTGAAAATCTCCTATTTTTAATATAGATATCAGTCGATTCATATTTGAATTAGCACATTTCAATCTATCTCTAGCATAAGGATGCTTATTCATTAATTGATGACCTTTTGAACTCAATATTTTTTTAGGTTGATCATCTACGATTAAAATCGTATTTTCTATTTTTGTAAAAATGGAATGGACTTCATATGGATATGGTATAGCATAAAGATTATTACTTCCTTTTATGGATTTATGACATCCCCAAACAACAAGTCCAGGATAAATAGATCTGCAAGCACTTCCAGAACCTAATCTGGCTAAAAAAGAAGCTTTTTTGAAAAAAAAATCTTCTTTTAAAGAGGAAACTAATTTCTTTTCTATTTTCATGATACATAATGCTAAAGCACTCATGGAAGAAGCAGAAGAAGCTATTCCACTACTATGTGGAAAAGTATTATAGGTTTCTATAATAAAATTCAAATCTCGTAAATAGGAACAATAAAGTGAAATCCTATGAAAAAATTCTAAAATTTTTGGAAGAAAATTAGTTTTTTCTTTTCCTGAAAAAAATATTCTTATAGAGAAATTCTTCTTTTTTTTCTCTTGATAAATTAATCGTGTAACTGTGTATACTTTTCCTAAAGAATAACTAATAGACGAATTCAACGGAATTTGAATTTTATTATTCTGTTTTCCCCAGTATTTAATTAAAGCAAGATTGGAATGACTCTTGCTTGTGACTACTCCATTTGGAGGGGGTACTATAGTATATTTTTTTTTTCTATAAAAAAACAATTTTTTTTCAAAATTCAATTACGAATCATTTTTACTTTTTTTTTTAATATAATCTAACATTTTTTTTTCATCAAATTCTCCTTCAGAACGAGCTATGACACAACTTGCTAAGCCATTTCCTATGACATTTACGGTAGTTCTAGCCATATCCATTAATTCATCTATTCCTATAATCGCTAATATAGGCCAAGTTGGTAATCCAAAAGAAGACACAGTAGCTAAAAGAATGACTAAAGATGCTCTAGGAACTCCAGCAACTCCTTTACTAGTTAAAATTAACGTTAGTCCTATCAATATTTGTTGACTAAAACTCAAAGGAATCCCAGAAGCTTGTGCTACAAAAACAGTTGCTAAAGATAAATAAAGAGTGGTTCCATCTAAGTTAAAGCTATAACCTGTAGGAATCACAAAAGCTATGATTTTTCTGGGAACACCTAATTTTTCTAAATTTTCCATAAGTAAAGGTAAGGCGGATTCGGAACTCGTAGTCGCAAACGCGAGTGATACAGGTTCAGTTAATGCTTTTACAAAACCTTTTAAAGGAACTTTAATCCACAAAAGAATAGGAAGCAAAACAACTATCAAAAAAATCAGTAAAGCAATATAAAGGGTCAATAACAATTGAAATAAATTATATAAAATATCCAAACCCATATGTCCTACTGTATAAGCAATAGCGGACCCTACTCCTATAGGAGCAAAATACATAATAATTTTAGTAAATTTGAACATGATTTCTGAAAGACTTTCTGCAAACAATAATATCGGACTTCTTTTTTTATCTTCTAAAAAAACCATGGATATCCCAAATATAACGGAAAATACCACTATTGGCAATACATCTCCATGATAGATGGATTTTATAAAATTTTCCGGAAAAACATGAATAATTGTGTCTTGCCAAGTTTTACTTTCTACTTTTGGTAATTGTTGTTCCGTCATTCCTGAAGGCATAACAATGCCTACTCCAGCCTGAGATATATTAATTGCAATAAGACCAATAAACAAAGCTAAAGTTGTCACCACTTCAAAATATAGTAAGGATTTCCATCCCATGCTCCCTAATTGTTTAATATTAGAATGACTTGCTATTCCAACTACCAAAGTGGAAAACAATATTGGAGCAATGATAGTCTTAATCAATCTCAGAAATATTTGAGATAAAAATCTGAGTTCCACAGCAATTCTTGGCAAATCTAATCCCATTTCTATTCCTATGATAATGGATAATAAAATCCAAGTAGTTAAGTCTTTTTTCATAAAAGAATACAATATGAAAATAGATATCACGAAACATCTTAATATACAAAGATTAAATTTATCTAATCCTAATAAGGATTTTGATAAATGAATAAAGACATATGCTAAAACACTTAAAAAAGCTATTAATAAAACTTTTTCTTTTTTTATTTTCATTCCAATACTCATTTTTTTCTCTGACAAGAAACCAATCAATCCAATAATAATGGGAACAGACAGACCCGTAGGGACTCGAACCCCAACTAACAGAACCAAAATCTGCTGTGCTACCGTTACACAACGGGTCTATGGAAAAATGTAAATATATACCATTTTTTTTCAAAAACATGATAATTATATCTAAATTTGGGCTACTTTTCTATAAAAATCTTAAAAGGTTTTATATATAATATAAATTAATAAAATTATGTCCGTAAAAATTCGTTTAAAAAGAATTGGAAAAAAACATAAACCTATTTATCATATAGTTGTAGCTGATTCTCGTGCTCCAAGAGATGGAAAATTTATTGAAAAATTAGGAACTTACAATCCTCATACGGATCCTCCTTCAACTGTATTAAAAATGCAACATGCTCTATCCTGGCTAATGAAAGGAGCACAACCTACCAATACGGTAAAATCCATTTTTTATAAAACTGGTGTTTTATTGAAAAAACATTTATTAGAAGGAGTCAAAAAGGGCGGATTAACTAATGAAGAACACCAAAAAAAATTTCATGCATGGTACAACCAAAAATATAAAAAAATTTAATCCAATAAGTAACATGGAAATTTTTTTGAAATTTTTAATTCTATAGAAGAACAACTCATAGAAAAATTTCCTATCCGTTCTCTTCTTAAAGAGAGGATATAAGCTCCGCTTCGAAGCGCTTTACCAAAATCTTGAGCTATAGATCGAATATAAGTTCCTTTTCCACATTCTATAAAAAATTTGATGTAAGGAATTCCTATTTTTAGGATATGAAATTTATAAATTTTTACACGTCTAGATTGTCGAACTATTTTTATCCCTTTTCTAGCATATTCATAGAATCTTTTTCCTTTTGTTTTTAAGGCAGAAAAATATGGGGGATATTGATCTATTTCTCCCAAAAATTTTTTAGATATTTTTTTAATCAATTGAGGAGTAATATGCGAAATGGCAGAAAAATTATACTCTTCTGTTTCTGAATCAAAAGATAAGGTTTCGCAGCCTAATTTTATAATACCTGTATAAACTTTTTTATAATTTTGAATTTCATTTACTTTTTTCGTATATTTTCCTGTTAGGACAATTAATAAACCTGTAGCAAAAGGATCTAAAGTTCCTGCATGTCCGATTTTTAATTTTTCTTTTTTTATATTTATAGTGGTAGCATTAAGAATAAAACTTCTGATTTTTTTAACAATGTTGAAAGAAGTCCACCCCCATGGTTTATCTACTAACAATATTTTTCCATTTTTAAATTCTGATAAATTTGGAATCAAAATTTTCCAATCGGTTTGATGAAATAATGTACAATAAGAAAACAAATTCCTAAAACAATTCTATAGTATCCGAATAATTTAAAATTCTTTAAATATTTTATGAAACATTTGATAGCTATTATTCCAGTAACAAAAGATACTATATTTCCTAATAACAATAATTCTAAATCTTTCAATGTGAAAGAATTTAATTGAAAATAATAGTCGAATAATTTTTTACATGTAGCAATTCCAATAACAGGTACAGATAAAAAAAAAGAAAATTCAATAGCTTTTATTTTATTCACATTTTGTAGCATACAGGCAACAATGGTTGTTGCACTTCTAGACACTCCTGGAATTAAAGCCATACATTGAAATAATCCAATAATAAAAGCTTTTGAGTAAGTAATATGATTTTTTCTATTATAAAAATTTTTTTCATAAAACATTTCTACTTTCACAATCACTAATCCTCCTATCAAAAGAGATAAAGCGACTATTAGTGGTTGATCTAAAAAAAAATTGATAATTTTGTTCAATAACAAACCAAAAATCCCTACAGGAAAACTAGCTAAAAAAATTTTGAGATAAAAATCCAATTTTTGAAAAAAGAACTTGTTTCTATACAAAAAAATTACAGATAAAATGGCTCCAAACTGAACAGAAATAAGAAATAAATTCGTTATTTTATTTTCGAGTATTCCCATTATAGAAGCGGCAAGAATCATGTGTCCTGTAGAAGAAATCGGAAAAAATTCTGTCATTCCCTCAATGATTCCTAATAGGATTGATTGAATATAATTCATAACAACGATATGATCGATTATATTTTACTCACTTAATTCAACAAAACAAACAAACTAAACATCAATTTTTGCATGTATCGCATTTTTTTCTATAAAATTTCTTCGTGGGGGGACTTCGTCTCCCATAAGAATAGAGAAAATGTTGTTTGCTTCCGAATCATCATCTATATTTACTTTACGTAAAGTTCTTTTTTTTGGATTCATAGTGGTTTCCCAAAGTTGTTCTGCATTCATTTCTCCTAATCCTTTATATCGTTGTATATTGACAGATTTTCTTCCTCCTAATTGATGAATAATGTTTTCTCTTTCTTGATCATTCCAAGCATATTGATAATGATTTCCTTTTCGAATAAAATAAAGTGGAGGTGTAGCAATATAAACGTATCCTTTTTCTATTAAGGGTTTCATATAACGAAAAAATAATGTTAAAATTAAAGTAGAAATATGACTTCCATCTATATCTGCATCTGTCATAATAATAATTTTATTATATCTAAGTTTTTGTATATTTAATATTTTTTGGTCTTCTTCTGGTCCAATAGAAACTCCTAAAGAAGTAAATATATTTTTTATTTCCTCATTTTCAAATATTTTGTACTGCATAGCTTTTTCCACATTTAGAATTTTCCCTCGCAAAGGTAAAATAGCTTGAAATTTTCTATCTCTTCCTTGTTTAGCTGTCCCTCCGGCAGAATCTCCTTCTACTAAATAAATTTCACAGTTTTCTGGATTATTGAAAGAACAATCTGCAAGTTTTCCAGGTAAAATACTACTTATAGGAGTTTTTTTCTGTATTAACTCACGAGCCTTTTTAGCTGCTTGACGCGCTTTAGCTGCTAATATAATTTTATCAAAAATTTTTTTTCTATCACTAGGGTGTTCTTCTAGATAACTATATAATGCATCTCCCACAATTTTGTCCACAATGCCTCCTACTTCGTGATTACTTAATTTTGTTTTAGTTTGTCCTTCAAATTGAGGGTCCATTATTCTCACAGATATAATAGCTGTAATCCCTTCTCTAAAATCATCTCCAGTGAATTCTATTTTATGAGATAAAAAACCTTCTGCATATTTTTTAAACGTTCTTGTTAATGCTCTTCGAAAACCAGAAAGATGAGTTCCTCCTTCATTAGTATTTATGTTGTTAACATAAGAATAAATTTTTTCTTTAAAAGAAGTATTGTATTGCATTGCGACTTCTACAATTGTATTATCTTTCTCTCCTTCAATAAAAAGAATATTTTTGGTTAAAGACTCCTGATTTTTATCTAAAATTGGTAGGTATTCTCTTAATCCATTTTTAGAAAAAAAATGTTCTTTTATATTTTTTCTTTCATCTTTTAAAAATAAATACAAACCTTTATTTAAAAAAGACAACTCGTTTAATCGATTAGCTAAAATTTCATAATGATATATAATGGAACTAAAAATAGAATGATCAGCAAGATAATCAATTTTTGTTCCTTGCATATGAGTTTTTCCTAAACATTTGACAGGATATAGGGCTTTTCCTTTAAAATACTCTTGTTGATAAATTTTTTCGTTACGATAAATTGTAACTATAAGTTTTTCAGACAGAGCATTGACACAAGAAATTCCTACTCCGTGTAATCCTCCAGAAACTTTATAAGAATTTTTATCAAATTTACCACCTGCTCCAATTTTAGTCATAACGACTTCTAGAGCCGATTTTCCTTCTTTTTTATGAACGTCTATTGGAATTCCGCGTCCATTGTCAAGTACAGTGATAAATCCATTTTTATGAATTGTTACCCATATTTTATTGCAAAAACCTGCTAAGGCTTCATCTACAGAATTATCTATAACTTCGTAAACTAAATGGTGTAAACCTCTAATTCCCACGTCTCCAATATACATAGAGGGTCTGAGTCTAATATGTTCGATTCCTTCAAGAGATTGAATACTATCTGCTGTATAATCTTTGATTGTATTATGTTTTTTATTCATATATCCATGAATTTTATTTTTTACATAAAATTTATAGTTTTATCTTATAATTTATCAAAGATAGAAAAAATATTATTTCGTGAAAATTTGGGAAAAAAAAACGAATTTTCGTTTCAATAAAGAAATCGAAAGTTTTACTTCAAGTCAGGATTCAAAAATAGATTTATTTTTAGCCCCACATGATGTTATGGGGACCATAGCTCATGTTATTATGTTGAAGAGTATAGGATTATTAAATCAAAAAGATTTCAGAATTTTAATTCAGGAATTGCGTAACATTTATGTTTACGAAATTTTAAAAAATAATTTTAAGATAGATGAAGGAATAGAAGATATTCATTCTCAGATCGAATTTTTGTTAAGCAATCGTTTAGGAGAAGTCGGAAAAAAAATCCATAGTGGAAGATCCAGAAATGATCAAATTTTGGTGGATTTAAAACTTTTTGTTCGTACAGAAATCAAGGAAATCGTAGACATGACTTATTCTTTTTTCGATTTATTATTAAAATTAAGTGAAAAACATAAAAACATATTAATGCCTGGTTATACTCATTATCAAATAGCGATGCCTTCTTCTTTTGGTCTTTGGTTTGCCGCATATGCAGAAAGTTTAATCGATGATTTACTATTAATGCAAACCGCATATTGTATCGTAAACAAAAATCCTTTAGGGTCCGCAGCAGGTTATGGATCTTCTTTGCCTTTAAATCGAAAAATGACTACCGATTTACTGGGTTTCGAAAATTTAAATTATAATGTAATATATGCTCAAATGGGACGTGGAAAAATGGAAAGAATTGTTTCAGAATCTATTTCTTCTTTGGCAAGAACTTTAAGTAAAATGTCACAAGATATTTGTTTATATTTAAGCCAAAATTTTAATTTCATTAGTTTTCCTGATCATCTTACTACCGGATCTAGCATTATGCCTCATAAGAAAAATCCAGATGTTTTTGAGATTATACGAGCTAAATGTAATAGAATTACATCGTTACCTAACGAAATCTCTTTGATTTCTTCTAATTTATGTTCCGGATATCATAGAGATTTTCAAATCATTAAAGAAAGGTTTCTTCCTATTTTTGAAGAAATAAAAAAATGTTTTTTCATGTTTCAATATATGTTGAATCATATCACAGTAAAAAAGGATATTATTCAGGATGAAAAGTATCAATACTTGTTTAGTGTAGAAGTCGTAAACAAGCTGGTTGTTGAAAAAGGATATTCTTTTAGGGAAGCTTATCAAAAAGTAGGTTTAGATATTCAAAATGGATGTTTCAAGCCCTTTACTAATAGTTGTTATTCTCATGAAGGAAGTATAGGAAATTTATGTAACACACAAATTAGAAATTTGATGCAAGATGTTCTCAAAAAATTTAATTTTGATCAAATCGATCAAGTTATAAAACGATTAATCTATAGCAAAATCTATTTTGACGAATCCTCTAAAAATCCGATTTTTGTTTAATTTTCATGGATTTTTGATCCAACCAATCTTTTATTTTCTTATGATGTCCAGATAAAAGTATTTTTGGAACAGACCATCCTTTATAAATCACTGGACGAGTATAAATGGGAGGAGCTATGAAAGATTCTCTTTGATGAAAAGAATCTGTAAGAATGGAATCTTGATTTTGGATTACTCCAGGTAATAATCTAACTATAGATTCTACAACAACAGCAGCAGCAAGTTCTCCTCCAGATAAAATATAATTTCCAATAGATATTTCTTTAGATATTAAGTGATCTCTAATTCTTTGATCAATTCCTTTATAACGACCACAAAGAATCAGAATATTTTTCTTATCAATTAAATATTGAGCATATTTTTGTGAAAATAATTTTCCATCAGGAGTCATAAAAATTTTTTCGTCATAATTTCTTTCTGATAAAAGTGTTGAAAAACATTGATATACAGGCTCTATTCTAATGACCATTCCTGATCCACCTCCATAAGGATAATCATCTACATTTTTTCGTTTTCCTAAACCATATTTACGTAAATCATGAACGTGAAGATCAATTACCCCTTTATGAATTGCCCTTTTAATAATAGAATTAGAAAAAGGACTATGAAGAATTTCAGGCACTATACTAACAATATCTATACGCAACGCATTATTTTTTTTTGTGAATATACACTTTGACTAATAATCTAAGAATGAAACTAATGAAAAAATTCTACCTTTGTGAATAATTTATTAAAAATGAATTATATCGTATCTATAGTAGGACGTCCTAATGTCGGAAAATCAACTTTGTTTAATCGTCTTGTAGGAAGACGAAAAGCAATTGTTCATGTTACAAGTGGAGTGACAAGAGATCGTATTTATGGAAGTTCAGAATGGAATGGAGTACAATTTTCTATCATAGACACAGGAGGTTTTTCTGTTTTAACAAATGATGTACTTGAAAAAGAAATCAAAAACCAAATTTTCATAGCTATCAAAGAATCTGATGTTATTTTATTTTTAATAGATATCAAAATAGGAATCTTAGATGCAGATATAGAAATTTCTAAAATATTAAGAAAATGTAAAAAAATCATTTTATTAGTTGTGAATAAAGTAGATAATGGAAAATCTATATATTCCGATACAGATTTTTTCCGTTTAGGATTTGAAAGATATTACTATATATCAGCTATAAATGGAAGTGGTACGGGAGAATTACTAGATAAATTAATAGAAATATTCAAACAGGAATTATTGAAAAAAAAAGAAAACATATTATTGGAAAACAAATCGTTTCCTCGTTTTTCAATAATAGGACGTCCTAATGTCGGAAAATCAACTTTGATTAACTCTTTTCTAAATAAAAACCATCACATTGTGACAAATATTTCGGGGACAACCAGAGATAGTCTAGATGTATTTTACAAAAAATATGAGTGTATTTTAGTAGATACACCTGGCGTCAGAAAAAAATCAAAAATCAGAGATAACATTGAATTTTATTCTACTATGAGAACGTTTAAAACAATAGAATATGCGGATGTTTGTTTTTTAATGATAGATGCAGATCGTGGATGGGAAAAACAGGATATGAATATTTTTAGATTAGTGAAAAAAAATCATAAAGGAATTATAATTCTTGTTAACAAATGGGATTTATTTCATAAAAAAAATGTTTATACACAAAAAGATTACGAATGTTTGATCCGAAAAAAAATTTATCCATTTTACAATGTTCCCATTTTTTTTATATCCGCCAAAAATAAAGATGGAATACACAAGATTCTTCCCATGGCTTATCATGTTTTAAAATCCCGTAATCACAGATTAAAAACAAATATTTTAAATAAAATTATGTTACCAATTTTGAAAAAAAAACCTCCTACTCCTAAGAAAAAAAATAAATTCATAACTATAAAATATTGTACTCAGTTGCCTTCATGCACGCCAAAATTTATTTTTTTTTCTAATTTTCCTCAATACATAAAAGAATCTTATAAAAGATTTGTTGAAAATAAAATTCGTTCTCACTTTGATTTTATAGGAGTTCCCATACAAATTTTTTTTAGAAAAAAATAACTTGTTTAGGGTTTATTATCTATTGAATTGATCAGATAATATTGTGATAACACACTTAAGAGGAAAGTTAGTAGAAAAAGAGAAATCTTATTTAATCATAGATTGTCATGGAGTCGGATATCATATTCATATATCCTCATATACCTATTCTTCTTTATTAGTAGAAAAAGAAGGAAAAGATATTTGTATACATACTTATCTGTTTATCAAAGAAAATCAACATGTTTTGTACGGTTTTTTTGATAAAAAAGAAAGAAAAATATTTTCTTATTTGATCTCCGTGAATGGAATAGGCCCCAGTTCTGCTATCATGTTATTATCTTCTATGACTCCATATGAAATAGAAAAATCTATATCTAAAGAAGATATAAAAGTCCTAAACAAAGTTAAAGGAATTGGAACAAAAACAGCTCAAAAAATTATTATCGAACTAAAAGATAAAATTATTAAAGGAATTATTCCTAAAAAAGAAAAAAACGTGAAACTATTGGAAAATACTCCTTATTTAATAAAAAAAGAAGCTTTAAGTGCTTTGAGTATACTTGGATTTTCTCCTCAAAAGTCTAAAAAAGTTTTGGATGATATTTTGGATAAAAATCCAGAATTTTCTGTAGAAAATCTCATTAAAGAATCTTTAAAAAAAATTGTAAAATCATAAAAATGATTTCCTTTTTTTTTATAAAAAACCTGAAAAATATACTTTTGTTTTTTGTGTGAATTCAATAATACCTCTGATTATGAAACTTTTTTATTCCTCAATTATAGTGGTTCTTTTTTTCTTATCTATATTTGATCTTATTGTTGGTTTAATTAATGATGCCGTTAATTTTCTCAATTCTGCTATTGGATCTCAAGTTGCTTCTCGTAGAACAATTATGGTTTTTGCTAGTTTAGGTATTTTGTTAGGGGCTTTTTTGTCTAGCGGAATGATGGAAGTAGCAAGAAAAGGGGTTTTTGATCCTTCTTATTTTTATTTTTCAGATATTATTTTTATTTTTTTAGCGGTTATGATCTCAGATATTATTTTACTGGATGTTTTTAACACTTTAGGATTTCCCACTTCTACTACAGTATCTATGGTTTTTTGTTTATTAGGCGCTGCTTTCAGCATAGCCATGATAAAAATCACTTCTCCATTTAATAATGAACCCTTTCATCATTTAACTCTATATATTAAGGCGGAAAAAACATTCACCATTAGTATAGGAATTTTTTTATCTATTCTCATTTCTTTTACTTCTGGTGCTTTTATTCACTATTTTATTCGTTTTTTATTTAGTTTTGAATATGAAAGTAGATTAAAATATATAGGGGTCATATGGAGTGCCATTTCATTGAGCAGTATGACTTATTTTCTCATAGTAAGAGGATTGCATAGTACTTTACAGGGTTTTATGGTTGAAGATTTAACAGGATTTTCCTTATTTATTCAACATTTCATAAAATGGATTCACCATAATTTTTTGATCTTTT
The DNA here is from genome assembly GCF_000348805.1 of Blattabacterium cuenoti BPAA. Lineage (NCBI taxonomy): Bacteria > Pseudomonadati > Bacteroidota > Flavobacteriia > Flavobacteriales > Blattabacteriaceae > Blattabacterium > Blattabacterium cuenoti. The sequence goes on along the minus strand of NC_020510.1, from coordinate 288,703 downwards.
TGCTGATATTATTTTCAACTTGGACTGTTATCGCAAAAATATTTGTTTCTTTAGGATATAACATATTAAAATTTGTCGTATTATATGGCACTTTTTCTTTAGCTATGGCTTTTGCAGGAAATGATTTAGTCAATTTTATCGGGATTCCTATAGCTGGAATACAATCTTATAATATATGGAAAGAATCGGGAAGTCCTCCTGCTGAAAAATTCAATATGAAAGGTTTATCTGGAAATGTACAAGTCCCATCTTCTGGGTTAATTTTTGCAGGAATGATTATGATTCTCACTCTTTGGTTTTCAAAAAAAACCAAAAATATCACAAGTACAGAAATTAATTTAAGTAGACAAAATGAAGGACCAGAAAAATTTTTATCCAATTCTTTTTCTAGAGGAATTGTTCGATTTTTTTTATATTTAGGAAATCATTTCTTTAGATTGTTTCCTAAAAGACTTCTAGTTAAAATAGAAAAAAACTTTAAGCAAAAAAAAATACAAAAAGAAGAAAACGTCGCTTTTGACCTGGTTAGGGCTTCTGCTAATTTAACTATATCCAGTATATTGATATCTATAGCCACAGTTCAAAAACTTCCATTATCTACTACTTTTGTTACTTTTATGGTATCTATGGGTACTTCTCTTTCAGATAGAGCATGGGACAGAGAAAGTGCTGTTTATAGAGTTTCAGGCGTATTAAAAGTCATAAGAGGATGGTTTTTAACAGGGGTAATGGCCTTTACTATGGCAGGGATAACGGCTACTTTTCTATACTTTTTGAAAGCATGGGCTCTATTCTTTCTTATTTGTTTGATTTTGTTTGTGTTTTACCGAATTTATAAAACTTATTATTATAATAATAAGATGAAAGATCAAAAAATAAAAGAAAAACCGTTTTTTGTTGGAATAGTGAATCTAACTTTAGAGGGCACTTTAAGTAAAACCTTCGAGATTCTAAAACCGATTCTTGAATATGTTGAAAATATTTACAAAAATAGTATAGAAGGAATTACTCAAGAAAATTTAAAAACTCTTCAAAAAAGTCGAAATCATTTTTTAAAAGTAAAAGAAAATTTTACGAATATACATAACTCTTTAATTAAAGTGATTAGGAAAACAGAGAATCGAGAACCGGTTGCTGGAATCCTTTATCTACATATATATAACAAAACTAAAGAAATCATTGAATCTTCAGATATTATTACGAATCATACATTGTTTCATGTAATCAATAGCCATAAACCTTTAAAATATCAACAAAAGAAGAATTTGCGAATACTTGAACATCTTATGATTGAACATTTTAACATCATAAAAAGAATAACAACAGATAGAAATTGTAAAGAAATTCAATTTCCTTGTACAATACAAAATCAAATTTTGAAAAAAATAGAGGAGCAAATGAATCAACAAGTTATGGGTATTATCCATAATAAATATGGAACAAAAAACACTTTCTTGATGTTGGATCTTCTTTTACAATCAAAAAAAATAACGGAAAGCATAGAAGATATCATTCTATTGTATCACAATGCATTATCCAATATTTCATCCAAAAAAGACGCATCCTTTTTAGCTTTCTAACAAAAGGGGTTCATTAAATTACATCCTCGCATGTCTGAAAAATCCATCCTTCCTAATACTTCGAATTCACGATCATTAATTTTTTTTCCCAAATCTTCGGTAGAAAGAAAAGGACAAGATAAATAATTCGATAAATCAATAATATCAATTCCTCCTATTTTATTGTTATCTACATGTATCAAAGGATCTTCAGGATCTCTTATGTAGATTCTCATCCAAGGAGGACATTGAAATATACCGTTTTTTTTTGCATATGCTTGAGAAAGCATTTCTGTCATTCCATATTCCGAATGAATTTCCTTTACAAAAAAGGAATTTTTTAAAATATCGTGCAATTCTTCTCTAATGATTTCTTTTCTTTTTCCTTTCATCCCTCCTGTTTCCATAATGATGACTTTTTTTTGATTTTTATTTTGTTTCAAATGATTATTTTCTTCTATAAAATCCAATAAAGAAGAACTTAGTCCAAAAATGAAAATATTTTTATCATTTTGATTGGAAATTAGGTGTATATCTTTATAAGAAGTATAAGGAACAAAATGACTTCCATTTTGATGGGTTTTTTGTATCAAATATTTGACCATGTAAATTAAAGAAGAATCTTTTCGAAAAAGAGGAAAAAATCCTAAAAACTTAAATTTTTCTATTGGCCCATAAAATAATTCAAAACCATTTTTAATACTATCAATATAAACACTCAATTTTTTTACATAATGTTTACTTTTGATCCCAGTAGTTCCACTGCTGGTAAAAACACTATCGTAACAATCCGTTCTCCTACCACTCAAAATACGATGCGTTTTAAAAAAAGAAATAGGTAAAAAAGGAATTTCAGAAATATTTTTGATTTTCAATGGGTTTATCTCTAAGGATTGAAGATAAATTTTATAAATTTTGTTATATTTTATTTGATAATGGAATATATTCCATGTCAAATTCTCGAATTCTTTTTCTTCTAATATAGAAAAAATATTTTTTTTAAAGTTCATAAAATTTAAAATATAATTCTTTCAATTTTTTAAAAAAAGATTCTTTTTGATAGAAAAGGAATTGAAATTCTTTTTCAAAGGAATTTTGTAAAAAATGATAAGGAAAAAGATCTATTCTTTTATTTGCTTCTTTTAAAAAAAGAATACATATTGAAAGAAAAAAAAAATATTTAATCATGCCTAATATTCCACCCCCCAATCTATCGATAGGTTTCATCCATGTGATAATCATTATGAATTCTATAATTTTTTTAGTTATAAAAGCTACAAAAATAATAGAAAAAAAAGAAATTATGATAGAATCAATTATAAAAATATAGGATTTTTTGCTTACTATATTGACTTCTGTTAAGATTTTTTTTACAACATCAAAGACATAAAAACCTTTGAAAATCAACATAAAAAATATCATAAACATGAAAAATTGAGAAATTAATCCTTTTTGATATCCATGATATCCACCATATAAAATTATAATTATAATAATTATATCTAACATCACTATTTTTTTAATATACTAACTAAATAAAATGAAAAGAAAATGTATGCAACAATTTCATATCAATTGGAATAAAGTCATGTCATATATACAAAATAATTTTTCTATAGAAGGAAAAATTGATATAATTGGAATTATTTATATAATAGGAATTCAAGAATTAGGAAAAGGAAAGAATAGATTTTTCAATCAAGAAGATAAAATCAATATTCTACATATTGCAATATGTAGAATATTAGAACCTTTTGGATATTATTTTTTTCTTGGAAAAGATAAGGAAGGATGGCCTCATTATATGTTGAAAAATAAGATTCCTTTTAATCCAGAAGAACAATTATTTGTAATAAAAAAAGCTATTATTCGTTATATGAATGACGAAAATATTCTTGAATAAAAAAATATGGATCAAAAAAAAATAGAAAAAGTTAAAGAAGAGATCCAATGTTTTCATATGAAAACATCTAATGATTTAGAAATATTTAGAATTAAATTTTTAGGTAAAAAAAAGGGAATTATAACAATTCTATTTAAAGAATTAAAAAAAATTTCTATTCAGAAAAGAAAGATTTATGGAAAAATTATTAATGAGTTAAAAAAAGAAGCTCAAAATAAAATAAAGATTTTTCACTCTAAAAATGAGATCCAAAAAAATGAGAAAGGACTCAAATTCGATCCTACTATACCTGGAACATCGATTGAAATAGGATCTAGACATCCCCTATCTATTTTAAAAAATAAAATAATAGATTTATTGACAAAAATTGGATTTACTTATGTAGATGGTCCTGAAATAGAAGATGATTGGCATAATTTTACAGCTTTAAATATTCCTATTTTTCATCCATCCAGAGAAATGCAAGATACATTTTTTTTGTGCAAAAATCCAGATTTTTTGTTGCGTACACACACTTCTTCTGTACAAATACGGTATATGAAGAAACATAGCCCGCCTTTTCGTGTGTTGTCTATCGGAAAAGTATATAGAAATGAAACCATTTCATCACGTTCCAATTTCATGTTTCATCAAGCGGAAGGATTTTATATAGATAAAAAAGTTTCTTTTTCTGATTTAAAACAAACGATTCATTATTTAATCACTTCTCTTTTTGGAGAAGCAAAAATGAGATTTCGTCCTTCTTATTTTCCATTTACAGAGCCTAGTGCTGAAGTAGATCTCTATTGCAATAATGAATGGATAGAAATTATGGGTTGTGGAATGATAGACCCCCAAGTTTTGAAAAACGTAAATATTGATTCAGAAATTTATTCTGGATTTGCTTTTGGATTGGGAATTGAACGTTTAGCTCTAATAATTTATAAAATAAAAGATATTAGAATTTATTTTGATAATGATATTCGTTTTTTAAACCAATTTAAAAGTGAGTTTTAGATTTATATTTTCTTTGTCTGAAAATTTCATATAAAATAACACCACAAGCTACAGATACGTTTAAAGATGAAATTCCTTTTATAGCTGGAATTTTTGCTTTTTCGTAGGAAATTTTTAAATATTGGGAAGAAATTCCTTTTTCTTCATTTCCTAGTATTAAAGCTGTTGGCCCTGAAAAATCAATATTATACCAATATATATTGGATTTTTCTGTAGCAGAGACAATTTTCAATCCAGAGTTCTTCAAAAATTCTATTGTGTTCAATAGATTTTTTTCTTGACATATTGGAACTTTAAATAAAGCACCTGAAGAAGTTTTAATAGCATCAGATCCAATCATGGCTGTATCTTTTTTTGGAATAATGATAGCATCTGCTCCTGCGCATGCAGCAGTTCGTATGATAGCCCCGAAATTTCTTACATCTGTAATTCGATCTAGAATAATCAAAAGGGGATTTTTTCCTTTTTCATAAAATATCGGAAGTAAATCCTCTATGTGATAAGTTTCTATAGGAGAAAGAATAGCAAAAACTCCTTGATGATTTTTATTTTTCAATTGATAAAATTTTTGTTTTGAAACGGATTGAATTGGAATATGTTCTTTTTTGGAAAGATTTATTAATTTTTTGTAAGCATTTGATGCTTGTTTCAATCCTCTTTGAAAGAAGAGCTTTCTAATATTTTTTTTAGCTATAATCGCTTCTATCAATGGATGTATTCCATAAACGATTTCTAATTTTTTCATAAAATATTATTTTTTATTATCAAAAAGTTTAATAAAAAATTTATTAAATAAATTTTTTATTAAAAATCGTGTAATATTTTTACCAAAAAAAAATGTAACAATAAAAATTAAAAAATATGAAAAAGTTAGAATTCCAAATCCGATAACATAATTTCCAACATAAAAAGAAAGAAAAAAACATAAAGAAAGACTTACTAAAAAAAAAATAAGAATGCAAAGGATCAATAATAAAAAATTTAAAAAAATTTCTGTCATGATGGAAATCAATATTTGAATGACTTCATTTCTAAAAATACACCATTTTTTATGGATAAAATTTTTAATAAAAATGAACATTTTAAAACAATAAAAAACTTATTCAGTTTTAAGTTCCTAATTCATCTTCTACTTGATCCATTTTTTCTATTTTATTTTTTTTCCACTTAGATTCAAAGTCTGATTTGATTTTATGTACTTTTTTTCCAATTCTATTCCCAATTTCCTGTAAGTTATCTCTTAATTCTTCTGTTTTTTTTTCTAATATATTTTTGATTTTTTCCTCTTTTTTTGTAGAGAATATCATTCCCACTATTAACCCGGCTATAGTTCCTAAAAAAACTCCCCAAAAAAAACTTCCTCCTTTTTTCATAAAAAAACAATTTTATATTTTACTTTTATTTACTACGGATAAATTTAATCATACAATATTTACGTACAAAATTGTATTTATGTATTTATGAAATATTTTTCACATGTTCATTAAAAAAAACTTTTCTCTAAAAAAATTTAATACATTTGGAATAAATGTTTATGCTCGTTATTTTGTAGAAGTAAGAAGTATAGAAGAAATTCTAAAAATTTTTGATATATATCCATCCATTTCAAAACTTTTTTTAGGAAATGGAAGTAATATTCTTTTTTTAAAAAATTATTATCCGGGATTAGTCATGAAAATGGGAATCAAAGGAAAGAAAGTGATCAAAGAAAATCATTCTCAAGTCATTGTTCAAGCTTTTGCTGGAGAAAATTGGAATGAATTTGTAAACTGGACGATCAAAAAAGGATTTAGTGGTTTAGAAAACTTATCATTTATTCCTGGTACAGTTGGAGCTGCTCCCATTCAAAACATTGGAGCATATGGATCAGAAGTAAAAGATACTTTAATAAAAGTACAAGCATATGAAATCTATCATAGAAAAATAAGAGAATTTACACGTGAAGAATGTCAATTAAAATATCGTTATTCTTTCTTTAAACATCCTCATTATAGAAATAAATTTCTGATTTTATCTGTTTTTTTTCTTTTAAGAAAGAAATATAAACAATTAAATACATCTTATGTGGAAATTCAAAAAGAATTAGAAAATATGAATATTAAAATGCCTACTCTCAACGATTTAAGTCAGGCCATTTTTAATGTTAGACAGAAAAAACTTCCAAATCCAAAAAAAATTGGAAATGCGGGAAGTTTTTTTATCAATCCTACAGTAGAGGTTTTGATTTTTAAAAAACTACAACATCAACATCCTACTATTACAGGTTATAATATTTCTAATCATAAAGTCAAACTATCTGCTAATTCATTAATTGAAAATATAGGATGGAAAGAAAAAAAAATTGGAAATGTAGGAATATATGAAAAAAAACCTATTATTTTAGTAAACTATGGAAAAGCTACTGGAATGGAGATATATTCTTTTTCAGAAAAAATAACAAAAAACATAAAAAAAAAGTTTGGGATTCCTTTATCCAGGGAAGTAAATATCATACAATAAGTAAGTCAAAATTCATCAAATGATTAAATCAATCAAACAATTTACCTTTGTTTTATTTTTCCCTTTTTCGGGGGATTCTATTCGTAGAATATAATTTGATAAAAACTTTGAATTTTATTATGTTAATGACTATGACTTTAGAAAAATCAAAACAATACATCCAAAACAAAATCAAAGAAAAACCTGATTTTGGAATTTTATTATTAGGAAATCAATTTGATCGATTGATAGAAGAGATCAAAAATCCTATATGCATTTCTTATGAAGAAATACCCCTTTTCTCAAAAAAAAATTTATATGGAAAATTTATTTTCGGAAAAATAGAAGATAAAAATGTGGTTCTTTTAATAGAACCTTTTTCTGAAGAAAATAGAACAAACAATTTCTCAATTGTATTGTGTAAAAATATAGGAATAGACAAATTCATATTGATTAATATTTCTGGTGGGGTCAATCCCAATTACAAAATGGGAGATGTGATGTTGGTTAAGGATCATATTAATTTTTTTCCGGAAAGTTCTAATATAAAAGAATTTATAAAAAATAGATTTTTCGAAATTACAGAACCATATGATAAAAAAATGATAGAAATTGCAGAAAATATTGCAATGAATCATAATATCATTATTCAGAAAGGAGTATATGTCGCTTATCCTTATTCTAATTATAAAACCTATGCAGAATATGCAATGATACGATCTATGGGGGGAGATAGTGTAGGCATAGATATAGTATCAGATGTCATAAAAGCTAGATGTATGAATTTACGAGTATTTGCTATATCCATTATAATGGGATTATATAAAAAATCTGATGAACATCGAAATTCCAATTTTAAGCCATTTTTTTATAAAGAAATAGAAAAATCTATATCTCTTCTAATATTAATAGTAAAAGAATTTATCAAACTTTGTTTATAATTTTATTTGTTTTATAATATTTTTCGTTATGTTGATAAATAGATTTCTAATCTCCTTGTTTTCTAAGACAATAGGAATTCCCAAATCTGAATATTCTCGTATTGTTTGTAACATAGGAATTTCTCCAAGAAAAAAAAGATTCATTTCTTTTGAAAAATCTTTTACTCCATTTTTTCCAAAAAAATAGTATTTTTCTTTAGTTTTTTTTGAAAGAACATAAGACATATTTTCTATAATTCCAAGTATGGGAACATAAATAGATTGAATACGAAACATTCCTACAGACCGATTAACGTCCGACAAGGCTATTTTTTGAGATGTACTTACTATAACAATTCCTTTTAATTTAAATAATGAAATCTCCTGCAAAAGAGATAAATGAATATCTCCTGTTCCTGGAGGTAAATCTACAATTAAAAAATCTAATTCCCCCCAATTGGTTTCATACATAAATTGTCTCAAAACTTTAGTTACCATGGGGCCCCTCCAAACAATAGCCTGTCCATATTTTGAAAAAAAACCTATAGATATAATTTTAACTCCATAACTAGTAATAGGATTCAGAATTCCATTTTTATGTTGTTGTAAATTCACCGATTCTTCTTTAAGATTAAACATTAATGGAATAGATGGACCATAAATATCCGCATCTAATAATCCAACATAAAAACCCATTTTAACTAAAGAAACTGCTATATTTGTTGCTACTGTGGATTTTCCGACCCCTCCTTTTCCAGAAGCTACAGCTATTATATTTTTTATTCCAGGTTTTATTTTCGTCTCTGATTTTATTTCTATTTTGATGCGGATTGTATCTAAAATATTTTGATTTTTTATAGAACGGTTTATCTCTTTGATGAGTTTGTTTTTTATATGCATAGTAGGATTGGATAAACTTAAATAGATTCTGATTTCATTATTTAATAAATCTATTTTTTTTACCCAACCAGATTCTACAATATTTTTATTATCAATAATAATAACATTTTTTAACGCTTTTTCAATTTCTTTATACAACATAATTAAATAATATTCACAATAGTACAAAAAAAATGGCTAGATTTAAAGAATTTCTAAAATAGCAATGAATTTTTATACCTATAAATTTCATACTCTTCATACTATGATCATAGTTTTTAAATGGAAACATTTTTTAGAAACTATGTTTTTAAGAAAACTTTATCTTTCAGATAAAGAAAAAATGTTTTTTTTATCATTATCAGAAAAACGAAAAAGAGAATTTTTAGGAATACGTTCTGCTTTGAGATATATAGGTATAAAAATGAATATTTTTTATAATGAAAAAAGAAAACCTTTTCTTTTTTCTGAAGGAAAACATATTTCTTTGAGTCATTCTTTTGAAAAAATAGCCATAGCTATAAGTTCTTATCATATAGGAATAGACATAGAAAAATTACGAAAAGATAAAAAGATAGTAAGAATAAAGAAAAAATTTATTAGGGATGATGAATCTATCTTTATTCATCCAAATTATGAAGAAGATTATTTACATATTATATGGGGAATTAAAGAAAGTTTATATAAACTAGAAGGAGGTATTTTTTATAGTTTTTTAGATCATTATAAAGTTTCTCCTTTTTGCCTTCAAAAAAATTCTCGTGTATCATGCTGGATTATAAAAAATTCCTATAGTCAACGATTTTCTGCTTTCTATCGAAAAATAGAAGAACATTACTTAGTTTACATTATAGACAAATAAATATTATAATATTATTATATGAATAATGATTGGATAGATATCCTTTTATCCCCCTATTATCATAATAGTTTTTTTCACATAATTTTAGAATTAACAGCTGTAGCATTTACAATATTTAGTGTATTCTATGCTCAAAAAAATAATGTATGGGTATATCCAATAGGAATAGTTAGTACGATTATATATAGTTATTTAACTTTTGATACCTCTCTTTATGGAAATTTTATTATTAACTTGTATTACACGTTGATGAGTTTTTATGGATGGTATGCATGGATGTATAAGAAGGATAAAAATAAAAAAATTCCTATTACTTTTTGCAATAAAAAAGATTATTTTTATACCTTTATTTTGTTTTTATCCACTTGTATTTTCAGTATGATAGTTTATGTTTTTTATGGAAAACTTCAGTCTCATTTTGATTGGATGGATATTCTGACAACAGGTATTTATTTTTCTGGTATGTATCAAATGTCCATGAAAAAAGTAGAAAATTGGATATTTTGGATGGTGGGAAACGGAATTTCCGTTCCTATTTATTTTTTGAAAGGTTTTATATTAACAGGAATTTTATTTATTATTCTTCTTCTATTGGCTATAGTCGGTTTTTTTCTTTGGAAGAAAAAAGCACTCAATCCAATTTTATCATAATTTTTTCGTTAATTGATTCACAACATTGTTAATGTTATCGTATTCTTTTTCTGTTCTTTTTTGAAGATCTTTCATTCTGATTTTATTTTTATTAATTTCGTTTTTTCCGATACTAATAACAAATGGAATATTGTTATCATTAGCATATCTAAATTGTTTTCCTATTTTCTCCGCATTAGGATATAATTGAGTAGAAATTCCTTTTTTTCTCAAAAATTTGATTATTTTGTATGCATATAAAACCTCTTCATTTCCGAAATTAATAAATAAAACTTTTGAAGGATAATTAGAAACAGTTTGAAATAGATTTTCATGCTCCATGGCTAAATAAATTCGATCCAAACCTAAAGAAATTCCTACTCCATAAATATTGTTTAACCCAAATGAATGAGCTAATTGATCATATCTCCCTCCTCCTCCAATAGAAATAAAACTCTTATTGTAGAATGGAACAATTTCTAATATTGTCCCTGTATAATAATTCATTCCTCTAGCTAAAGAAATATTCCATTCCAATTTTGTATTTTGTAAAGAAATATTATTTATATTTCTATAAATAAAACTCAGATCTCGTAATCCTTTTTTTCCTATTTCAGAATTTTGTAAAGCTATAGTTAAATGTTTTTCTTTATGATAGAAATTTTCTTTCATATCAAAAAAAAATGCCACTTTATCAAAAGATAAAGATGTAATTCCTTTGGAAAGCATTTCTTTTTTTACTAAATCTCGTCCAATTTTATTCCATTTATCTAAAGATGTAGTAAAATCTTTCCATAAATTATTTTTTATGCCAGCTATTTCAACTAGTCCTCTTAATATATCTCTATGATTAATATAGATAATGATAGGAAAATTTAATTTAGTAAAAATTTCGTCACAAAGTTGAATTAATTCTATTTCTTCCCATAAAGACCAAGAATATGATATCATATCTGCATCACATTGGTAAAATTCTCTCAATCTTCCTTTTTGAGGTTTATCTGCACGCCAGACAGGTTGTATTTGGTATCTTTTAAAAGGAAAAATGATTTCATTTTTATGCATAACTACATAACGAACAAAAGGAACCGTTAAATCATATCTAAGAGCTTTATTCGACATATGTTCAATGAAACACTTTTCCACAACATTATTAACAACTATTTCTCGATTATTTTTGATTTTTTTTAAAAAATCTAAAATTCTTTTTTTTAAAAAATTACCTGAATGGAGCAATTTAAACATTAAGGAATCTCCTTCTTCTCCATATTTACCAACAAGAGTAGAAATATTTTCTATGGAAGGAGTTTCTATAGAATCAAAACCAAAAAGTTCAAATTGTGTTCGAATCGTTTGAATTAAATAATTTCGTTTACTCATATCAATAGATGAGTAATCTCTGGTTCCTTTGGGAAGATTGATCAATTTAACTCTTGATTTGGTTTATTTTCTTTTTTACGTTTTAAGATTTTTTTTTCATTTTCATTGTATGAAATCGGAAGATCAAAACTATCTTCTAACATGTATTTTTTATGTTTCTTTTCTTTATAAAAATTTGAATTTATAGACAGATCAAAAATGTTTTGTTTTTGATTCGATAAAAAATCATCTTTTTTATTTTTATAATAAAATTTTTCTAAATGACTGGATTTTGAATAAGTTTTTGAAAAATTAGGATCAATCCGTTTAGAATAAGAATGGATTTCTTCTATTTTGTTTAATCTTTGTTCATAAGGTTCTTCTAATCTATGAAATATTTTTTTTTCTTCATGATTAATAGCTCTCTGTATTTCCGTAGGAAATCCCGTGGCCACTATAGTAACTGAAATACTTTCTTCCAAACCTTCGTCTTCCCCTAGACCCATTATAATATTAGCATTATTTCCTGCTTCAGCTTGTATATAATCACTGATAATTCCTATTTCATCTATAGTAATTTCTATTTTTCCTGAAACAATAAGAAGAAGGACATTTTTGGCTCCCGTAATTTTATTATCATTCAATAATGGGGAATCTAAAGCTTGTACAACAGCTTCTTTTGCTCTATTTTCTCCAACAGCAATAGAAGAACCCATAACAGCCGTACCACTTTCTTTGAGAACGGTTCTTGTATCTCTTAAATCTATATTTTGTTTATAATGATGAGTGATGACTTCTGCAATCCCCTTAGCTGCCGTCGTTAAAACTTCATCAGCTTTTGAAAAACCCGCTTTAAATCCTAGATTTCCATATAATTCTCTCAATTTATCATTATTAATCACAATGAGAGAATCCACATTTTTTCTTAATGCTTCTATTCCTTTTTGAGCTTGTTGTAATCTCATTTTTCCTTCAAAATGAAATGGAATTGTAACGATCCCTACAGTTAGAATTCCTTTTTCTTTAGAAATTCCTGCAATAATTGGAGCAGCACCAGTTCCCGTTCCTCCACCCATTCCTGCTGTAATGAAGGTCATTTTAGTATTAGAATCTAAAATACTTTTTATTTCCTCCAAACTTTCTAATGCAGCCTTTTCTCCTACTTCTGGATCTGCTCCAGCACCAAGTCCTTCTGTAATAGAAGCCCCTAATTGAATTTTTATAGGAACTGGATTATTATTTAACGCTTGTGCATCTGTATTACACGCAATAAAATCTACCCCAGTTATTCCTTGTTCAAACATATGACTTAAAGCATTACTTCCTCCTCCTCCTACTCCAATTACTTTGATGGAAGCTGAACGATTTTTTGGAAATTCCAATTGATCGTTTTCTTTCTTTATAAAATCTTCTTTTTTCATTTCATAGTTTATTATTCTGTATCATTCAATATTTGACGGAACTTATCTGCCCAAATTTCAAGAAAAGATTTTGTTTTATTTTTTTTCTTTTTATGATTCTGATCCTCTTCAAAATTTAATCTACGATTTTTATTATAAAACTTCGTAGAAATCAACTCAGGATTTCCATCATATCTATTATATCTATGTTCCATCTCTGCGTTTGTACAAAGATATTTTTTTTTATCATCAAGTCCTTTAATTACTAACCCTATAGATGTTGCATATTCTGGATTACTTATAATCCCGTTTTCCCCTCCTGCTATATGTTCGTTAGAATAACCTATACGAACGTCCATTCCAGTAATATATTCTGTTAATGGACGAATATGTTTAAGTTGAGAACCTCCACCTGTCATAACTAATCCTGCAATCAGTCTTTTCTTTTGTTCTTCATTTCCATAATTTTTTATTTCTACATTTACTTGTTCCAAAATTTCACATACTCGTATATGAATAATTTGGGAAAGGTATTTTAAAGAAATTTCTTTAGGATCACGACCTCTTAATCCAGGAATACAAACAATTTCTGTTTCCTTATTTTCTCCTGGCCATGCAGATCCAAATTTTATTTTTAGTAATTCGGCTTGTCGTTCAATAACCAAACAATCTGTTTTTATATTTTCAGTAATGACATTTCCTCCAAAAGGGATCACGGCAGTATGACGGATAATGTTATCTTTAAATATAGCAATATCCGTAGTCCCTCCTCCTATATCCACTAAAGCAACACCTGCTTCTCTTTCTTCTGTACTTAATACAGCTTCAGCAGAAGCTAAAGGTTCTAAGGTCATTCCAGATAAATTCAAGCCTGCAGCTTTTACACATCTTCCAATATTTCGTATCGAAGAAATTTGTCCTACAACTACATGAAAATTTGCTTCTAAACGACTTCCATACATTCCTATTGGTTCTCCTATTTCTGCTTGACTGTCGACTTTATATTCTTGTGGAAGAACATGAATAATTTCTTCTCCCGGTTGCATAATCAGTTTATGAACTTGATCTATTAATTTTTGTATATCTTTTTGACTGATAACATTTTCAAAATCTAATCTAGTAATATAATCATTATGTTGTAGACTTCTAATATGTTGTCCTGCTATTCCAACAATAACTTCTTTTATTTTTAAACCCGAACTATGCTCTGCTTCAGATACCGCTTCACGAATAGCTTCAATTGTTTGAGTTATATTATTTACGACCCCTCTATGTACACCTACACTTTTAGATTTTCCTATGCCTAAGATCTCAATCTTATTATATTCATTTCTCCTTCCTACCATAGCTACAATCTTTGTGGTTCCCACATCAAGACCTATAGCTATATCTTGATATTCCATAGACTTATCTTTTTTTTGCGACTACTTGGTCTTTATACTGTAAATCAATACTTTTGTATTGATTAATATCTATTTTATTTAGGTACTGATTATAAAATGCTTTTAATTTATTCAATTTATTTTTAAAATCCTTTATATTTCCTAATATAATATGATGATTCCCTATTTTTGGAATTAAAACAAATGAATTTTTATTTTTTTTTATACTAATAATTTGGTTTTTTAATAATTCATCGGAGTTTATGAATTTTATTAAATTCGTTAAATATTTTTTTTCTTCTTTTGAAAAATGTCCTTTTGCTAAGACAACTTTTGATGAAAAAAAAGAGGAAAGTTCTAAATTTTCCGCATCTTTAGTAAGATAAGATTCTTTATTTCCATTTTTGATTCTTAATATAGGTTCTTTTTGCAAAATTTTAATATTTAAAGTTCCATCTACACTAAGAAACACTTCAGATTTTTTGATAAAAGGGTAATGATTTAATTTTTTTTCCATTTTTAATATACATAATTGACCGATTTTTTTTTCAATTTTTTTTGTTTTATAAAATAGAATATTTTTAATAATTTCTTCATTTACAAAATGATTTTGAGATAAGGGATCAATGACAATATTAAATTTTTTTAAAGTTCTGTTTTGATGTGTTTTTTTAGAAAAATAAAAAAGCGAGATCATACAAATCATATATAAAATAATGATAAAGGATGTTTTACTATTTTTCATTGATTTATCCATATCGTTTATACAACCATTCTTTGATAGGAAGAATTAAGGCCTCTATATTTCCAGCTCCCATTGTTAGAATAATATCAAAATGTTTCTTTTCAATTTTTTCTAAGACTTTGGAAAGAGTAGATATTTCTTTAGAACTCATTTTGATTTTTTCTAATAAACTATTAGAATTCGTTCCATTTGTGGGAAATTCTCTAGCTGGATAAATATCTAGTAAAATTAGAATATCAAGATGTTCTAAACTTTTAGCAAAATATGTTTCAAAAAATTTAGTTCTACTAAATAAATGAGGTTGAAAAATTCCCAATATCTTTTTATTTGGAAAACATTCTCTTACAGTAGAGATCAAAGCATTGATTTCTGTAGGATGATGTGCGTAATCATCTATATATATTTTATTTGAAGATTGATAATGAATGGAATATCTTCTTTTGATCCCTTTAAATAAAAATAAAGCTTTCCTGATTTCTTTTTTAGAAATTTTTAGATAATCAGAAATAGCTAATGCTGCAGTAACGTTTTTTAAATTATGTTGACCTGGAATAGGTAAAGGTAAAGATTTCCATGTTTCTGTAGGAGTATGAAAATCAAAATACCATTTATTTTCTTTTATATAAAGATGATCGGAATAATAATTTTCTCCTTGTAGGACAGAATAATATATTGCGTTCTTGAATCGACAAGATTCTTCTCGGCAAAGAAATATTTTTTTATATGGTTTTTTGATTCTATTTGAAAAAGCTATATAAGCCTTTTTCAGAGTTTCTTTTCTTGGATAAGTATCTACATGATCTTGGTCAAAAGACGTTATACATGCTATATTAGGAGATAAATATAAAAAAGAATGGTCAAATTCGTCTGCTTCTACCAAAAAAATTTTTCTTCCATTCAATACATGATTCAATATTAAATTTGATTTATAATTTTCAGATATTCCTCCTAAAAAAGCAGTGACATTCATTCCAGAACTATATAAAATATGTCCTAATAAGGTACAAGTAGTTGTTTTTCCATGTGTTCCTCCTATGGCTATACAAATCTCATTTTCTGTAATGAAAGCTAATACTTGAGAACGTTTTTTTACATTTTTACCATATTTTTTTAAATACATCCATTGTTTATGATGACTAGGAATGGCTGGGGTATACACAATCAAACATTGTTTGGATAATACCCATTTTGGTAATATTTCTATACTATCATGATAGTTGATAGATATTCCTTCTTTTTCTAATTCTTTTGTCAAAAAGGTTTTATTTTGATCATGTCCACAAACAGTTTTACCCATAGTATGAAAATATCTAGCTAGGGAACTCATCCCCATTCCTCCTATTCCTATAAAATAAAAAAAATCAATTTTTTTGAAGTTCATAAAATAATTTGTAAAATCTCGTTTACAATATCGTTTGTTGCTTTAGGTTTTCCTAATTTTAATATGTTGCTACTCATTTTTTTTTTCATGCTGGAATCATTCACTAATTTTATAACAGAATTCACTAATTTTTTCTCTATTTCCTCATTTTTTATAATTAAAGCCGCTTTTTTTTCTTCTAATATTTTAGCATTTTGATTTTGATGATCATTGGAAGACCAAGGAAAAGGAATCAATATATATGGTTTTCCTATTAAACATATTTCTGATATAGTCAAAGCTCCAGCTCTAGATACAATGATGTCTGCTGCAGCATAACATGCCGGTATATTTTCAATAAATTCCATGAAAAGAATATTCGAATGATGAGACATTTTATTTTTTTTAATTTTATAAAGATCAAGTTTTCCTACTTGCCAAATCAGTTGCATATCCAATTCTATTATCCGTTTTAATCCTTTTATCCAAGCATTATTCATACTATTGGATCCTTGACTCCCTCCTATAGATAAAATAATAGGTTTTGTTATGTTTAATCCTAAATGAATACAAGCTTTTTCTTTACTAGGCAAGTGTAAAATTTCAGATCTGACTGGATTTCCAGTTATAATCGTTTTTTTTTGGGGAAAAAATTTTTTTGCTTGCTCATAAGCAATACATATTTTATTCGCATAACGAGAAAATATTCTATTAGTCAGTCCAGGAAAAGAATTCTGTTCTTGAATCAAAATAGGTATTTTATTTTTTTTTGCAGCATATAAGGTAGGAAAACTGACAAAACCACCTGTTCCGATAACTATATCTGGAGAAAATTTTTTCATAATTTTATTTGCCAAAAACAAGCTATATATTAGTTGGATAGATAAAATAAAACCTGATAAAGAAAAAAATTTCTCTTTTCCACCTGAAATCCAAATTTTTTCAATGGAATATCCCCATTTTGGGATTTCTCGCATTTCCATATGATTTTTAGATCCAATAAACAAAATCTCAATTTTTGGAATTTTTTTTTTAAGTTCGTTAGCAATAGCTATTCCAGGATAGATGTGCCCTCCTGTTCCTCCACTTCCAATAATTATTTTAGGTGGTGAAATATTATGATTCATGATGAATTATAATTTTTGAGTGAGAATATATCAGTCGACTTACGCTTAATATGATCCCAAAACTTAAAAAAGTAACCCATATAGAAGTCCCTCCAGCACTAATCAGAGGCAAAGTTTGTCCTGTGACTGGAAATAAACCAACAGCAATTCCCATATTAATAAGTGCTTGATTAATAATAGGAAACCCTACAGAAAGGACCAATAAAGAACAAGAATAATTTTGGACTTTCGTCGCTATTATCATAATTCTTATGAGAATTAGTATATAAATGAATAAAAGAATTACGCCTCCAACAGATCCATATTCTTCTATGATAATAGCATAGATAAAATCTGAAGAAGATTGTGGAAGAAAGGCTTTTAAAACACTTTTTCCAGGACCACGACCAAATTTATTTCCTAAAACAATAGCCGTTTTAGATTGTTTCATTTGATAACTTTCTTCAGATTCATGATCCAAAAATTTTTCTATACGACTTTTCCATGTATAAACCCTATTCATAGGTTTTTTATCTCCCCATTTTATAACAGAATAAATATATATTCCTGAAAATAAAAAACCCATGAAAAGAAACCCTATAACACTTGTTAATGGGATTCCTCCTATAAAAAGTAAAATTAAAACGGATATAAAAATCATAGCAGCAGTAGATCCATCCGATGGAAAAATAAGTCCAATGATCAAAAATATTGGAAACCACAAGGGAAAAAAAGAATTTTTCAAGTTGATTCGTTCTTTCTTTTTTTGAGACAAATATCTAGCACAATAAATGAAAAGAACCAATCCAGCGATACTGGAAGTTTGAAAAGATATATTGAGAATAGGAAGATGTAACCAACGAGAAGCATTTACTCCATCTAATTCTTTTCTTTGACTCATTGTAAAAATTAATAAAATGAATATGATAGGCATGAAAAGGATAGACATTTTATAAAAATATTTATAGTCTATAAATTGAGTGAAAAAAAGGAGAAAAAACCCAACTAACAAAAAAATAGCATGTTTAAATAAATAACGAAATACTGTATTCGTCCCTCCATATGTAGTCACTAAGTTTGTGCTAGCAGAATAAACTGGTAAAAATGAAAATATAGCCAGTAAAGAGATAAAAGCCCATAAATATCTATCTCCTTTTATATATTTTTTTAAAAAAAGATTTATTTTTTCATAAACTTTCATAAATTAGTTTTCTTACTTCTTGCTTAAATTTATTTCCTCTTTCTTTATAATCTTTAAAAAGATCAAAGCTAGAACAAGCAGGAGAGAATAAAACATGATCTCCATGAGAAGATAATATATAAGCCATATAAACAGCTTTTTTAATGGATTTTGTTTCCAAAATGATATCAATGATATTTTTAAAAAAATTTATAATTTTTTTATTATTTTTTCCTAAACAAATTATGGCTTTTACTTTTTTTTTAACCAAAGGAATTAATTCTACATAATTATTTCCTTTATCTTCTCCTCCTACTATCCATATAATAGGCGCATTCATACTTTTTAATGCATAAAAAACGGCATTTACATTAGTGGCTTTAGAATCATTAATAAATTGTACTCCATTTATATTTGATATTTTTTCCATACGATGTTCTATGGATTTCAATTTTAATAGTATGGAAATTATTAATTCTTTTTTTACGTTTAATATTTCGGATATAATTAATGAAGCCATAATATTATAGAGATTATGATCTCCTATTAAAGGAATATCTTTTACATTTAAAAAATATATTTCTTTATTTTTTTGATTTCGAATAAATATTTTGTTAGATTTTATATAAGCGCCTACATGTAATTCTTCCTTTATAGAAAAAGGAATACAATGAGATACAATGGGATATTTTTTTATCCCCTCTCTTATAATAGGGTCATCATAATTATAAATGAAAATATCTTCTTTTTTTTGAAAAGTGGCTATTCTAAATTTGGAATCAATATAATTCTCAATATTATTATCATATCTATTTAAATGATCTCTTGTTATGTTTAATAATACGGCAATATTTGAACGAAAATTCAAACAATCATCTAATTGAAAACTACTCATTTCTAATATATAAATATCTTTTTTTTTATGATTTTTTTAGAAAAACTATGTCCAATATTTCCTGCTATTTCTACATTCATTCCTTCTTTTTTAAGAATTTTATAAATAATGGAACAAGTCGTTGTTTTTCCATTACTTCCTGTAATCCCGATAACATAAGAATTTTCGATATAACTTTTTCCGAATTCTAATTCGGATTGTATAGGAATCCCCAAATAATTGATTTTTTTTATCAAAGGATTATTTCTAGAAATTCCAGGACTTTTTATCACTTTAATAGCATTTTGAATGATAATATTCTCTGTATGTCCTTTTTCTTCAAAAGGAATTTTATTCTTTGTTAAAATTTTTTTGTATTTATTTAGAATAATTCCAGAATCCGATAAAAATGTTTTTAATCCATTTTTTTTAGCTAATAAAGCTGCTCCTACTCCACTTTCTCCTCCACCCAATACAACTATAAATTTGTTTTTCATTGCTATATTTTTTTATATAATTAATAAAAGAAATACTAACATAGAAAGCATCATTTGTATGATAATAAAACGATTGGAAATCTTATTTTCATGATATCCTAATTTTTGAAAATGATGATGTAAAGGAGCCATTAGAAAAACTCTTTTTCCTATACCATATTTTTTTTTAGAATATCTAAAATACAATACTTGCATGATTACAGAAATATTTTCTATAAAAAAAATTCCACACAAGATAGGCAATATTAATTCTTTTCTATTGATAATAGCTAGTGTTGCGATGACTCCTCCTATAGTTAGGCTTCCTGTATCTCCCATGAAAATTTGAGCTGGATAAGTATTATACCAAAGAAAACTTATTAAAGATCCTAAAAAAGAAAAAGAAAATATAATGATTTCTTCTAAATGAGGAATATATATAAAATGAAAATAGAAGGAATATATTTTATTACTGGAAATTATAGATAATAAAGAAAAGAGAGCAAAAATAATAGAAGAAATTCCAGCTGTTAATCCATCTATTCCATCCGTTAAATTAGCTCCATTGGATAAAAACGTAATAATTCCAACAACAATAGGAATATAAACAATCCATGCATATTTTTTCCATTTTTGATTATACCAACTCAAAAGATAAGCATAGTTAAATTCATGATTATGATATATAGAAGAAAAAATGGGAATAGTGGTATTGAACCCATATTCTTTTTTTTTAAAAAAGTGTGAATCTTTTGATTCTATTTTTTGTTTTTGAATAGAAATGTTTGTGTTAAAGTACATAGTGATTCCAATAAAAATTCCTAATAAAATTTGACTAAATATTTTTCCCATTACACTAAGTCCTTTTTTATTATGTTTTATTTTAATATAATCATCTATTAATCCAATACAACCCATATACAATGTGGTCATTATCAACATTAATACATACACATTATTTAAAGTAGAAAACAATACTGTAGAAATTAACGTGGAAAATATCATAACAACCCCTCCCATAGTTGGGGTTCCTTCTTTTTCTTTTTGACCAAAAAGTCCAAGATCTCGTATTTTTTCTCCTATCACACTATTTTTTTGATTCCAACATATAATTTTTTGATACAAAATCAAAGCTATACAAAATGATAAAAAAAAAGCTATAATAGCTCTATAAAAAACAGAATTTATAATTAAGTATTTATTAAAAAAATAAATCATCTTACTTATTGTAAGTTTTTAACAAATTTTTAGCAATTTTCATATCATTAAAAAAATAACGTATTCCTTTGATTTCTTGAAAAGTTTCATGTCCTTTTCCAGCTATTAGAATAATATCTTTTTTTTTTGCAATTTGAATTGCAGTTTGAATAGCTTCTTCTCGTCTTACAAAAGTTAAAATAGATTTTTTGTTTAGATATGACTTAAAATTTTTCATATCATTGAATATCTTATTGATATCTTCCTCTCTAGGATTATCGGATGTAAAAATAGATATATCACATGTTTCATAGACAATTTTCCCCATTAAAGAACGTTTTTTTATATCTCTATTTCCCCCACAACCTATGACACAAATTAATTTTTCATTATTTTTTTTTATGATTTTAAGAGTATTTAAAATAGATTTTAATCCATCTGGATTGTGGGCATAATCCACAATAATATGAATACCTGAGTTGGATAAAAATTGCTCACAACGTCCTTTGATGGGTTTTACATATTTAATTTTTTTCAGGATGTTCTCTTTTTTTTTTCCTAATAAAATAGCTGTTGCATAACTAGCTAATAGATTATAAATATTAAATCTTCCTATCAAATAGGTAAGAATTTGATGACCATCAATTAGTAATTGATTTCCATTCATGTTTTCTTTCAAAATTGAAATTTTGAAATTAGAATTTTTTTTTATACCATAAAAATAGGTTTTAGCTAAAGTTTTTTTTATGATTTGATGCGAATTTTCATCATCGGAATTGATTAATGCAAAAGCTTTTTTAGATAAATTTTCAAAAAAAAGCCTTTTAGTAGATAAATAATGATCAAAAGACTTATGATAATCTAAGTGATCATGTGTAATATTCGTAAAAACTCCTCCTTGAAATAATAATCCTGAAATTCTTTTTTGATGGATTCCATGTGAACTTACTTCCATAAAAGCGTATTTGCACCCTTTTTGGATTGAAATATTTAAATATTTATTAATTTCAATAATATTCGGAGTTGTATGTGTAGTAGGATATTTTATAGATAATATTTTTATTCCCATAGTAGAAATAAGAATATTTTTTTCTCCCATTTTAGAAAATAACTGATGAAGGATCGTAGCTACAGAGGTTTTTCCATTTGTTCCGGTTATTCCTATTAATTTTATTTTTTTTGTAGGATGATCATAAAAATTAGATGATATAACTCCTAAAGCTTCCATAGAATCTGAAACAAATACATAAGTGATATGTTTATGAATAGGGATGAAGGAAAAATAACTTTTTTCACAAATTATAGTATTAGCACCTTTTTGGATTGCATCTATAATAAATTTGTGTCCATCTGTTCTTTTTCCTTTTATAGCTACAAAAATCATATTGTCTTTCACTATTTTAGAACTCATAGAAATTCCTTCTATAAATTTAAAAGGATTTTTTCCTATTATTTTTAACACATAGACTTTTTTTAAAACATCTTTTAATAGTTTTTTCATTCTTCTAGTTTTAAAAATATAATCTGATTTTTTTTCAATTTTGTTCCTGGTTGAATAGATTGAGTCAATACTTTTCCTATTCCTTCATATTGAATGTGAAAACCCCTGTTTTCTAATATAGGTATAATTTCTTTTCCAGGAACAGAGACTACATTAGGCATTATCCATTTATCAATAAAAAAATTTTTTGATTCTATAATTTGATTGAATAAATTCTTTTGATTTTCTTTCTTTTTAAAAAGTACTTTTCTTTCTATTATAGGATAAATAGATTTAGCAATTTTGTCAAATACAGGAACGGCTACCTCTATCCCGTAGTACCCTTTTTCTGGTTTTGAAATGACTACAATACAAGAATATTTTGGATTTTTAGCAGGAAAGTATCCTACAAAAGAACTGTTGTAAGATAAGGGTTTTCCTTTCATCCAATAATTTAACTGTGTTGTTCCTGTTTTTCCCGCATAAGGATATTCTGGATTATAATATTTTTTAGCGGTCCCATTTTTGACTACTCCTTCTAACATATTTTGAATTTTAATTAAAGAAGATTTTCTAGCTATAGAAGGATTCATAATGATAGGTTTTGTATATTCCTTGATACTTTTTCCATGATATTTGATTTCTCTAATAAATAGAGGTTTAATCATTTTTCCATGGTTTGCAATAGCATTGTAAAAAGTGAGTATTTGTAAAGGAGTTAGTTTAATATTATATCCAAAAGTCATCCATGGCAAGGTAATGCTACTCCAATTTTTTTTTCCAGGTTTTGGAATAAAAGGCATGCTTTCTCCAGGGATGTCAATCCCTATTTTTCTATCCAATTTCCATTTACGGAAATGTTCTATGAATTTTTCCGGATTTTCTTTATAATTTTCATAAATAATTTTTGCTATTCCTACGTTTGAAGATAATTCTAAAATTTGTTTTGGATTCATTTCAACATTTCCATTATAATGACTATCTCGTATTTCTTCTCCTCTCAATTTCATGACTCCGCCTTTGGTATTGACAATCATATCTACATCTATTTTTTTATCTTCTAAAGCGGCAAGAATAGCCATTGTTTTAAAAGTAGATCCAGGTTCGCTTCCTTCCCATACTGAAAAATTTCTTAAATCTTCGTAAGTCCTTTTTTTTGTTTTTTCCAGGTTGATCATAGCAGGAATTTCTCCACTTTTTACATCCATCAAAATAACACATCCATGATCTGCCTGAGAAATGGATAATTCTTGAAGTAATGCATGATAGGCTATATCTTGTAAATATATATCTATAGTGGAATAAACGTCTTTTCCATCTTCTGGATGAATTTCGTTTCCTGATTTCAATGGTTTCCATATTTTAAAGCTAATACGTTGTTCTAATCTTTTTCCATCTTTTCCTTTCAAATATTTGCTAAAAGCCCCTTCTAATCCTACCTTTCCTCTATGATCATCATATCCTAATGTTCTTTTTCCAATATTTTCTAATGTGTGAATTCTACATATTTTTTTTTCTACAATGAACCCCCCTCGTATTTGTCCTTTATTGAAAATGGGAAAATTTCGTAATATTTTAAAATGTGGATAATCTAAATTCTTTGCTAATAAAAAATATCTATTTCCTTTTTTTTTTTCGTATTGAAATTTTTTATAGAAAAAAAATTTTGGTTTTTTAAATAAAAATTCCAAAGAATTACATAAAGAATAAATATTTTCTTGAAATAATTTTTCAGATATGGATCTAAAATCGATGTGAATTTCATATCTTATAACAGACATTGCTAAAATACTATTATCTGACGCATAAATATTTCCACGTTTTGCTTTAATTAAATTGGTTCTAATCGTTTTTCTTATAACAGATTTTTTGTATCCTTCTGAATAATTTTGAATATAGAATAAATTGAAAATAATTAATGCGGCAATAAATATGAATAAAAAACCAACTAAATAAGATTTATATAATAAAATATATCTTTTCCGTTTCATTATTGATTTGATTGTGGTTCATCCATATTTTTATGATTTTTTTCTATTATGACTAATTCGTATGGAGGAGATTCTAAATGTTTTAATCCATTAACTAATTTTTTTCTTATAAAAGAGGCTAATTGCATTTTCATACATTTACTATGTAAATCTGCATATTCAGATTTTAATTCCTTGATTTCTTCACTAATTTTAGTGATTTTTCGAATTTTTCGGTCCATCATATGTGAACTGGTTATGCTAATTAAAGATAGTACAGTAATAAAAACAATAAAATTCCAACTACGATAAGCATCTTTTTTTACTAAAAATTTTCCTTTCAGGATATCTGGTATATTCGTTTTCATTTTATGATATTATTTTTGTTATGATTTAAATCTTTTCTGCAATTCTTAATCTTGCACTTCTAGATCGTGGATTATTTATGATTTCCTGAAAACTCGGTCTAATTACTTTTTTATGGATCATTCTGAATGGAAGAGTTTTAAAATTGATTTTATCTATTATAATTCCTTTTTTAAAAAAATATTTAATGATTCTATCTTCTATAGAATGATATGAAATCACGACGATTCTACCTCCTGTTAAGAGGATTTTAGAAGATTCTAATAAAAAATCCTTTAAAACATTTATTTCATTATTAACTTCTATTCGTATAGACTGAAAAAGTCTAGCGAAAAATCTTTTTCTTTTTTTAAAAGATCCTTTGATAAAAAAAATATGAACTAAATCCAAAGCCGTTTTTATATTTTTTTTTAAACGTGTTTTCAATATTTTTTCTGCAATTTTTCTTGCATTTTTAAATTCTCCATATTCATAAAATATATGAAATAATTCTTGTTTTGAACATTCATTTAGAACATGCTGAGCAGAATACAAAGATTTCTGATTCATTCTCATATCTAAAATACAATTGGATTGATTCGAAAAACCTCTTGTAGGATTGTCTATTTGTAAAGATGAAATTCCTAAATCCACTAATATTCCTGATACTTTATCAATTCGGTTTTGATTCAAAATATCACGGATATGAATAAAATTATTGTGAAATAGATGAAAACGTTTATCTATAATCCAATTTCTTTTAATAGATTCCTGATCCTGATCCAAAGCTATTAGAGTTCCTTTTTGATTTAATTTTTTTAGAATTGCATCAGAATGGCCTCCTCCACCAAATGTAGTGTCTACATAAATCCCGTTTGGATTTGTAATCAAATTTTCTATACTCTCTTCGAGAAGAACTGGTTCATGGTGATTATATTTAAAATTCATTTTTTATCAATAAATAGTACGAAATTATGTTTTATAACTACTATATGTTACATATATCGTTTAATTTTTTAAAATCTTTTTCAAATGAAATTTAACTTAATTAAAACAGATAATTATTCCAAAGCAAGAATAGGAATTTTAGAAACAGATCATGGTAAAATAGAAACTCCGATTTTTATGCCAGTCGCTTCAAAAGGTTATGTAAAGTCTGTTCCAACACATGAACTTTATAAAATGTATAAAATAATTCTTGGAAATACTTATCATTTACATTTTCAACCCGGTGTTGAAGTATTACATAAAGCCGGAGGAATTCATTCTTTTCTAAATTGGAAGGGTTCTATATTAACAGATAGTGGAGGATTTCAAATTTTTTCATTGAAAAAATCAAATAAAATTACTGAAGACGGAGTTCTATTTAAGTCTATGATAAATGGATCTTTTCATTTTTTTTCTCCTGAAAAATCTATGAAAATTCAACGTTTTATAGGTGGAGATATTATTATGGCTTTCGATGATTGCCCCCCTTTTCCCTGTAGTCATACAGAAGCTAAAAAATCCTTAAAAAAAACACATCGTTGGTTAAAAAAATGTTCTTCTTATTTAGAAAAGAATCCAGAAATATATAATTATAAGCAAAGTTTTTTTCCAATTATACAAGGAAGTATTTATCCGGATTTAAGGAAATCTTTTACAGAAAAAATTGCATTGTTAGAAGCGGAAGGGTATGCAATAGGTGGATTAAGTTTAGGAGAAGAAAAAGAACAAACACATAGCATTACTGATTTATTAACAGATATTTTACCTAAAAAAAAACCTAGATATTTAATGGGAGTAGGGAGTCCTATAGATATTTTAGAAGGAATTTCTCTTGGAATAGATATGTTCGATTGTGTTCTTCCTACAAGAAATGGACGTCATGGAATGTTATTTACATGGAAAGGAATTATGAATATCAAAAACAAAAAATGGGAAAAAGACTACTCCTGCTTAGATGAATTTGGGAATTCTTTTGTAGATCAATTGTATAGTAAGTCTTATGTTAGACATCTTTTTTTATCTAGAGATCATTTAGCAAAAGAAATTGCTTCTATCCATAATCTTTCTTTTTATTTTCATCTTATTCAAGAAGCGAAAATTCGTATCATGCACAATGAATTTTTTTATTGGAAAAAATCTATGATTCCTTTGTTACAAGAACGTTTATAATAATATTATGAAAATTATTGATCGTTATATAATTCGTAATTTCATTATGACTTTCATATTTATTACCCTCTCTCTACAATTGTTATCTCTGGTTATAGATATATCTCAACGGATGCATCGTTTAGAAAATAATCAAGGATCTATTAAAGAGGCTTTAATTTTTTATTATCCTTTTTGGTCCATATGGTTAATGAATACGTTTTCTCCTATTTCTGTTTTTTTATCTGTTATTTTTTTCACATCTAAATTAACCCATCATTCAGAAATTACAGCGATTCTATCAAACGGAATTAGTTTTAGAAGATTGACACTTCCTTACTTGGGTACAGCTATTGTGATAGGAATTATAGCTTTAATAATCAATTATTATTTTTTACCTATAGCTAACAAAAAAAAAAATCAATTTTATTATAAATATCTTTTAAGTCCAAGACATAAAAATAAATATGAAAAAAATCAAACGATCAGTACTCAAATTTCAAAAAATGAATATATTTTTATTCAAAATTTTTCAAAAAAAAAATATATAGGAAAAAAATGTGTATATCAAAAATTTAATGGAAAAAAACTAACATATATTTTAAAATCTAGAACCATTTTTTGGGATAAAAAATATAAAATATATATTTTATTTGATTACAGAGAAACTACAATCAATAAAAATCGTGATTTTTTTGTTATAGGGAATTATAAAATTATAAAATTACCCATTACCCCAGAACAATTTTTACCGGATGAATATATAGCAGAAACTATGAATATTCATGAGTTAAAAAAATTTATTAATATGGAAGGAGACAAAAAAAATATGAATATGCATTTAAATGAATATTATCAAAGAACAAGTTCCCCCTTTTCTACTTTAATCTTCACAATTTTGGGGTTATCTATATCTACGAAAAAAAAAAAAGGAGAAATTGCTTATAACATGATTATAGGAATTACATTAGCTTTTTTTTATATTTTTTTTATAGAAATCACAAAAATATATTCGAACAAAGATTATATTCCTTCTTATTTATCTGTTTGGCTACCCAATGTTATTTATGGAATCATTACATTGTTTTTTTATTGGAATAGAAATATGAATAATTAATTCATTTCAAATCCTGCTATATATACTTGTCCATTTTGTTTAATCGATTTTATGGTCACATCTCCTGAGTATTTTTTTAAAACACTATCTACATCATTAGGTTTTTTCATCCTGACTCCATTAATAGATAAAATAATATCTCCTTCTTCCAAACCGATAGCACTTAAACGACCTGTTCTGATCTCTTTGATTTTAATTCCATAACCAATTCCAAAATCTTTTTTAGACTCTTGACTAAGTGGCTCAAATACTGCTCCTAATAATTCAGATGGAGTCATTTCCTCCTTGGTTCTTATTTTTGTTCTTCCTTGTAAATCTTTTAAAATAACATGAAAAATTTTTTTTTGTTTGCTACGTATAATATTTACTTTTACTTCATCTCCTGGATGTTTTGTTCCTACGATAAATGAAAGATCTGCAACATTTTGTATAGGTTTTCCATCTATGCTTTTTATGATATCTCCTTTTTTAAGTCCTGCATCTGACGCTCCACTTTTTTCAAAAACTTCTCCTATTAAAAAACCTTGTTGTGATTTTATATTTTGATGTGTTTCTTTATTATAAGCTTTTAAATATTCTGTTTTAGAAAGATCTATTCCTCTCACTCCTAAATATGCACGTTGTACGATTCCGTATTTTTTTATGTCTTGGATCACTTTTGCTACCAAATTAGAAGGAGCCGCAAAACTATATCCTATAAAATTTCCTGAAGCTGAAGAAATAGCTGTGTTAATTCCAATTAATTCTCCATTCGTGTTAATTAAAGCCCCTCCACTATTTCCAGGATTGACCGCTGCATCTGTTTGGAAAAAAGATTCAATAGAAGAGGTTTGTGTTTCTCCTCTTAATATCCCCAAACTTCTATTTTTTGCACTTATGATCCCGGCTGTAACAGTAGAGTTTAAATCAAAAGGATTTCCTATCGCTAGAACCCATTCTCCTACTTGTACTTTATTAGAATCCGAAAAATAAATAAAGGGTAAATTTGTTTCATTGATTTTTAATAAAGCGATATCGGTACTAGGATCTGTTCCTATTAATTTAGCTTTATAAGTTCTTTGATCACTAAGAGTAATTTCTATTTTTTCTGCATCTTTTATGACATGATTATTAGTCACAATATATCCATCAGGAGATAGAATGACTCCAGATCCATGAAGTCCAGGAAGATCATTTCTTTGAGGTTTTCTTTCTCTATTGTTTCCACCAAAATCATCAGGAAAACCAAAAAAGAAATCAAATGGATCAAATTGATTGTTATATTTTTTTGAATAATTTTTGACATTGACTACTGCATGTATGGTTTTTGATACGACTCTAGTAAAATCAGGAAATCCAGCAGAACTAACTAATGAGGAAGAATCTGATGAGGTAAACCTTGTTTTTGAGGATGATGTATATGGAAAGAGTAAAGGTTTTTCTTTAGAGTATTGTTTATATGCAGCAATTGTGATTATTGAACTCATAATACTGCTCAGTACAATATAAAAAACTATTTTCTTCATCTATATTTTATTAGTGATTACACACAAACAAATATATCAAAAAATAATATTAAATTCGTTGTGATGAAATTGAATTTTTATAAATATCAAGGAACTGGAAATGATTTCATACTCCTAGATTCTAGACAAAAAAAAATAGAAAATCCTTTTTTATTCAAAAAATTGTGTGATAGACATTTTGGAGTTGGAGCCGATGGAATTATTTTGATTCAAAATGATGATGAATATAAAAGTGATTTTTATATGAAATATTGTAATTCTGATGGAAAAGAAAGCACAATGTGTGGAAATGGGGGAAGATGTGCAATTTATTTTGCTAATCAATTAGGAATTCCAAAAAAAAATAAAATTCATTTTCGAGCTATAGATGGATATCATGATGGATTCATAAGGGATAATTTGGTTTCTATAAATCTTATTAATATAGATAAAAATACAATAGAAATTCATAAGAAATACGTTTTTCTAAATACAGGATCTCCACATCATATTTTATTTGTAGAAAATATCAAGGAAAAAAACGTATTCCAAGAAGGAAAAAAAATTAGATTTCAAAGTCCTTATTTGGAAAAAGGAGTCAATGTGAATTTTGTAAAAATACTTAAAAATAATATGCTACAAGTCCGTACTTATGAAAGAGGAGTAGAAAACGAAACTTTATCTTGTGGAACAGGAGTTGTGGCTTCTGTCATCGCCGCATGTGAAACAAATAAAATAAAAAATGATGTGGAAAAAATTTTAGTCCAAACTCTTGGAGGAAAATTATGGGTTTCATTAAAAAAAACAAAAAATGAATATTTTGATATTCATTTAACCGGAAATGTTAAATTTATATTTAAAGGTTCCATCCTTATTTAGAAAAATCGAAAAAAAACAATGAGTAATTATTCATATTCAATTAATAGTGATTCTATTCAATTTCTTGAAAAATATTTGAATAAATTTTCCCCAACAGGAAATGAAAATGAAGGACAAAAAATATGGATGAACCATATTAGTTCTTATATAGAAAAAATCCAAACTGATTTATATGGTACAGCAGTAGGAATTATTAATCCTAATTCTCCATACAAATTGATTCTTGAAGCTCATGTTGATGAAATATCATGGTACGTTAATTATATCACAGAAGAAGGAATAATATATGTATCTCGTAATGGAGGGGCCGATCCCCAAATTTCTCCATCTAAAAGAGTAATCATTCATACGGAAAAAGGATTGGTACATGGAGTATTTGGATGGCCTGCCATTCATACAAGAAAACCTTCATCAGAAAAATATCCTAATGTAGAGAATCTATTTGTAGATATTGGTGTTTCCAGTAAGACTGAAGTAATTAATATGGGGGTTCATGTAGGTTGTATGATTACTTATCCTGATAAGTTTTTTATTATGAATCAAAATTATTTTGTATCTAGAGCATTAGATAACAAAATAGGAGGGTTTATTATAGCAGAAGTAGCAAAAATTATAATTGAAAGTGGGATAAATCTAAAATTTGGATTATATATAGTAAATTCAGTTCAAGAAGAAGTGGGATTAAAAGGTGCAAAAATGATTTCTCAAACTATACAACCCAATGTGTCAATTGTTACCGATGTAACACATGATACTTATAGTCCTATGATTGATAAAAAAATACAAGGGGATATTAAATGTGGATTAGGCCCTGTCATTGGATATGCTCCTTCAATCCATAAAAGTATTAGAGAGTTGATGATTCATACTGCTAATAGGAAAAAAATACATTTTCAACGTTTGGTCTCATCTAGCACAGGAACAGATGCAGATGCTTTCGCTTATTCCAATAAGGGAGTATTGTCTGCTTTAATTTCCATTCCTCTTAAATATATGCATACCACAGTAGAAATGGTTCATAAAAAAGATGTAGAACTAACTGTATTACTCATTTTTGAAACCTTACAAGAAATTAATAATAATATAAATCAGTTCTTTTATTAATGGAATCGAAAGTGAATAATATCTCCATCTTGAATGAGATAATTTTTTCCTGCTAAAAATATTTTTCCTGCTTTTTTCACATTTTCTTCAGATCTATATTTGATAAAATCATTATAATGAATAACTTTTGCCCGAATAAATCCTTTTTTAAAATCTGTATGAATCACTGAAGATGCTTCATAAGCTGTACATGGATTAGGAATAGACCAAGATCGAATTTCTTTTTTTCCTATTGTAAAAAAACTTTGTAGATTTAGTAACTTATAGGTTTTTTTCAACACTTGATCAAGTTCTATACAATTTTTTTTTAATGATAAAATTACTAAAGTAGAATTTTCCATTTCTACCATTTTTTTCATATTTTCTATATGTAAATTAGTTTTTTGATCTAATTCATCATCTATATCTAGATTACAGATATAAAGAACAGGTTTAACAGTGAGTAATTGTAAATCTTTTATAGATTCTTTTTCAGATTCTTGAAATGGATACATTCTAATATTTTTTCCTTCTTTTAAGAAAGAAGAAATTTTTTTCAGTATATGTGTAGATTTGTTGATTTGATTTTTTTTAGTAGTTTTTTCTAATTTTTTTTCTATCGTTTCTAGATCTTTAAACTGTAATTCCATATCAATAATTTCTTTATCTCTAATAGGATTGACAGATCCTTCCACATGAAGGATACTTTTATCACGAAAGAAACGAATCATGTGTATCATGACATTTGTCTCACGAACATGAGATAAAAATTTATTTCCTAGCCCTTCTCCTTTATGCGATCCTTTAATTAATCCAGCTATATCTACTATTTTTATTTCAGATGGAGTTATTTTTGTAGTAGTAGAATTAATGATTTTTTTTAGTTCGTATAATCTTTCATCTGGGACTTTTGTGATTCCATAATTAGGTTCTATGGTACAAAAAGGAAAATTTCCTGATAAAGCTTTTGAGTTGGAAATCAGATTAAAAAATGTTGATTTTCCTGTATTTGGAAGTCCTATAATTCCACATTTCATTTATATGAAATTTAACATAAAAATTACAATTTTTATTGAAAAAAAATGTATTATTTTTTTTATATATAATAAAATTTCATTTTGATGAATGAAAATAAAATGCCGTTTTGGAAACATATAGAGGAATTAAGAAAACATATAATTCATTGTCTTTGTGCAATAATCATTGCAATGATTATTTTAATGAACAATAAAAATATTATATTTGATTACATTATTTTTGGTCCAGCAAAAACAGATTTCATTACTTACCGTGTATTTTATAAACTAGCGAATTCCTTTCTAGGTGTACATTTAAACTCCATTTCTTTTTTATATAAAAATTTAGAAATACAAAATAGACAAATATTTGGTCAGTTCAATATTTATGTATGGACTTGCTTCATAGGAGGAGTCATTTTATCATTTCCTTATGTTGTTTATGAATTTTGGAAATTCATAAAACCGGCTCTTTCGGATGAAGAAAAGAAATATTCTCTATGGATACTGATCATGGTTACTTTTCTGTTTTTGTTAGGAATTTTTTTCGGTTATTTTATATTATGTCCATTTTTAATTCATTTTGGATATTCTTTTAGAATAAGTTATATTCCGAAAAATATATTTGATTTATCAGATTATATTTCTTTAATCGTCCATTCCGTGTTTTCTATGGGGATTATTTTTTTATTTCCATTTCTTATATTTTTTCTAACTAAAATGGAATTAATATCTTATTCATTTTTAAAAAAATACAGAAAACATGCTTTTCTGATTCTATTAGTTATAGCTTCTGCTATAACACCTGGAGATATTTTAAGTACAATCATCGTATTAATTCCTCTTCTAATACTTTATCAAGTCAGTGTATATATTTCTTTTCAGACAAATAAAAAAGCCTCTTGAAAATCAAGAGACTTTTTTTATGATTTTATGACTTTCGGATTATGATTTCAACACGTCTTCCTTTTTTCTTTTCGATTCCTAATCCTCTAACTTCTATTCTAGAAGCATCTACCCCTTTAGATACTAAAGCTTCAAATACGGAATGAGCTCTTTTTACAGATAAAGTTTGATTCAAATATAAATTTCCATTCGAATCTGTATATCCATTGATGTAAAATTTAGAATTAGGAAGAGTATTAATCATGATCTCAGAAATTTTATTAATTCTTGTTAAAGAATGAGGAGATAATGAAGATTTACCAGAACTGAATAAAATAGGACTAAAAACGATATTAGGACATCCTTGATTTTCTTTTTTTCCAAATTTGTTTGGGCATTTATCTTCATGATCCGGGATATTATCTAAATCTGTATCCGGACAACCCTGAAATTTTTTTAATCCAAATTGATTTGGACAGAAATCTTCTTGATCTAAAACACCATCATGATCTGAGTCTTCTTGATTATTACAACAAATTTTTTTTTCTTCTTCTTCTTTTTCTTTAATAACGGGAACAACGGAAGAAGAATAATTATCTTGATTTGTTTCTCCAACAGTTTTATTATGATCATGTTTATGATCTTGATGAATTTGGAGATTTCCAAAACGGAAAATCAATCCTACATTATGTTTCCAAAAATTCAAATAATCATCTGATTGTTTTGCAAATACTTGATTATAAGTGCTTTGAATATTAAATCCAAAGTTAGAAACCAGCCATAAATTTAACCCTAATCCACTATCTAATAGAAGAAAATTTTTTTTATTTGTTTTAAAATATTTTGTTTCGGAAATTCTCAACTCTCTATTGAGATAATTATTGAACTTATGATAACCTACTCCAAATCTTAAATAAGGATCAAACTTCTTATGAGGTAAAATATATAAATTCACTCCAGGACTTAACTTCATAAAAAAGTTATTTTCTATTTTCCATCTCGGATTATCTACCATTCCTAATGAAGCATCTAGATACAAACCTATATGTTTCTTTATATTATGTTCTAATTCTATGCTAGAAATAATGGGAATGAAACTATTATTTTTTTTTAGAAAAAAACCTTTAAAAGGAGACGTTATAGGATAATAATTTATGTCATGTGCTCCTACTCGGATAAACCATTTTTCTTTCGAATCTTCTTGGGAAAAAACAGACGAAAAAAAAGTAAATAAAGCAATAATAAAAAAATTGACGTTTTTCATAAAACTATAATTTCTTTTTCTTTAAATCTAAACAAATATAAAGATTTGATTTCAAAAATAAATTAAATACGATTTTTTAATTTAAAAGATTGCTGGATTTCCCTACAAAAATCTCTTTTACGCAAAGATTCACGTTTATCATATGTTTTTTTTCCTTTAGCTAAAACGATTTTCATTTTTATATATCCTTTATCATTAAAAAATAATTCTATGGGAATTAAAGTTAAACCTGGATTTTTTAATTTTTTATTGATTTTTATTAATTCTTGTTTTTTCAATAATAATTTTCTTTCTCTTCTACTTGAATGATTCCAGTTTGTTCCAAATTTATATTCAGCTATATACATGTTTATAGAATACAACTCTCCATGTCTCATTTGACAGAAACTTTCCATTATATTGGCCTTATTTTGTCTTATTGATTTTACTTCTGTACCAAATAATTGTATTCCAGATACGTAATGTTCCAGAAAATGATATTTAAATCTTGCTTTTCTATTGAGAATACTCATAATGAAATTAATTGTTACTTTTGTGAAATAGTCAAAAAAATATACAAACAAAAATTGAAAAAATGAATGTACGTTATTTAAAAGATTTGTGTATTCAAGTGAGGAGAGATGTTTTACGTATGGTAAATGACGCAAAATCTGGACATCCTGGTGGATCTTTAGGGTGTACAGAGTATTTTGTTTCTTTATATCAAAAGATTATGCATTATAATTCAAATAAATTTTCTATAGATGGAAAAGGAGAAGACCTTTTTTTCTTATCCAATGGACATATATCTCCTGTTTATTATAGCATATTAGCTCGTTCTGGTTTTTTTTCGATTAAAGAATTATCTACTTTTAGAAAGTTAAATTCTCGTTTGCAAGGACATCCATCTGTACATGGAGGACTCCCTGGAATACGAATTTCTTCTGGTTCTTTAGGGCAAGGAATGTCTATATCTATTGGTGCTGCTTTATCAAAAAAACTCAATAAAGAATTGAGTAGTATAATTTATAGTTTGCATGGAGATGGAGAATTAAATGAAGGACAAATTTGGGAAGCAGTTTTATATGCAGGTTCTAGAAAAATAGATAATTATATAGCCACTGTAGATTATAATGGTCAACAAATAGATGGAACGACAGATGAAGTATTACCTTTAGGGGATTTAAAAAAAAAATTTGAATCCTTTGATTGGAAAGTTCTAGAAGAATTAGAAGGGAACAATATTGAAAAAGTAATTAACATTTTAAAAAAAGGAAAAAATGAAACTGGAAGAGGAAAACCTATTTTAATCATATTATATACCCAAATGGGATATGGTGTAGATTTTATGGTGGGAGATAATGCATGGCATGGAAAAGCCCCCAATAAAGAAGAATTGAGGAAAGCTTTATATCAACTTCCTGAAACTTCTTTAGGAGACTATCCATTATAAAAATATATTTTGTATGAATTTTATGAGACAATATGAAAATCAAGGACTAAAAGAAACAAGAGCCGGTTTTGGAAAAGCTTTAACTTTTTTGGGGAGAACAAATCATAAAGTGGTCGCATTATGTGCAGATCTTACGACTTCTTTATTTATGGATCAGTTTTCCAAAGAATTTCCTGAAAGATTTTTTCAAATAGGAATAGCAGAAGCTAATATGATAGGAATTGCAGCTGGACTTAGTATTGGGGAATATATTCCATTTGCTGGAACATTTGCTAATTTTGCTACGTCTCGTGTTTATGATCAAATACGACAATCCATCGCTTATTCTTACAAAAATGTAAAAATATGTGCTTCTCATTCTGGATTAACTCTAGGAGAAGATGGAGCTACACATCAAAGTTTAGAAGATATAGGGATGATGAAAATGCTACCTGGTATGACCGTGATTAATACTTGTGATTATAATCAGACTTATGCCGCAACGATATCCATATCAAATTATTTTGGTCCAGTATATTTACGTTTCGGTCGTCCTGCTGTAGCTAATTTTACAGATGAAGATCAAATATTTGAAATCGGAAAAGCGGTAGTATTAACAGAGGGAAAAGATATTACTATTGTTAGTACAGGACATTTAGTTTGGGAATCTTTAGAAGCATCTAAGATTTTATACGAAAAAAAAGGGATAGAATGTGAAGTTATTAATGTTCATACAATTAAACCATTAGATGAAAATACAATTTTGAAATCGATTAATAAAACAAAATGTATTGTTACTGCAGAAGAACACAATTATTGGGGTGGATTAGGAGAAAGTATTGCCAGAGTATTGACCACTGTTCATAATAAAAAAAATAAAAAATGGTCTGTTATTCAAAGTTTAGTAGCTGTTAACGATACTTTTGGAGAAAGTGGAAAGCCTATGGAACTTTTAAAAAAATATGATATTGATCGTGAATCTATTATAAATCATGTGGAATTTGTTTTAAAAAATAAAAACAAACAATAAGTTTTGGAAATTAAAAGTTTACAAAAATTAGTTCATAATTGGATCTTAAATCATGGAATTCGTTATTTTGATATATTAACGAACACAATTCTTTTATCTGAAGAAGTGGGTGAAGTTTCTAGAATTATTGCTAGAAATTATGGAGAACAATCAAAAAAACAAAACTGCCAAAAAAATGAAGATCTTGGAGAAGAATTATCAGATGTCTTATTTATTATAATTTGTTTAGCAAATCAGACTGGAATAAATTTGGAAAAATCATTTCATAGAAAATTAGAAAAAAAGAAAATTAGAGATCATACCAGACATCATAAAAATCAAAAATTGAAATAAAAAAATATGTCTTCTTATATTAAGATTTACAAAAATAGGAGGGGCTTATATGGTTCTATATCTATAACGGGATCTAAAAGTATATCTAATCGTCTTTTAATTTTAAAAGCTATTTATAAAGATGACATTCATATTGAAAATCTTTCTAACTGTGAAGATACAAAAATATTAAAAAAAAGTTTAATTAGTTCTTCTAATATATTAGATATTCATCATGCGGGAACTGCTATGCGTTTTTTAACTTCTTATTTCTCCATACAAGAAGGAAAAACAGTAATATTAACAGGATCAGATAGAATGAAAGAGAGGCCTATTTTTGTACTCGTAGAAGCTTTAAAAAAGCTAGGATCCGAAATTCATTATTTGGAAAAAGAAGGCTTTCCTCCAATACAAATTTTTGGAAAAAAAATTTTAGGAGGAGAAATAGATATGAATGCAAAAATTAGTAGTCAGTATATAAGTTCTTTGATGTTAATAGCTAGTCAATTTCAAATGGGATTAAAAATTTATTTAAAAGGAAATATTACATCTATTCCCTACATAAAAATGACTTTTAATTTACTGACTCTAGCCGGAATAAAAGCGGATTGGAAAGAAAAAATGATCCATATTTATCCAGTAAAAAATCAGGGAAAAAAATGTTTTTCTGTAGAATCCGATTGGAGTTCTGCTTCTTACTATTATTCTATGTCTGCTATTGCAAAAAAAAGCCATATTATTTTACGTTCATATAGCAATAAGAGTTTGCAAGGAGATAAAAAAGTTTGTGATATATATAATCAATATTTTGGGATTTCTACTGTTTTTGATCAAAATGTAATAACATTAAAGAAAAAATTGAATTTTTTATTACCAAGATTTATCGAATTAGATTTGAATAATACACCAGATCTTGCTCAAACTATTGTTGTTACTTGTGCGGCAATTGGCATAAAATGCAGTTTAAAAGGATTAGAAACATTGAAAATTAAAGAAACAGATAGATTAAAAGCATTGAAAGAAGAGCTTTTAAAATTTGGAGTGATAACAAAAATTACGAAATCTTGTTTAAAAATAACAGATTTTTATAGAAAAAAAATTGATTCTTTTATCAGAATTCGAACTTATCAGGATCACAGAATGGCAATGTCTTTTTCCACATTTGGATTATGCTCTGATTTTATCAAGATAGAAAACCCAAATGTTGTAGAAAAATCATATCCTAATTTTTGGAAAGACTTAGAATCTTTAGGTTTTTTAATTGATTATGAAGAATAAAGAATTCTTCTTGCCATAATGAATTTATGATTCCAGTATTCTTGATATAATTGAGAAATTATTACTCCATTGGATGTGGATGCATGAATAAAAGATATATTTTTATTGCTCGTATGGATCACCATTCCTACATGATTGATTTTTTTAGATATTCCTGTTGAAAAAAATAATAAGTCTCCTTTTTTTATTTCCTTTCTTGGAACAAAGGAACCTTTTTTGGCTTGATTGTAAGAAATACGTGGTAAGAATATATGATAAGAGGCAAAAACATTTTTGATTAAAGCGGAACAATCTATTCCCGTTTTTGTATTATTTCCTCCATATCTATATGGAGTATACATGTAATTTTTAGCTTTTTCTATAATGCATTCTATCTCTTCTTTAAAAAACAGTTTGTGATTCAAAAATTGAAAATAATTTTTTGAATTATTTCTATACATGTTTTGCTTTTTTTTCCTGAAAGAAATTCTTTCAGATTTTTTAGATTTTTTATTGTATTCCACATTTCCATATAATGAAATAGAAATAAGATGATAATAAAAAATTATAAGTAGAAGAATTTTAGAATTTATAATAAACTTTTTTTATTGTTTAAAACAAAAACCGATCAAGAAAAGAGATTACCAAATATAAACAAAATACTTGTATTAAAGATAAAAAAAATTTAATTTGTATCATTAATTATTATTTGATCAATCAAAGGCCCATTCGTCTATTGGTTAGGACGTCAGGTTTTCATCCTGGAAAGAGGGGTTCAATTCCCCTATGGGCTATAATTATTTTTTATGGCAAATCATTTATCTTCTTTAAAAAGAATTAGACAGAATCATACTAGACGCTTACGTAATAAATATGCATATAAAAGTACTAAGACGGCTATTAAAAAATTGTTAATAGATAAAAACAAAAAACAATATTCTATTGTCATTTCCATGATAGATAAATTAGCCAAGAAAAATATTATACATGTGAATAAAGCTGCTAGATTGAAAAAAAAATTGAGTAAAAAAATTTTAATTAGTTAATAAATAATGAGTTTTTATAATAAAATATCATCATTTTTTTTTGTATGATTGTTTTCATCAGGAAAATGATATTTATCAGGATTCATTATCCTTGTTCAAAATTTTTTAGATTGTTAATCTTTTCAAACAAAAAAAAATTCGTTTCAAGCTGATTGAACATCCAATCACGATGATTCTGTTTTTTTATATTTCTTCTTTTTTATAAAAAAATTATATCAAAATCAATATAAAAGAAAATTACTCATCCGGTTTTATTTTTTTTCTGTATTAGATTTTATAATTCGTTTTCCATTAAATTTAATGTGAATATGAAAATCACTCCATTATCTCCAATAGGAATATTTGATTCTGGAATTGGCGGACTTTTGATAGCTAAAGAAATGAAAATTCAAATGCCTAATGAAGATTTTATTTATTTTGGAGACACAAAAAATATGCCTTATGGAGAAAAATCTAAAGAATTTATTAGAAAAAATTCTATGAAAATCGCTTCTTTTCTTTATGAAAAAAAATGTAAAGCTTTAGTTATCGCATGCAATTCCATTGCATCTAATGCTTTAGATCTGATTCAAAAACAATTTCATAAAAAAATATTAATATTTAATGTTATAGATCCCGTTGTAAAAAATACAATTTTTCTTTCCTATAAAAAAATAGGGATCATTGCTACGCCTGCTACTATACATTCAAATTTTTATACAAAAAAAATCAAAAGGTACTATCATCATTTAGATGTCGTTCAAATGTCTACTCCTTTATTAGCCCCTATTATAGAAAATGGTTGGGAAATGACAAAAATAAATCCTATTATAAAAAATTATTTAAATCACTTAAAATCAATAGATGCAATATTATTGGCTTGTACTCATTATTTATTTTTGAAACAAGAAATAGAAAATTTTTATCATGGAAAAGTTCATTTAATTGATATCCAAAAAATAGTAGTACAAGAAATAAAAAAAAAATTAAGTGAAAAAAAATTATTATGTTTTCATCCTATCTATAATAGATTTCCTATTTTTTATACGTCCAGCTCTATTCCCATTTTTTTTGAAAAAAAAGTAAGAATTCTTTTTGGAAAAAATGTGTTTTTAAAACACATTTTTTTAATTTGATCTCATTTGTGCATCTATTACAGCCAAAGTAGCTAGATTAACTATTTCTTCTATGCTAGATTGCATTTGCATAATATGTGCAGGCTTCCGCATTCCTAACATGACAGGACCAATAGTTTGAACATCTCCTAATCCTCTAATAAATTTATAAGTCAAATTTCCTGATTCTAAATTTGGAAAAATAAAAATATTTGCTCTTTTTTTAACAAGTTTAGAAAAAGGGAATTTTCTAGATAATAAAAATTCATTCAAGGCAAAATCAGGTTGAACTTCTCCATCTACTATCAAATCTGGATATTTTTTATGTAAAAAGGCAACTGTTTGAGAAACTTTAGAAGATATTTTAGAATTAGATGAAAAATTTTGAAAAGATAACATAGCTATACGTGGTTCTATATCAAAACCTTTAACCACATTAGAAGCCATGAGAGCTATTCTAGCTAATTCTTCAGATGTTGGATCTGGAATCACAGCTGTATCTGCTAAAAATAGAGGGCCACGTTTTGTTAATAAAATCATCATTCCTGCAGTTTTGTGTACGAAATCAGCTTTTCCTATCACTTCTAACAGAGGATGTAAACTTAATGAAAAACTTCTAGAATACCCTGTAAGAACAGCATCTGCCTTTTCTTGATCGACCATCATAGCTCCAAAATGATCATTCGTACGCATACGAATTTTTGAATCATATAAAGTTAATCCTTTTCTATTTCTTCTTTTCCAAAGGATTTTGGCAAATTTTTCTACTTTTTTTATATTTTCTTCTTTTTCTGGATCTATAATTTTTAATTCAACATCTAAATTATTTTCATGAATTAAACGTTTGATACGATTTTCATTTCCTAAAACTATGGGAATAGAAACAATCCCTTCTTCGTGAAGAATTTGAACAGATTTAAGAATATCATATTCTTCTCCATTACAAAAAACAACTTTTTTAGGATTTGTCCGGGCTCGATTTTGAATCATTCGAAGTATTTTACTTTCATAACCCATTCTGTCAAGCAATTTTTCTTGATAAATTTTCCAATCTGAAATAGGATTTCTTGCGACTCCAGAATCCATAGCGGCTTTTGCAACAGCAGGAGCAACACGAGTTATTAACCGAT
Organism: Blattabacterium cuenoti BPAA; assembly: GCF_000348805.1. Taxonomy (NCBI): domain Bacteria; kingdom Pseudomonadati; phylum Bacteroidota; class Flavobacteriia; order Flavobacteriales; family Blattabacteriaceae; genus Blattabacterium; species Blattabacterium cuenoti. Next base: position 246,458 of record NC_020510.1, on the reverse strand, counting down.
TATCAAAAGGTTTTGGAATGATATATTCTTTTCCAAAAGAAATATTTTTTTTATTATAAACAATATTGACCTGTTCTGGAACTGGTTCTTTTGCTAAAGAAGCTATCGCATGTACTGCCGCAAGTTTCATTTCATCATTAATTACATTAGCATGAACATCTAATGCTCCTCTGAATATATAAGGAAATCCTAAAACGTTATTCACCTGATTGGGATAATCACTTCTCCCTGTAGCCATAATAACATCTGGACGGACTTTAATAGCTAAGTTATAATCTATTTCTGGATCAGGATTAGCCATAGCAAATACAATGGGGTCTTTAGCCATACTTTTTAACATATGAGGTGTTAAGATCCCTCCTATAGATAACCCTATGAAAACGTCTGTATTGTGAATAGCCTGTTCTAATTTTTTAATGGAAGAAGTATTTACGGAAAATTCTTTTTTTTCTTTATTTAAATCTTTTCTGGAAACATGTAATAACCCTTTACTATCAAACATTAAAATATTTTCAGGTTTCACTCCAAGTTGTTTATATGTTCTTGCACAAGAAATAGCTGCCGCACCGGCTCCATTGACTACCATTTTAATTTCATGAATTTTTTTACCTACATAAGTAATAGCATTCAGTAATGCTGCTCCTGAAATAATAGCTGTTCCATGTTGATCATCATGCATGACAGGAATATTAAGTTCTTTTTTCAGTCTTCTTTCTATTTCAAAAGCTTCTGGAGCTTTGATGTCTTCTAAATTAATTCCTCCAAAAGTAGGAGCAATAGCTTTTACTGTTTCTATAAATTTTTCTGGATCAGATTCATCTATTTCTATATCAAAAACATCAATTCCGGAAAATATTTTAAATAAAAGAGCTTTTCCTTCCATAACTGGTTTAGAGGCTAATGCTCCAATATTCCCCAGCCCTAATACAGCAGACCCATTAGTAATCACTGCTACAAGATTTCCTTTAGATGTGTATTTATATACTTCTATAGAAGAACGAGCAATTTCCTTGCAAGGTTCAGCAACTCCTGGAGAATAAGCAAGAGATAAATCTCTTTGACTGCTATATTTTTTTGTAGGGGTTATTTGTATTTTTCCAGAAGGAAACTGGCTATGGTAATTTAAAGATTCTTCACGAAGATTACTTATCTTTTTTCTCATTATGTTTTTAAAATATTAAAATGTTAAAACAGATAAAAATATCTTTTTCAAAAAAGAATTTTTTATCTGTTTCCCATCTAATTATTAGTTTATAATATCCTTTTTTCAAAAATCTTTTAGGAATCAATGTTAATTCCAAAAAATATCTTTTTCAAAAAAGAATTTTTTATCCGTTTCCCATCTAATTATCAGTTTATAATATCCTTTTTTCAAAAATCTTTTAGGAATCAATAATATTTTTTTGGAATCTTTCAAAAGATTGAAAGATTGCGTAAAATCTAAATCTTTAGAAGAAGATCTAAATAAAGTAAAAAAACCATGAATATCATTCTTAACAGGAGGAAATATTATTTTAATTCCAGAATATAAAATGGAAACCTTGATTTTTATAGGAAGTTTTGACACATTTTTTTTTTCATTTATAATTTCTTGATATTTTATTTCTTCTTCATAATATTTATCTGATACAAGTTGACTTCCTACATGTGGAAAAAAGAAAGCAATGTAAGTGATAAAGATTATAAAAAAAACTAAAGATAACACGATTCCAGTATCCCAATTGAATTTTATTTTCATAATTCAAACTTTTAGTTTTTTATCAAAAAAAAAGAAAATTTACTGATGTTAAAATCAAAACTTGACTTATATCTTATTCCATTCTTTTATTTTTATTCCTTGAGGAACTTTTCCTGTTAAAGGTTTTTTATATTTTTTATTTATAAAATAAACATAACTGGATATTTTTTCAATATCATTTCCTTTAATTTCTCCTAATTGACCAAAAGCACGCATAGTCGGATTATTCTCGCTACCATTCCATATAACATAAAATATGTTTTTAAATAAATCTTTTTCTTTTACATTGATCCAATAATCATCTGTTAAATTAGGACCTATATTTCCACTTCCATCCGATTGATGACAAGTTGCACAATTTTCCTCGAAAAGAATTTTACCATTATTGATTAATTTTTCCTGAAAACATGCATTTTCTATAGTTACTTGTGGGGTGTTTTTTTCAAAAATTTCAATTTCTTTTAATTGATTTTTATAAGCTATATCATATTCCTTATAAGGGTTAGAAAAATCTATTAATAGATAAGAAAAAAAATAAATTGCGGAAAAAACAATTGTTAGATAAAAAAGATGAACCCACCACATAGGTAATTTGTTATCTAATTCTATAATTCCGTCAAATCCATGATCTATTTTTTTTACTCCATCAGGAGTTATTTTTTTAGAATCGTAAAATATAAATCTGTAAAGTCTATAAAAATAATTTCCTTCATTTTCTTCAAAAATCTTTTTTCTTTTTTCTTTTGAAAGAGATTGCAATTTTATTCTAAAAATCAAATGATTAATAGATTCCAAAATATACAATAATACCGTAATTATAATAAAACAAAATATAGTAATAGGATGTACTAAATAAGATATATGATTATAGCTTATAAAAAACACATAAAACATGAATATGATAACAGATAAAAGAGAAGGAATTAGAATAAAAGAAGGAATTTTAGATCTCATAATCTTTCCTTTTTTTTTCTTTTTCTAATTCTAAAGGAATTAAACTGATTTGATGATAATATTTTTTAGATTTTGAAAACACAAAAAATATTAAAAAAACAAATGACAATAAAAACAAAATTAACATAACAGATTGAAAGATCCCTATATTTTTTTCTCCTGTAAAATATTGCTTAAAAAAACTTATCATGAACTTTTTGTTTATTTCCGTCTAGGATTTTATATCTTTACCTAATCGTTGTAAATAAGCAATAAGAGCTATAATTTCTCTTTTTTCCAATGGAATAAATTTTTCTTTTTCTCTTTTTTTTTGTTGATCTATTTTCGTTCTCAAACTTGGATGTTCTTGATAAATTTCATACACAATTTGACTCGCTTGATGATTCATATCTTGATTGACATTTTTTATGTATTCTAAAGTATATGGAACTCCTAATTTTACCATGGCTTGCATTTTTTTTTCCGTATTGGATCTATCCAATTCATTATAAATTAACCAAGGATATCTTGGCATGATAGATCCAGGAGAAGTAGAACGAGGGTTATACATGTGATTAAAATGCCAAGAATTAGGATTTTTTCCTCCTTCTCTAGCTAAATCAGGTCCTGTTCGTTTAGACCCCCATAGAAATGGATGATCGTATACAAATTCTCCAGCTTTAGAATATTCTCCATAACGAACGACTTCATCTCTAAATGGACGAACTTGTGCACTGTGACAAGCATTACATCCTTCTCTCACAAACAAATCTCTTCCTTCTAATTCTAAAGCTTTATAAGGTTTAACATTATGAATTGTAGGAACATTCGATTTAATCACTAAAGTAGGTATAATTTCTATAAAACCTCCAATAGCTACTGCTATAAAAGAAAGAATAGTCAATTGTATTGGTTTCTTTTCTAACCATCCGTGAAATGTTTCTCCTGGATCTTCTTTTACAGAACTTCCATAAAAAGGATCGCATTGAAATTCTTCATTAGATAATAAAGAACCTTGTCTTATTGTTTTAAAAATATTATAAATCATTAAAACAAAACCTAAAAAATAAATCATTCCACCTACAAATCTCATTTTATAAAATGGAATAATAGCTAAAACAGAATCTAAGAAATTTTTATAAGCTAAAGTTCCATCAGGATTAAATTTTTTCCACATGATAGATTGTAAAATAGATCCAAAATACATGGGAAAAATGTATAAAATAAGACCAGAAACCCCTAGCCAAAAATGAATATTAGCCAATAAAATAGAATACAATTTTGTATTCCACATTTTTTGTGTTAACCAATATATAATTCCAAAAGCCATAAAGCCATTCCATCCCAAAGTTCCTAAATGAACATGAGCAATCACCCAATCTGTAAAATGTCCTATGGAATTCAGAGTTTTAGTAGCTAACATTGGCCCCTCAAAAGTTGCCATTCCATAACATGTAATTCCAACTACAAAAAACTTCAAAATAGGATTTTTTTTCACTTGATTCCAAGCTCCTCTTAAAGTAAGTAATCCATTCAACATACCTCCCCAAGAAGGAGCGATTAACATAATTGAAAAAATAGTCCCCAACATTTGAGCCCAATTAGGAAGAGATGTATACATTAAATGATGAGGGCCTGCCCAAATATATATAAATATTAATGACCAAAAATGTATAATAGAAAGTTTATAAGAAAAAATTGGTTGATTGGACGCTTTTGGAACAAAATAATACATCAACCCCAGTATAGGAGTAGTTAAAATAAATGCCACAGCATTGTGCCCATACCACCATTGCATTAAAGCATCTTGTACTCCAGCATATATAGAATAACTTTTAAAAGATAAAAGAGATATAGGTAATTCAAGATTGTTAAAAACATGTAACATTCCCACCGCTACCCATGTTCCTAACAAAAACCAAATGCTAACATATAAATGTTTAATTTTTCTTTTCAGAATACTTCCAATCATATTGATTCCATAAATGATCCAAATAAAAAATACTCCTATATCTATAGGCCATTCATGTTCAGCGTATTCTTTACTTGTATTAATTCCTAATAAAAAAGTAATCCAAGTAGAAATAATAAATATTTGCCATCCCCAAAAATGAATCCAACTCAGGATATCACTGTAAATTCTCGTTTTTAATAAACGTTGTAAAGCATAATAATAACCGGTAAAAATTACATTTCCTACAAAAGCAAAAACAGCAGTACTTGTATGTAACATTCTCCATCTACCAAAACCCATAATACCTTTAGAATCTTTCAGATTTTTACCAAAAATAAGTTCAGGAATTTCAGGATAAAATAATAATAGGGCGACAAATAATCCAGCTAAAAATCCAATTGTTGCCCAAAACATCGTAGCATATAAAAAAGCTTTTACAATACTGTTATTATAATAATATGTTTTTAATTTCATCAGAAAATTTAATTTTTTTCAAAATCATCAATGAAAATTCTAATGCTATGAGATTCATAATCATCAAATTGTCCAGAATAAAGACCAATTAAAAAAAATATGAGAAAGAATGCTCCTAAAGAAATACTAGATAATATCATAATAATTATTATATCCATAATAAACTAAAATATTAATTTTCGTGAAACGATCCAAGTCGATGTAATCGAAAAGAAAATAACAGAAAAAGAACTTAAAGGCATTAAAATAGCGGCTATAAAAGGATTTAAATTCCCGGTGACTGCAAAAAAAATTCCTATACTATTATAAAGTAAACTAATCATCAAATTGATGAATACTAATTTTGTAGATACTTTGGATATTTTCAAAAATAAAAAAATATGATTCATACAATTGGATTGCATAAAAGCATCACAACTTGGAAAAAAGCTCGTTGGATTTTCGGATACAGAAATTCCTACTTCACTTTGATTTAAAGCAGCACAATCATTAATTCCATCTCCAAACATTATAATTTTTTCTCCTTTCTCTTGTAATTTTTTCACATAATTTAGTTTATCTTCTGGACTTTGACTAAAAAAAATCTGACTTGATTTTGGTAAAATAGATTTTAAATATTTCTTTTCTAAATCATTATGATCTCCAGAAAGAATAACTATTTTATATTTTTTTAAATCTTGAAACATTTTTTCTATTCCCTCACGATAATAATTTCTAAATAGAAAATAACCTACAAATTTATGATTTATCGAAATAAAAACTGTAGTTTGATTAATTTCATTTTCATTAATGATTTTATTTGTAATCCCTAAATATTTTGAAGATCCGATTTTAACCGGTACATCTTTTATGATTCCTTCTAATCCTTTCCCTATAATTTCTCTAAAATTTTTTATAAAATAAAAATCTTTTATAGATAATTCTGATAATATTTTTTGACTTAAAGGATGACTTGAATTTTTTAATAAAGAAGCTATCATTTTTTTTTCTTCCCCTTTCATATTTCCTACAAAATATATCTTTTCTTTATTGGGATCAGTTATCGTTCCAGTTTTATCAAAAATTAAAGTTTTAGATGACGAAATTCTTTCCATTGTGAAAATATCTTTTACATAAAACCCATTTTTAGAAAAAACACGGATCATATTTCCAAAAATTAATGGACTAGAAAGAACCAAAGCACAAGGACAAGTAATAATCAAAACGGAAAAAACTGTATGAAAAATTTTTGAAACATCATGACTAAAAGACCAGTATATTCCAGTTAAAATCGTAATTATCAAAATAATAGGAGTAAAATATTGACTGAATTTAGTAGAGATTGAATTTAAATCAAATAACTTTTTATGACGAATATGATTCGATTTATTCTTATTCCATAATAAACTCAAATAACTATGATCTATATTTTTGATCACTTTTATCAAAATTGCTTCTCCTTTCTGTTTAGAACCAGCATAAATTCGTTCTCCCATTTTTTTACTGATCAAATCAGATTCTCCTGTAATGAAACTATTATCTAATATAGCATTCCCTTTCATTAATATAGAATCAGCAGGAACAATTTCTTCATTTCTGATTAAAATCAAATCTCCTTTTTTCAAAGAAGAAAGCAAAATTTTTTCTTCTTTTTTATGACTATGTATTTTTGTTATTAAAGCGGGATAAAAAGATTTATAATTTTTATCAAAAGATAGAATTTTATTATGAGTATGTATTTGAAATATTTTACTTATAAGTAGAAATAAGGAAAAACTAGAAAGGCTATCAAAGTAACCAGAACCTAAATCAAAAAACACCTCATAACAACTCCATAAAAAAAGAACTAATATTCCAATAGAAATTGGAACATTCATATTCAAAACATGTTTTTTTAATCCCAATACAGCATATTTGATATGATCAGTAAAAGAAAACACAACGACAGGTAAAGATAAAATAACCATGAGATAGCGAAAAAAATTACGATGGGTCATAAACCATATATCTTCTTTAAGAGCTCCGACATATTCTGGAATAGCTAAAAGCATAATATTTCCAAAACAAAAAAAAGAAATAGCTAGTTTTCCTATTAATTCTCTATCCAATGATTTTTTGTTTTCTATAGATTCAAAATTAATAGAGGGTTTATATCCCATATTATCAAGTAATTGAGCTATATCACTCAATTTAAATTCAATATTATTATATGTAATCCAAATTTTTTTACTTGAAAAATCAACAGTAGAATTCAAAATATTTTGATATAGTTTCGGTAAACTTTCCAAAATAAAAACACAAGAACCACAGTGAATAGAAGGAATGAAAAAACGAACTGTAGTAATGTTTTTATGATTAAAATCAATGATTTTTTCTGAAATTTTTTCATCATCAAGAAAATCAAAAATGTTCTGTTTTTTCATATTTTATTTCCTGATTTAGTTAATTAATTGGATCCCTGTATGTAGTTTTGATATTCTTTCGAAGACATTAATTGATCATATTCTTTGAATTCTAGAATTTTTATTTGAATAATCCATCCTTCGTTATAAGAACTTTTATTAATGAGTTCTGGTTTTGAGAATAATTTATTATTAATTTTAAGAATACAACCCGAAACAGGCATAAACAAATCTGAAACAGTTTTTACCGCTTCTATTGTTCCAAATGAATTCTCTACTTTTATTGTTTTTCCTATTATAGAATTTTCTACATCTAAATAAACAATATCTCCTAACTCATTTTGAGCGAAATGAGTTATGCCTACATAAGCTTGATTTTTTTCATTTGGTATACCTATCCATTCATGATTTTTACTATACCTTAAATTATTAGGGTTCATAATAATATATATTCAATAAATTTTAATTCTATTCTCAACAAAAATGATTGTTTTTCACACAATTCAATTTTTTTTGGATTGAAAAAAAAATTCTATAAAAAAACGTAATTTTTTACTAAATCTTCTGAAAAAAGAATCTTTATTTTTTTTTATTATATAATTTTTTAAATATTGATTGATTCTTTTTTCTATCTTGCAAGAAGTACTTTGATCAAATTTCCATAAATCATATTTTTTTATTTGATCAATTAACAAATTTTCATAATTTAAGGATGTAGCATAACCTGCTTTCTTAAGTTCCGAAGCCCAAGCTTGATAATCATCTTTTTTCAGAAGAAACAATTTAGAATAACGTGGTTGTTGTAAAAATTTGGAATGATCATGAAAAGATTCTTTCACAGAATTATATTTTCGAAAACATTCTTTTGGAAGATCGTCATCATGGTAATAAACATCTCCCATCCAATTTTTTCCACATTTAATTCCAAAATGGTTATTCGTTGCTTTGGATAAAGAACTTTTTCCAATAGAAGATTCTAAAATTCCTTGACCCAACTTAATACTAGCTGGAATCCCAAATTTTTCCATTTCTTCAATAGCAAAAACAGCATATTTTTTAACATATTCAATTACATTTTCTATTTCTTTCTTTTTTTCTTGTGAATTTTGTGAAAAAGAAAACAATGACATCAAAAAGAATAATACAAAATAAAAAAACTTTTCCATTTTTATTAACTTTTGACAAATAAAATTACATTTTTTTACAAAAAAATTTTTTTCATCAAGTAAAAAGATTCCACAATAAACCAGTTTTAATAACTAATTTATTATCATGAGGATTATAAATATCATAAAATCCTATATTTTGGATTTTGAAATAAAACATAGTTCTATAGATTTTAAAATTGAAAAAATAATCCACAAAAGGAATTCCTCCAATTTGATTGGGAGAAATACACTCCTTTTCAAAAAAAAAGGACTTAGAATCAAAAGGATAATTTTCTTCTTGATAAAAAAATTTGCTGAAATAATGAAAAGAAAAACCTGTTTGTATAAATAAAGCTTTATGAAAGTAACTGTTTTGATAAAGAATTGTACTTCTCGATAAAAAATTGGGAATAGAAAAAATTAATGAATCAGAATTATATTTTTGATATAATAAAATATTATTTAATTGAAATTTCCATATATCATGTGTTGTTTTCATATTAAATCCATATAAAAAAAACTTTTCCATTTTTTTTTCTTGATGTTTAAAAAAATGATTTAATCTAGAAACATAAAAGGAAATATAATATTTTTCTTCGTCAAAATTTAAAGAAAAATTTATTGTTTTTTTTCGTTCATAATTATAATAATTATTATAACAATCTTTATTTTCTTTTAAAACATAAATAGGAATAAAATTATTGTAAATTCCATTATCATTTTCATCAATACTCAATTGAGTGAGCATTTCAAATTTTGGAAATAAAAATGCATGTAACATAACATTAGTCTGAAAATATGACTCTTTAAAATTATTATTTTTTACAATCCATTTTCCGTTTGAATAAAATTCGAAAATATTATTAATAGGATAATGAATTTTAGTTTGTATTGACAAACCATTGATATCTTTATTTTTACTATAGTTTTTATTATTAAATAATTGATAATGGATTCTATCAAAAATAGATCCGATTTCTATATGGGTTTTTTTTTGATTGAATATTAAAAATAAACCATTTCTTAAGTAAAAATGATTTATTTTTTTTTGAAAATTTTGAAATGAATGATTTTTGAAATATTTTTCGTATTCCATATAAGTTTTCAAAAAGAATGATCTGTTTTTTTCTTTGAAATCAAAAATTTTTTGAATAAAACTTATATAAAATCGACTATGAATTAATTTCTTATGAGATAAAAAATCGTTTTTATAATTTCTAATATTCCATTTTGGAATTTCTTCTTTTTCTTCTGTATCAAATGTTTGAAAAAGATAATGTCCCCAAGATTTATAATTATAATCACTATGATTATCTTGAAAATTGAAAGTAGTTAGGATTAAATCTTTATTTTCTTTTAAGTCAGGTTCATTGTGTAAATGAAAATTTCTATAATCTATAGAATAATTAATTTTATCATTAAAACTTTGAGAAAAAAAAACACCTAATGTTTTTTCTTTTTTCAAAAAGTCATTTATATAAAGAATTTCCGAAGTAGGAGTTTTAACATCAAAATATTGAATTTTTTCACGGTAGAAAAAAGGATCCTTAAAAAAAAACATTTTTTTAGGCATTTTTTCGTTAAAATTTTCTATAATGAGTTTTTCATTATTAGGAATAAAAAAATCTTTTCCATTATTATGGAATAATCCGATTTCATCAGATTTCAAAAAATTATGAGAATGATATTTTTTTATGGAAAAAGATTTTTCTAAAAAACATTTTTTTAGGTCTTTTTCTTCCGTCCAAAATTTATAATCTTGATAAGTAGGATGATAAAACTCCATATTTTCTGTTTTTTTTTCATCAATATGGATTTTCATCATTTTTTCTTCCATGTTATTATAAGATATAAAAAGAAAAACAAAAAAAATGAATATTTTCATGTAGATTGAATTATAAATTGAACGATTGATAATTAAAATCAAAAAAAAATAGGAAAAATTTATTTATATTTGCATAATGTAAATGTCATTTAAATGGTGTATTCTTTCAGTATTGTTTATGCAATATTTTTGTTAGGATTGTTTTTATGACGATTTTTTTATCATATCAAAATCCCATAAGCCATGTTAAAATTTAATTTTAGAACTATTCATAAAAAAATTTTGGCTGATCGTACTACACCAATAGAATTATATTTCAAATTAAGAGATATTTTTCCTAATACATTATTATTAGAATCTTCTGATTATCAGATTACAAAAAATAATTCTTCTATTCTTTGTATTAACCCTATTTCTGAACTGATTTTAGATCAAGATGTATTACGAATATCATATCCTAATTGTGTTCAGAAACATATTTTTATAAACGAAAAATTAGACATACAAATTTTCATTGAGGATTTTTTTCAAAAGTTTGAAAATGAAAATACAACTTTTTCTTATTCCGGTTTATATGGATATCTATCTTATGATAGTATTCAATATTTTGAAAATATTCAATTTCATGCTCCAATTCAAGAAATATACAATCTTCCAAAAATACGATTGGGTTTTTATAAAAACTTGATAGTGTTCCATCATTTTCATCATGAAATATATGTTATTGAACATCAATTTTCTGATTTTAAAAAAAAAACTTACATAAATCAATTGATAGAATTGATCCAAAAAAAAAATTTTCTATCTTTTCCATTTAAATCTGTTGGAAATCGTCATTCAAATGTAACAGATGTAGAATACAAAAAAATGGTGTCTCTAGGAATCAAAGCTTGTTTACGTGGAGATGTTTTCCAAATAGTATTATCTCGTCAATTTCAACAGAAATTTAAAGGAGATGAGTTTAATGTGTATCGCGCTTTGCGTTTTATAAATCCTTCTCCATATCTTTTTTATTTCGATTATGGAAATTATAAATTATTTGGATCTTCTCCAGAATCACAACTCATCATTAATAAACAAATAGCCTATATCAATCCAATTGCAGGAACAATCAAAAGATCAGGAAATGAAGAAATGGATAAACAACTTTCAGAAAATCTTGCAAATAATCCAAAAGAAAATGCAGAACATATCATGTTAGTAGATTTAGCGAGAAACGATCTGAGTAAAAATTCTTCTAACGTAAAAGTCGAAGAATTTAAAGACATTCAAGTTTTTTCTCATGTATTTCATATGGTATCTAAAGTATCCGGAAAATTAGAAAAAAATCTATCAATTATAAAAGTATTTGGAGACACTTTTCCTGCAGGAACTCTATCTGGAGCTCCTAAATATAAAGCGATGGAATTGATTGATAAAATTGAAAATCAACATAGAGGTGTATATGGTGGAGCAATTGGTTTTTTTGGATTAAATAATTCTTGTATTAACACGGCTATAGTCATTCGTTCTTTTGTGAGTAAAAATAATACTTTATTTTTTCAAGCTGGTGCAGGGATTGTTTCTGATTCTAAAGAAGAAAAAGAATTGGAAGAAGTGAATAATAAACTGATGGCCTTATTTAAAGCTATAGAACTAGCTAAAAATATATGAAGTATTATTTATTATGATGAATAAAATACTAATTTTGGATAATTATGATTCTTTTACTTATAATCTTGTACATACTGTAAAAAAATTAACAAAAAATCCTGTACAAGTATCTAGAAATAATGAAATTAAACTTTCTGATATAGAAAAATATCATAAAATTATTCTTTCCCCAGGACCTGGAGTCCCTGATGAAGCGCATATTTTAAAACCTTTAGTGAAAACTTTTTCTTCTACTAAAAGTATTTTTGGAGTTTGTTTAGGTCAACAAGCGATAGGAGAAGTATTTGGAGCTTGTCTTCTAAATACAAAAAAGGTTTGTCATGGAATATCTAGTTTAATCAAAATTGTAGATCCACAAGAAATTTTGTTTCAACAATTACCTAGAGAGATTAAAGTTGGCCGTTATCATTCTTGGATTATATCTCCACATAACTTTCCTGAAGAACTCAAAATTACAGCTATTGGAAATAAGGGAGAAATTATGGCTTTACGTCATAAATTTTATGATGTATGTGGAGTCCAATTTCATCCAGAATCTATTTTAACTCCATATGGAGAAAAAATTATAGATAATTGGTTGAATTTAAAGATATTATGAATAAAATATTAGAAAGTCTTTTTTTAGAAAAAACATTGACAAAACAGGAAGCTAAGAATCTTTTGATAGAATTATCAAATGGAAAAATTAATCAAACGCAAGCTGTAGCTATAGCTACTATATATAATATGAGATCTCCTACTCTAGAAGAAATACTAGGATTTAAACAAGCCATGATGGAACTATCTATAAAAATTAATCTTACAGAGTTTAATGCTATTGACATTGTAGGAACGGGTGGGGATGGAAAAAATACTTTTAATATTTCAACGTTAGCATGTTTTATAGTAGCAGGAACAGGAGAAAAAGTGATTAAACATGGAAGTTTTAATTCTACCTCTATCACTGGATCTTCAAATATATTAAAAGGATTAGGATATCATTTTACTAATAAAGAAGAAAATCTGAAAAATCAATTAGACAAAGTAGGAATTTGTTATTTACATGCTCCTATATTTCATCCCGTATTAAACATTATATCTGGAATAAGAAAAGAATTAGGAGTAAAAACAATTTTTAACACACTTGGTCCATTATTAAATCCAGGAAAACCAAAAAATCAACTGTTAGGAGTCAATAATTTAGAATTGGCAAGAATATATTATTATATGTATCAAAATACGAAAAATAATTATGCGATTATTCACAGTTTAGATGGGTACGATGAAATCACGCTTACTAGTGATATAAAATGTTATTCAACAAAAGGTGAACGATTTTATTCTATAGAAGAATTAAAAATAGGAAAAAAAAAGGTTAAAGTAAATCCAGATGAATTAAAAGGAGGAAAAAATACAGAAGAAAATATTCGTATATTTATTAGCGTTTTGTCTGGAGAAGGAACTTTAGCTCAAAATGAAGTAGTTTTAACAAATGCCACATTTGCATTATGTTTATTAAATCAAGATAGTCTTGAAAATAATTATGATAAAGCAAGACGTTCGTTAAAAAGTGGAAAAGCAAAGAATATTCTAAAAAAATTATTAAGCTTATGATGAATATTCTTGAAAAAATTGTATCTGTAAAACAAAAAGAGGTATCCAATAAAAAAATTATACACCCTATAAAAAAATTGGAAAAAAGCTTTCTTTTTCAAAGAAAAACCTTTTCTCTTGTAAAAAATATAAGAAGTAGCCATACGGGTATCATTGCAGAATTTAAGTGCAAATCTCCATCTAAAGGTATTATTAATAATACAGCATTCATAGAAAAAGTAGTTAAAGATTATGAATCTGCAGGAGTAAGTGGGATATCTATTCTTACAGATCAACATTTTTTTTCTGGAAAAAATGAAAATTTAAAGAAATCACGCTCTATAGTTTCTATTCCTATATTAAGAAAAGATTTTATTATTGATGAATATCAAATCATAGAATCTAAATCAATAGGAGCTGATGTGATTTTGTTAATTGCCGGAATTCTTTCTAAAAACCAAATAACAAATTTCTCCAAATTATCAAAAAGTATTGATTTAGAAGTTATTATTGAAATTCATAATGAATTTGAAATAGATAAAATAACAGATAATTTGGATATTGATATTGTAGGAATTAATAATAGAAATTTACAAACTTTTATTGTAGATTATAATCGGTGTTTGAGTTTATCTTCAAAAATTTCTAATAGTTATGTAAAAATTGCAGAAAGTGGAATTCATGATATTAATCACATATTGAAATTAAAAAAACAAGGATTTGAAGGTTTTTTAATTGGAGAATATTTTATGAAAAAAAAAGATCCAGGAAAAATTTGTAAGTATTTTATAGAATCTTTATCAAAAAAATTGAATTGAATGAAATGAAATCGGTTGATCAAATCAATATAAAATCCCAGTTATTAAAAGTAAAAATATGCGGAATGAAATTTAACATACAAAAAATATCTGATTTATTTCCTGATTTTATGGGTTTTATATTTTATCCTAATTCTCCTAGATTTGTAGGTTTTGATTTTGTGATTCCAAAACTCAAAAAAGAAATTTTGAAAATAGGTGTTTTTGTAAACGAATCAGAAGAAAACATATTGAAAATAAAAAAAAAAAATCAACTAGATTTTATTCAGTTACATGGAACAGAAAGTCCTTTTTATTGTGAAAGCCTATTCAAAAAAGGATTGAAATTAATTAAAGTTTTTAGAGTAAATGATTTTTTTTATTTTAAAAAAGTTGTGAATTATATTCCTTTCTGTGCATATTTCTTATTTGATAGTAATACAATTTATTATGGAGGAAGTGGAAAAAAATTCTGTTGGAAAAAACTTCATGAATATACTTTTCAAGTTCCATTTTTCTTAAGTGGAGGAATTGGAATGCAAGATTTTGATACAATCAAAAACTTTTCTCATCCAAAAATATTTGGAATCGATGTTAATAGTAAATTTGAAATTTTTCCAGGAAAAAAAGATGATATTAAGTTAAATGTCTTTATAAAAAAAATAAGAAATTTATGAAATATTTTGTTGATAAAAATGGATATTACGGAGAGTTTGGGGGAGCTTTTATCCCTGAAATGTTACATGATAATATAACAGAACTACAGTGTAAATATAAAAAACTTATTACAAGTTATACATATCAAAAATTATATAGAGAATTGCTAACAAACTATGTTGGAAGACCGACTCCTTTATTTTTTTGCAAAAAATATTCCAATCAATATAATGCTAAAATTTATCTTAAACGAGAAGATCTCAATCATACAGGATCCCATAAAATCAATAATGCGATCGGTCAAACTTTACTGGCAAAAGAGTTAGGAAAAAGAAAAATTGTTGCAGAAACAGGTGCTGGACAACATGGAGTAGCAACAGCTACGATTTGTGCATTAATGCATTTAGAATGTATAATTTTTATGGGAGAAACAGATATGAAACGTCAATATAGTAATGTCATTCGAATGAAATCTCTTGGTGCTGAAGTAGTTCCAGTTTTGAGTGGAGATAAAACACTCAAAGATGCTGTTAATGAATCCATTCGTTATTGGATTAATCATCCTGAAAGTTATTATTTAATAGGTTCTACAGTGGGACCCCATCCTTATCCTCAAATGGTTGCAGATATTCAATCCATTATCAGTGAAGAAATTAAAATGCAATTAGAAAAAATAGAAGGATTTTCTTCTCCTAATTATGTAGTAGCTTGCATAGGAGGAGGAAGCAATGCTGCAGGATCTTTTTATCATTTTTTGGATAATGATTCTGTTAAGCTGATAGCTGTAGAAGCTTCAGGTTTAGGTATTAAGACAAAAAAAACAGCTTCGGCTATTCAATGTGGATCAAAAGGGGTATTACATGGTAGTATGACATTGATTTTACAAGATCAAGATGGACAAATTCTTCCCGCTTATTCTATATCTCCGGGATTAGACTATCCAGGTATTGGCCCTATGTTTGCTCATCTTTTTGTAAAAAAACGTGTTAATTTTTTACATTCCACAGATGAAGAAGCTTTACAAGCAGGATATGAATTAACTCGATCAGAAGGAATAATTCCTGCTCTAGAAAGTGCCCATGCATTAGCTGCATTAAAAAAAATACCACTTCATAAAAAGGATATAGTAATTGTGACTTTATCTGGAAGAGGGGATAAAGATATTAATGTTTACGATAAATTTTTTTTTAATTTTTCAAATAATGAATCAAATACATAATTTATTTAGAAATAAAAATAAAAACATATTATGTATTTATTTTACAGCAGGATTTCCTTGTATAAATAGTACAGAAAAAATAATAAAAATTTTGCAAAATCTTTCTGTAGATTTAATTGAAATAGGAATTCCCTATTCTGATCCTTTGGCAGATGGAATAATTATTCAAAAAAGTAATCAAATTTCGTTGAGTAATGGAATGAATCTCTATTTATTATTTAATCAAATTGAAAAAATTAAGGAAAAAATAAAAGTTCCTATTATTCTTATGGGGTATTATAATCAATTTTATAAGTTTGGAGAAGATAAATTTTTAAAAAGATGCAAAGAATCAGGTATTTCCGGGTTAATTTTACCGGATCTTCCGGTTGATGTTTTTTTACATAAGTATCAAAATATATTTGAAAAATATTTGTTATCTATGATATTTTTAATTACTCCGAAAACCAATTCAGACAGAATATTCATGTTAAGTCAAATCAGTGATGGATTTTTATATATAGCCTCTTCTAGTTCTACTACAGGTACAGTAAATATAAATCCTTTTGGAAAAGAACAAATATCGTTTTTCAAACGTATCAAAAAATTGTATTTCAATATTCCAAAATTGATAGGGTTTGGGATAAAAGATAAAAAGACTTTTGATTTATCATGTCAATACGCTAATGGAGGAATCATTGGTAGTTCTTTTATTCAATCATTGGATAAAAATAAATTGGAAGAAAGTATTAAAAAATATATAAAATCTATTAGATAATTTTTTTTCGATTACCAAAAATTAAAGTACCTAGCCGAACAATTGTACTTCCATATTTTATAGCTATATTATAATCTCTGCTCATTCCCATAGAAAGAATGTTATGTCCGTATTGATTTTGATATTCATGATATAATTTACGTAAATATGAAAATTCATTATGTACTTTTTTTAATTCTTGAAAAGAAGCCATCCCCATTATTCCTATTATTTTTATATTTTTCATCTCTTTAAAAGTTTTGTCTTCCAATATTTTGGAAGCTTCTTTAGAAGTGATTCCTGATTTATTTTTTTCATTACAAATTTTAATTTGTAAAAGACAATTGATAATTTTTTTATGTTTGAACGCTATTTTATTTATTATATTAATTTGTTTTATATTTTGTACGCTATGAATTAAATGAATAAAAGGTATTATATATTTTAATTTATTACTTTGTATTCTTCCAATCATATGCCATCGAATATCTTTGGGTAATTTTTTATATTTTTTCACTATTTCTTGAATATAATTTTCTCCAAAATCTCTATGTCCTATTCTGTATAATTTTTCTATGGAAGAGATTTCTTGATTTTTAGAAACGGCTAAAATTTTCACATTTTTTGGAATCATTTTTTTTATGCTAAAAAATCTATTTTCTATTATGTGATTCATTATGAAAATTTTCTTTCAAATTCTTTCATGATTTCAATGAGAAATTGAACACTTTCTAATGGAAGTGCATTATATATACTAGCACGATATCCACCTAAATATCTATGACCATCTAATCCTACAATATTTTCTTTTTTCCACATTTTATTGAATTCTTTTTCTAAATTTTTTTCTTTTAAAAAAAAGGTAACATTCATATTAGAACGATTTTCTTGATGTATTTTATTTTCAAATAAATTATTTTGATCTATTTCATCATATAATAATTTAGCTTTTTTCTGATTGTTTTTTTCCAAAAAAGAAAGACCACCTTGATTTTCTATCCATTTCAAAGTCAACATAGAAGTATAAATAGAAAAAACATTTGGAGTATTTAAAATGCTATTATTTTGTATATGAATTTTATAATCCATATAAGAAGGAATGTTTTTTCTGATTGTTCCTAAAATATTTTTTTTCACAATTACAATAGTCATTCCTGCAGAACTTACATTTTTTTGTGCCGAAGCATAGATTAAACCGAATTGACAAAAATCTAATTTTCTACTAAAAATATCAGAAGACATATCACAAACTATTGGAATAGATGTTCTAGGAAAGATTTTCATTTGTGTTCCAACTATTGTATTATTAGATGTACAATGAAAATAATCCATATCACATGGAATATGATAATTTGTTGATATATATGTATAGTTTTTATTTTTACCGGAAAATAAAACTCTTACTTTTCCAAATTTTTTAGCTTCTTTAATAGCGTTATGAGCCCAAAATCCTGTATCTAAATAAGAAGCTTCTTGATTCATTAAATTGTATGGGACCATTGAAAATTGTAATGTAGCTCCTCCTTGAAGAAATAAAATAGCATAATCGTCATTTAAATTCATAATACGTTTTATTAAAAAAGTAGCTTTTTCGATGATTTCTAAAAAATCCATACTTCTATGAGAAATTTCAAGTAAAGATAATCCAGAACCATTAAAATTAATTATAGATTGAGCTGATTTTTTTACAACTTCTTTCGGTAGAACAGAAGGGCCTGCATTGAAATTGTGTATTTTCATAAATAAATAGAACAACTAATTCTTTTCAAAATTAAAAAAAATACTAATTGAAATTGTAAAATGGACAGACAATAACTCAATTATATTTTTGTTATACCTAATATTTTTTTTGTGTTTTCTGTAACCTTAAATCTATCATCTAAACGATTTCCTAGAATTAAAATTATAGATCCATTTCCGTTAATTAATAACCATGTGTGTTCTTTTTTCAAAAGAGAAAATTTTTTTTCTTTATAATATTTACTTAATTTTTTTTTTCCTTTCATTTTTAAAGGATAAAAGAAATCTCCTGTTCTCCATGTTCTTAATAATAATGGAAATTGAATTTTATCAAAATCTATCAAACACATGTTTTGTTTACTTTCTTTTTTTGGATTCAAAAAAAATTTGATATTAACAGGTAAAAACATTTTTTTAACAATTTTTAGATTCTGGATTATATAAATCTTATTTAGATTTTCTAATAAGAATTTATGAGAAACTAAAACCCAATGATTTCTGCTTTTAATAATTCTATAGATTTTGGATATAAGTTGTTTTCCAGATTGTGCATCAATAAGATGTTTCATACTATGAATATCATTAAATCCATATGGAGAAAATAATTTAAATAAATAAAAAGACAAAGGATTCAATTTTTTTATCTTTTTACATTCTATTTTCCAAAAAAATGGATCATTTTTTTTTTCTATTGTAATTTCTTTACGAACTTCTTCTATTTTGTTTTCGATTAAAAAGTTTTCATCATAAAGATGATTTATAGTTCTTTTTAATCCATTCTGAAAAGAAAAAGAATAAAATCTAGATAAAACCAAACGAATTTTATTTCTTAAATATTTAATATTTTGATTACTACGATCTAATCTCCATTTTATATTTTTTATTTTTGCATAATGTAAAATTTCTTTTTTATTGAAATTAGAAAGAGGACGAATAAATTTTTTATTTTTTTCAGGAATACCCAATAACCCTTTAATTCCAGTTCCCCTAAAAGCATTTATAAAAAAAGTTTCTATAGAATCATCAAAATGATGTCCTAATACCATGTATTCATATGAATTTGTTTTTAACAGTTTTGAAAACCAATCATATCTAAGTTTTCTCGCGGCCATTTGTATAGATAACTTATATTTTTTAGAAAAATTTAAAGTATCAAATTTTTTTACATGACATATTATATTTTGTTTATCACAAAAATTTCTTATGAAAAATTCATCTTCATTAGATTCTTGATTTCTTAATGAAAAATTACAATGTGCTACTTCTGATTCGATTTCAGGAATATCAAGTAACAAATTGATAAGGACCATGCTGTCTAATCCTCCACTCACAGCCACACAGACTTTTTTTTTCATTTTATTCAAAGAATTCAAAAAAAAATATTTTTTAATTTTATCTATAAAAAAATGATTATATGATATTTTTTCCATGACTATTTCAACTAACAGATTTAACAATTTCTTGAACTATATCGTATTTAGATTTTCCGTATACATTTATCTTTTCCAAAGATTTTTCATAAAAATATGATCTTTTCGATAAATGTTTGATAATAAATATAAATAATTCATTTTTAGATAAATGAGAAATTAAAGGTCTTGTATCCTTTTCTAGGAATAATCTTTTAAATAAAGTATAACTATCCGTTTTCAAATAAAATGTATTTGAATATTTGTTTAACAAATAGATATTGTTATAAAAACAAGGAGTTCCTCCTCCAACCGATAAAACGTATTTATTTTTTTGTTTCAAAATTGTTTTTAATAGAGAATGTTCTCTATTTCTAAAAAAAAGTTCTCCTTTCTTCTTAAAAAGATTAAGAATAGAATCATTTTTATTTTCTTCAACAAGAAGAGCATCCAAATCATAAAAATTCAAATTTAACTTTTGAGATAACATTTTTCCTATAGTAGTTTTTCCACTTCCCATATATCCAATTAAAGTGATTTTCATAAAAACATAAAAATTATAGTATATTTGCTTTTAATTA
This sequence comes from Blattabacterium cuenoti BPAA, assembly GCF_000348805.1. Classification (NCBI taxonomy): domain Bacteria; kingdom Pseudomonadati; phylum Bacteroidota; class Flavobacteriia; order Flavobacteriales; family Blattabacteriaceae; genus Blattabacterium; species Blattabacterium cuenoti. Next base: position 225,641 of record NC_020510.1, on the reverse strand, counting down.
ATCACTATTTAAGAAAATATTAAAGACCTGATAGCTCAGCTGGTAGAGCATTACACTTTTAATGTAAGGGTCCTGGGTTCGAATCCCAGTCAGGTCATTCATTCTTTTATTATTAAAAAATATCTAGCACAACAGGACAATGGTCTGAAAATTTAACCTCCGGCAGGAGATAAGCATTTTTCATTTCTTTTTTTAAGGAATTACTAACCATAGCATAATCAATTCTCCACCCTTTATTATTTCTTCTAGCGTCATAACGATAACTCCACCAACTGTAATGATGCGCTTGTTGAACAAAACTTCTAAAACTATCTATAAATCCTAAATTCATAAAATGAGTCATCCACTTTCTTTCTTTCGGTAAAAAACCGGAAATTTTTTGATTCCGAATAGGATCATAAATATCAATTTCATGATGACAAATATTATAATCTCCACAAATAATAAGATTATTCAATTTATTTTTTATTTTTTTTATATGTAAAAAAAAATTTTTCATAAAAAAAAATTTAAAATTCAATCTTTTCATCATATCATTTCCTGAAGGAAGATAAAGACTAATTATTGATATATTTTTTAGATCTATACGCAATACTCTTCCTTCTTCATCTATAGAATTCAATCCTATTCCGTATTCTACATGAATAGGTTTTTTTTTACATAAAATTCCTACTCCACTATATCCTTTCCTTTTTTTTGAAGGAGCCCAATAATGATTATAACCTAATTTTTTAAAAATATTTGTATCAATTTGTTCTGGAGAAGCTTTTATTTCCTGTAAACATAAAACATCTGGTTGATTCGTTTCAATCCAATTCAATAATCCTTTATTAATTCCAGATCGAATTCCATTTATATTATAACTGATAATTTTCATTTTTTTTTAATTTGTATTGAAAAAAAATAGACTAAGTAATTCCAAAGGTTAATTATATTAATTATAAAATATTCAAAATAGTTTTTATATTTGTTGTGATGCATTAAAAAAAATGCATGAATCTACTAAAATCAAAAGCTTACTCTTGTAAGCTTTTATTATTTTTTCCTGTATTGGATTATGAATAAACTTAAAATAGCAATTCAAAAATCAGGCCGTCTTTATGAAGATTCTATCAAATTACTGAAAGATTGCAGTATTGAAATTAATATTGGGATAGATAAGTTAAAAACAACGGCTCTTAATTTTCCACTAGAAATCCTTTTTCTTAGAGATGATGATATCCCTCAATATTTAGAAGATGGAGTAGCTGATATAGGAATTGTGGGAAAAAATCTTCTTTTAGAAAAAAGAAAAAGGATCAAAATAAAAGAAACTTTGGGATTTGGAAAATGCAGACTTTCTATAGCTGTTCCTAAATCTTTATCTTACAATAAAATCCAAGATTTGGATGGAAAACGAATTGCTACAAGTTATCCTTTTTTGGTTAGGGAATTTTTTAAAAAAAGATATATAAATGCAGAGATTCACGAAATCTCTGGAGCAGTAGAAATTGCTCCTGGAATAGGTTTAGCAGATTGTATTTGTGATTTAGTAAGTAGCGGATCTACACTTTTTATGAACGGATTAAAAGAAGTAGAAACGGTTCTTCAATCTGAAGCGGTATTAGCTTCACATCTCCATTTAGATTCTACACAAAACATCATAATGGAAAAATTTTTATTCCGAATTAGAGCTGTAAAAAAAGCTAAAAATAATAAATATATTCTATTAAACGTTTCTAATGAAAAATTAGAAAAAATAATATCTTATCTTCCAGGAATTAAAAGTCCCGTTATTCTACCTTTAGCAAATTCAGAATGTAGTTCTGTGCATTCTGTCGTAAATGAAAATGATTTTTGGGGAATAATAGAAAACTTAAAAGCACTTGGAGCTCAAGATATATTAGTACTCCCTATAGAAAAAATTATACTATAATAAAAAAATAATAAAATAGAAATATGGATATGATTCAAGTATATATTCATCCCACATGCGAAATATGGAATTCTATTTCAAATAGAACTTTACAAAATATTTCCCATTTAAAGAATTTAGTTACTCCTATCATTGATAATGTTAAAAATTACGGAGATGTCGCTTTAAAAACTTATACAAGAAAATATGATCATACAGATATAAAACATATTCAAGTAACAGAAGAAGAATTCAATAAAGCGGATATGCAAATCTCAAATTGTTTCAAAAAATCTATTGAAATTGCCTATCAAAATATAAAATATTTTCATGAAAAACAAATACATGAAGAGACTCCCATAGAGATTTCAAAAGGAGTTTTTTGTTGGAGAAAAATTATTCCCATAGAAAAAGTCGGTTTTTATATCCCAGGAGGCTCTTCTCCTTTGTTTTCCACTGTGTTAATGTTAGGAATTCCTGGAAATTTATCAGGATGTAAAAACATTATATTATGTACCCCCCCAAATAAAAATGGGGAAATTCATCCATCTATTCTCTATACAGCTAGATATGTAGGAATTACACGTATATACAAGGTAGGAGGAGCTCAAGCTATTGCAGCTATGGCCTATGGTACAGAAAGCATTTCTTCTGTATATAAAATATTTGGTCCAGGAAATTCTTATGTGACAATAGCTAAACAAATTGTATCCCAAAGAGGGATTGTCTCTATAGATATACCTGCTGGACCTTCAGAAATAGCAATTATGGCTGATGAAACAGCAAATCCAGAATTTGTTGCGTCTGATTTATTGTCTCAATCAGAACATGATCCAGATAGTTATATTCTATTAGTCACTCCAAACAATCAATTTTGGATCGAAAAAGTGAAAAAAGAATTAAAAAAACAATTTTTAGATATTGATAAAAAACAAGATATTGTTGAAAAATCTTTGAAAAAAAGCAAAATAATTGTTCTTACTTCTTTAGATGAATGCTTGACTCTAATCAATCAAATTGCTCCAGAACATTTAATCATAAATTGTAAAAATGCTTCTTATTGGGGGGAAAAAGTTACTAACGCTGGATCTGTTTTTTTAGGAAATTATTCTCCAGTTAGTGCAGGAGATTATGCTTCTGGAACCAATCATGTGCTTCCTACCTATGGTTATGCTAAATTTTATAGTGGAGTATCTATAGATAGTTTTATAAAAAAAATCACTTTTCAAAAAATATCTAAGAAAGGATTGAAAAATTTATCAGAATGTATCAATATTTTATCTTCTGAAGAAGGATTACTAGCACATAAAAAATCTATTAATATTCGATTAAAAAATGAGTTTTAAATGTCAATGCATGAATAAATTTAATTTGAATTCTCTAATCAGAGAAAATATTTTAAGTCTGGATCCTTATGTGTCTGCTAGAACAGAACACCATAAAGAAAAAAATTCTATTTTTTTGGATGCTAATGAAAATTCTTTTGGTTCTCCTTTATCTTTTTTAAATTCTTATAACAGATATCCGGATCCTTTACAAAAAGAATTGAAAGAAAAAATATCAGATTTTAAAAATGTTTCTCCATCTCAGATATTTTTGGGAAACGGAAGTGACGAAATTATTGATTTGGTGTATCGTATTTTTTCTCGTCCAAAAGTAGATCATGCCATTATATTTCCTCCTACTTACGGCATGTATGAAGTCACTGGAAAGATTCATGAAGTGGATGTTATAAAAATTTTTCTTACAGAAGAATATTATCAATTAAATTTAGATAAAATAGAAAAAGTTTTGAATCCAAATAGCAAAATTATTTTTATTTGTTCTCCCAATAATCCTACTGGAAATGATATAAAAAGAGAAGATATAGAAGAAATAACAAAAAAATTTACAGGAATTGTTGTTTTAGATGAAGCATACATAGATTTTTCAAATCAAAAATCTTTATCAATGGAAATTGATAAATATCCAAATTTAATCATTTTACAAACGCTTTCTAAATCTTGGGGTTTAGCAGGATTACGAATAGGAATAGCTATTGCTTCTGAATCCATCATTCGGTGGATGAATAAAGTAAAATATCCATACAATATCAGTTTTCTTTCTCAAGAAATAGCTCTAAAAGCATTAGAAAATAAAGATTTATTTTTTTTTCATTTAAAAAACATTCTTTCAGAAAGAGAATATATGCAAAAATCCTTAATAAAAATTCCTATCATACAAAAAGTATATCCTAGTTCTGCTAATTTTTTATTAGCAAAAATAAATTTTTCTTCAAAAAATCTTTATCAATATCTCATGAGAAAAAAAATTTTTGTTAGAGATCGTTCAAAAATCATTTTATGTAAAAATTGTTTAAGAATTACAGTAGGAACTCATGAAGAAAATGAGTATTTAATAGATCAGATTCGAAAATATTCGATTCAAAAAAGAGAAATATGATGAAAAAAATATTGTTTATTGATAGAGATGGAACTCTAATACAAGAAAATCCTCCTACTTATCAAATTGATTCTATTGATAAAATTCGTTTTTATCCCAAAGTAATATTTTTTTTGTCAAAAATCGTGCAAGAATTGAATTACGATTTAGTTATGATAACTAATCAAGATGGTTTAGGAACAGATCAATTTCCTGATAAAATTTTTTGGCCTATACATAATCATATATTAAATATTTTAAAAACTGAAGGTATTCATTTTACTTCTGTTCATATAGATAGAACTTTTCCAGAAGAAAAATCACCAAACAGAAAACCTGGTATCGGAATGCTTACAAATTATTTAAAATCTGATTGTTACAATATTCCCAAATCTTTTGTAATTGGAGATAGATTAACAGATGTTTTGTTAGCTAAAAATTTAGGATGTCAGTCTATATGGATTAAAAATAATCATCATTATCAGAATTTAACAAAAGAAGAAAAAGATTACTATTCTAGTATAGAAGAAAGAGATCTTAAAAAAACAATATTGTTAAAAACGGACAGTTGGAAAGAAATTTATGAATATTTATCATCTATCACAACTAAAAAATTTATTCATCAACGAACAACATTAGAAACAAATGTTAAAATTACTATTTCTATTTATGGAAAGGGAAAATCTCATATTCAAACAGGACTGGGTTTTTTTGATCATCTTCTACAACAAATAGCATTTCATAGTTCTATAGATTTGAATATTCAAACAAAAGGAGACCTTCATGTAGATGATCATCATACTATAGAGGACATCGGAATTACTTTAGGAGAAAGTTTTTATCAAGCTTTGGAAAATAAAATAGGAATAGAACGTTATGGATTTTATTCTCTTCCTATGGACGAAAGTTTATCTACCATTGCATTAGATCTTGGAGGGAGAAGTCAGTTGATCTGGAAGGTCAATTTTTTCAGAGAAAAAATAGGAAACATTTCCACTGAAATGTTTTTTCATTTTTTTCAATCCTTTTCTTTATCGGCCAAATGTAATTTACATATTCATGCTATAGGAAAAAATGATCATCATAAAATAGAATCTATTTTTAAATGTTTTGGAAGAGCTATGAAAATGGCAATACAAAAAAACTTTTCTACTGAAATACCTAGTACGAAAGGAATATTGTAAAAATTTTAAAATATTATGAAAACGATTATCATAAAATATCCTGCAGGAAATGTACAATCGGTTCTTTTTTCTCTAGAGAGAATAGGAATACAAGCTAAGGTAACAGATTCTAAAGAATCGATTCAAAATGCAGAAAAAATTATTTTGCCTGGTGTTGGAGAAGCAAATTGTGCTATGAAATATTTAAAAGAAAAAAAATTGGATTTACTTTTATCTGAATTAAAACAACCTGTGTTAGGGATATGTTTAGGCATGCAATTACTTTGTAAGTTTTCAGAAGAAAGCAGTACTCCATGCATAGGAATCTTTGATTTGTTTGTCAAAAAATTTCAATCTATCGATAGAAATGAAAAAATTCCTCAAATAGGTTGGAACACAATACAAAAACTGAAAGGACCTTTATTTGAAAATATACCAAATGGGAGTTATCAATATTTTGTTCATAGTTATTATGTTCCTTTAGGAAAATACACAACAGCAAAAACGGAATATATAGTTCCTTACAGTGCTGCACTACAAAAAAATAATTTTTATGCTGTACAATTTCATCCCGAAAAATCTTCTTATGTAGGACATAAAATATTAGAAAATTTCATTCGATTATAATAAAATTTTATGACAATGGATATTATAGTAGCTATAGATTTAATTGACGGTAAATGTGTCCGATTAATACAAGGTGATTTTAAAAGAAAAAAAATTTATAATAAAGACCCATTAGAAGTCGCTCTTTTATTGGAAAATCATGGAATATCTAGACTTCATTTAGTAGATCTAGATGGAGCAAAAAAAAGAAAAGTAGTTCATTGGAAAATTTTAGAAAAAATAGCGAGAAATACACGTTTAATTATAGATTTTGGAGGAGGTATTCATTCTGAAGAAGATATTCATACTGTGTTTGAAAACGGGGGTCATATGGTTACTGTGGGAAGTATTGCTGTTCAAAAGCCTTTTCTTTTCAAAAAATGGATTGATACTTATGGGGGTGATAAGATCTTATTAGGAGTAGACGTTAAAAACAATAAAATAGCATCCCATGGATGGACTAAATTTAGTGATTATCCATTTTTTGATTTTTTACAAGAAAAAAGTAATCATGGAGTTAAAAAAATTTTTTGTACAGATATATCTAAAGATGGAGTTTTATCAGGCCCTTCTTTTCTTTTGTATGAAAAAATTCTTGAAAAGTTTCCAAATATTGAATTCATAGCAAGTGGAGGAATTAGGAATATGGATGATGTATACAAATTATTTAATTTAGGTTGTAGTGGAGTCATTATTGGAAAAGCTATATATGAAAATAAAATATCATTATCCAATCTTAAAAATTGGAAAAAAAAAAGGAATAATAACAATTAAAATATGTTAGCTAAACGTATCATACCTTGTTTAGATATTAAAAATGGAAGAACAGTAAAAGGAATAAATTTTAAACATTTAAAAGATGCTGGAGATCCAATACAATTAGTTTGTTGGTATACAAAACAAGGAGCAGATGAATTAGTATTTTTGGATATTACAGCGACAAATGAAAAACGTAAAACATTAATTAGCTTAGTTAAAGAAATTTCCCGTCATATTAATATCCCTTTTACGGTTGGTGGAGGAATTAGGGAGGAAAGAGATGTTGACCTATTGTTAAATGCAGGAGCAGATAAAATATCGATCAACACGGCTGCTTTTAAAAATCCGAATCTTTTAGAAAATTTTTCTAAACGATTTGGAAGTCAATGTATTGTTTTAGCTATTGATACTAAATATGAATTGAATGAATGGTGGGTATATTTAAATGGAGGAAGAATTTCAACTCAAACTAAAACCCTAGATTGGGCTAAGGAAGGAACTAATAGAGGAGCAGGAGAGATATTATTAACTTCAATGAATCATGATGGAACAAAAAATGGATTTGCATTAGATATCACTAGAAAAATATCCCAAAATATTTCTACACCGGTTATTGCTTCAGGTGGAGCTGGAAAATTAGAAGATTTTTATAAAATTTTTGAAAAAGGAAAAGCTGACGCCGCTTTAGCCGCAAGTATATTCCATTATAAAGAAATAGAGATTCCAAAATTAAAATATTATTTAAATCAACTTCACATACCTGTAAGAATTACAGTAAAAAATACAAACGGATAAAAAAAACATGATAAATTTTAAAAAAGGGTTGATTCCCGTGATTGTTCAAGATTCAAAAACAGATAAGGTATTAATGCTGGGTTATATGAATCAAGAAGCTTATAAAAAGAGCATTGATGAAAAAAAAGTTACTTTTTATAGCAGATCTAAAAAAAGATTATGGACTAAAGGAGAAATTAGTAAAAATTATCTTTTTATCAAAGATATATTAGTAGATTGTGACGAAGATACATTATTAATTAAAGCAGAACCAGCAGGGCCTACTTGTCATAAAGGATCGGATACGTGTTGGAAAGAAATAAACAATAAAAATTTTCTATTTCATTTGGAAAATATAATATCGGATAAAATTAAAAAAAAACAAGAAAATTCTTATATATATCAATTATTAAAAAAAGGAGTCAATAGAATCTCACAAAAATTAGGAGAAGAAGCAGTGGAACTAATCATTGAATCTAAAGATAATAATAAAAATTTATTTTTAAATGAATCTGCAGATTTACTTTTTCATTATCTTATTCTTTTGAAAGAAAAAGGATTCAAAATACAAGACGTTATTAATATTCTGGAGAATAGACATTCAAAATCTTAAGGGATATTTAACATTTTATGAATTTGAAGAGAAATTCTCCATTTAGGATTTTTTTTAATGTAAGAAATTATTTTTGGAAGAATATTGAAAGTGTTATTCCATTCTGGTTGCAGAAACAAAAAACAATTAGTAGTTTCAATATAAGCAGCTTGTTCTTCCGCAAAGGAAAAGTCATTTTCATCCGAAATCACAATTTTTAATTCATTAATTTTTTTATAATTTTCTCGTATAGGAAGTTTTATTTTTTTAGGAGAAATTGTAATCCAATCCACATATTTTTCTTTTATAGGATAAGATCCCGAAGTTTCAATATGAATCCGATATCCTTTCTTTTTAAGTTTTTTAATTAAAGGAGATAAATTCCACATTGTAGGTTCCCCTCCAGTAATTACAACAGTTTTGATTTGATGATTGTTGTTAACAACATTAGCAATAATTTTATGAATTGGAAGGAAATCTTTTTGTTTTATATTCCAACTTTCTTTTGTATCACACCAATCACATTTTATATTACATCCCCCGAAACGAATGAAATATGCAGCTATTCCATAATAATGACCTTCTCCTTGAATAGAATAAAATGATTCTTTTATAGGATAACTGATTTTTTCATTCATTTATTTATCTGTTATTTAATGCTGCTATTAAAGTATTTTTGAGTAACATAACACGAGTCATAGGGCCTATGCCTCCTGGAACAGGGGTCAGATAAGAAGCCTTTCCATAAACACTATAGAAATCAACATCTCCTAGTATTTTTTTTTCATGATTATGGATTCCTACATCTATAACTATGGATCCTTTTTTAATCATTTTTCCTTTAAGAAATCCTGGAATTCCTACTGCGACTATAATAATATCAGCTTGTTTAGTATAAAATTCTATATTTGGAGTTTTACTATGAGTAAGTGTTACCGTACTATTTCCAGGATTATTTTTTCTACTCATGAGTATGCTAATTGGTCTTCCTACTATTCTACTTCTTCCAATTATCACAGTATATTTTCCAGATATCTGAATTTTATATTTTTCCAAAAGAGTTAATATTCCTAATGCAGTAGCAGGAAAAAAAGCTTTTATATCTAAAGCCATTTTTCCAAAATTTTCAGGATGAAATCCATCCACATCTTTTTTAGGGTTGATAGATAAAATTATTTTATCTTGATCCAAGTGTTTTTCTAGAGGTAATTGCACAATAAAACCATCAATATATGGATTTTGATTCATTCCTTTTATTTTTTCTAATAATTCTTTTTCTGAAGTATTTATAGGTAAATGAATCAAAGAAGATTTGATTCCAATATTTTTGCACTCTTTAATTTTGTTATTAACATATGTTATGCTAGAACTATTATTTCCTGTTAAAATAATACCAAGATGAGGAACACGTTTGTTTTTGTTTAATATTTTTTTCTCTATAATCTTGCATATTTCATTCTTTATTTCTTTAGCCAATAAATTTCCATCTAATAATTGAGTAATCATTTCCTAATTTCTATTTCTTTTGTTAATTGAAGAAACTCTTTTACAGATAATTCTTCTGCTCTTTTGTTTAAAAATGGGATTTTTTGAAAATTTGGAATATGTTTAAATAACTGTAAAGAATTTTTTAATTTTTTTCTTCTTTGATTAAAAGCAATTTTAACGCATTGAAACAACATACTTTTATTGAAGTTGGTGTTTTCATTTTTTCTTTTTAAAGAAATTACTGCAGATTGTACATTGGGAATAGGAAAAAATACCTTTTCTCTTACAGTAAAAAGGTATTTTACATCATAAAATGTTTGAACTAAAACGGATAAAATTCCATAAGTTCTTTTACCCTGATGCGATGTGATCCGTTTTGCTACTTCTTTTTGAAACATTCCAATACATTCTGGAATGTATTGATTATATCTCAATATATGAAATAAGATTTGAGAAGAAATATTATAAGGAAAATTACCAATAATTGCAAAATTTTGTAAATTGATTTCCTCAGGGTTCCATTTTAAAAAATCTCTGTGAATAATTTGATTTTTAGAAATTGGAAAATTTTTTTTTAAAAAAGAAATTAATTCTTCATCAATTTCTATTAAAAAAATATGATGATATGGATTATGAGTCAATAAATATTGAGTCAGAATCCCCAAACCTGGACCAATTTCTACAACTGTATTGTAACTTTCAAAAGAAAGAGAATTTACAATTTTTTTGGCTATATTATGGTCTTTTAAAAAATATTGATCAAATTTTTTTTTCAAAAAAAGTTTATGATTTGCATCATGCAAATATAGAAAATATTATTTGTATCTTGTGTGCATAGTCAGTAGTAAATTATACGATTTTAGTTTTTCATATAATATGCTTCAAATTTCTTTTATACGAAAAAATCAAGAAAAAGTTTTATTGGGATTAAAAAAACGGAATTTTAAAAAATTACATCTTATAAATGAAATATTAATTTTAGACGAAAAAAAAAAAACAGCTCAGAACATTCTCAATAAAATATTGGAAAAAGAAAATTTGATATCCAAAAAAATAGGTAAAATTTTCAATTCATATAATGATGATTCTCAAATCAAATCTTTGAGAGAAAAATCTCTTCTTCTCAAAAAAGAAAGAAAAAGTATCAATATTCAATTAGAAAAAATTTCTAAAATTTTAGAAAAAAAATTAAATCAGATACCTAATATTCCTGATGAAAAAATAAATAAAAATTATGAAAAAAATGAGATTCTTTTTCAGGAAGGAGAAATTCATTGTCCCATCATAAATCCTTTACCTCATTGGGAATTATCCAAAAAATTTTGTTTATTTGATTCAAATTTAGGTACAAAAATATGTGGTTCTGGTTTTACCGTTTATATGGGAAAAGGAGCAAAATTACAAAGAAGTTTAATTCAATATTTTTTAGATCAAAATATACAAGCTTCATACAAAGAATATAGTTTACCTTATCTTATTAATGAAAAATCTGGATATGCTACAGGACAAATTCCGGATAAAGAAAATCAAATGTATTTCATAGAAAAAAATAACTTCTATTTGATTCCAACTGGAGAAATTCCTATAATGAATTGTTATAGAGATAGAATCCTTACAGATTTAGATCTTCCTATTAAAGCCACAACTTATACTTCTTGTTTTAGAAGAGAAGCAGGTTCTTATGGATCAAAAGTTAGAGGATTGAATAGATTGCATCAATTTGAAAAAGTGGAAATTATTCAAATTACTACACCAGATTCTTCTTCTTATTTCTTGAAAGAAATGATTTTACATGTAAAAAATATTTTAAAATCTTTAAACTTACCCTTTCGTCTTGTTCGTTTAAGTGCTCCAGATCTTGGATTTTCTTCTTCTATAACTTATGATTTTGAAGTTTATTCTATAGCACAAAAAAAATGGTTAGAAGTCAGTTCTATATCAAATTGTACTAATTTTCAATCTCATAGATTACATCTTAGATATAAAACTATTACAGGAAACATAGAATTTTGTCATACTCTAAATGGTAGTGCTTTAGCTTTACCAAGAATTATGGCTGCTTTACTAGAAAATAATCAAACTGAAAATAAAATTACTATTCCCAAAGTTTTGGTTCCTTATACAGAATTTGATCATATTAAGTAAAAATTTTTTATGTTATGAAAGTGATAGAGCATATAGCTAAAGCAAAAAAAAGTTTATTTTCTTTTGAAATACTTCCTCCTTTGAGAGGACGTGATATTCAAGATATTTTTTCTACTTTAGATCCATTAATGGAATTTTGTCCTCCTTTTATTGATGTGACTTACCATCGTGAAGAATTTTTTTATGTAAAAAAAGAAAATGGACTCTTACAGAGAAAAAAAATTTCAAGACGTCCAGGAACCGTAGGTATTTGTGCTGCTATTATGAATAAATATGGAGTTGATGCAGTTCCTCATCTCATTTGTGGAGGGTTTAGTAAACAAATGACGGAAAATGCTTTGATAGATCTCAATTTTTTGGGAATAGATAACGTTTTAGTTTTGAGAGGAGATCCTCTAAAATCTGAAAAAAGTTTTATTGCGCCAGAAAATGGACATAAATATGCCGTAGAACTCGTAAAACAAGTTAAAAATTTAAACCTAGGAAAATATCTTGATACAACTTTTGTGGAAAAAAAAGAATTTCCATTATTTGATTTTTGTATTGGAGTCGCAGGATATCCAGAAAAGCATTTAGAAGCTCCAAATATGGAAAGTGATTTATTTTTTTTGAAAAAAAAAGTAGAAGCAGGAGCGAATTATATTGTCACTCAAATGTTTTTTGATAATAAAAAATTTTTTTCCTTTGTAGAAAAATGTAGATCAGAAGGAATTTCTGTTCCTATCATACCTGGAATAAAACCTATTTCTTCTCAAAAGCAATTAAACAGTCTTCCATCTCGTTTTTATTTAAATATTCCAAATGAATTAGTAAAAGAAGTAGAAAAAGCAAAAAATAAAAAAAATGTATCTCATATTGGAATTGAATGGGCGATTCATCAATCGAAAGAATTAAAAAATTCTGGAGCAGAAGTAATTCATTATTATACCATGGATAGACCAGAAAATATTTACAAAATTGTTCAAGCTATTTATTGATATTTTTTTAAATTTTTAAATAAAGAGTTTTTTTTATAGCATTGATTATTTTATTTTCATCAGGAAACCAAGTTTTTACTAAATTAGAAGCATAAGGAGCAGGTGTATCTAATAAAGTGATTCTATTAATAGGAGCATCAAGATAATCAAATGCTTTTTTTTGTATAAAAAAAGAAACTTCAGAAGCGATAGATGAAAAAGGCCATGATTCTTCTAAAATTACTAAACGATTAGTTTTTTTTACAGAAAATAGGATAGATTCATAATCTAATGGACGTATAGTCCGAATATCTATGACCTCTACACTAATATTTTCTTTATCTAGTTTAAAAGCCACATTTAAAGCTGTTTTCATGATTTTTCCAAAAGAGACTAAACTAATGTCAGTTCCTTCTTTTTTTATATCTGCTTTTCCAATAGGTAGAATATATTCTTCATCTGGAATCATCATTGTATCTCCATACATTTGTTCAGATTCCATAAAAATTACGGGATTGTTATCTCTAATCGCAGATTTTAAGAGACCTTTTGCATCGTAAGGATTACATGGAATAACGACTTTTAATCCAGGACAACTTGCGTACCAACTTTCGAAAGATTGAGAATGTGTAGCTCCTAATTGTCCAGCAGAACCAGTGGGCCCTCTGAAAACAATAGGGATATTCCATTGTCCTCCACTCATATAACATATTTTTGCTGCATTATTAATAATTTGATCCATGGCAACTAAAGAAAAATTAAAAGTCATGAACTCAATAATAGGTCTACATCCATTCATGGCAGACCCGACTCCGATTCCAGAAAATCCTAATTCTGATATAGGAGTATCAATAACTCTTTTTGGACCAAATTCCTTTAGCATCCCTTTAGAAGCTTTGTAAGCTCCATCATATTGAGCAACTTCTTCGCCCATAAGATAAACAGTCTCATCTTTTCTCATTTCTTCACTCATAGCTTCTGTTATAACTTCACGAAAACTCTTTTCTTTCATAAGAATAGGATGTATCAGTTTTTCATAAAATATAAAAAAAAACAACGGAAAAGAAAGACTCCTTTCTTTTCCGTTAGAATAAAAGTATTGAATCAGTTAATTTAATTTTTTTTTGTCTTTTTGTTTTCTTTCTCTTGTTTTTCTTGTTTTTCTTTTTGTCTTTTCAAGAAGTAATCTTGTTTTTTTTGTAACTCCATTTGTTCCTTTTTTGCTTCTGTTATTGATCTTGTTAATTTATGCAAAAGGATATTTTTTTCTTTGAGTATTTGTAATTTTTCTTTTCCATATTTCTTTTCATCTTCAAAATCTTTTTGAGCTTTTTTTTGCTCTTCTGAACCTACAGGTTTAGATCTCATAATCATTTTTTTTCTTCTAATCTCTCCCAAAATTTTCTTTTGGAACTCTGCCATTTGAGTATATTCATCAAATTGTCTCGTACTTTCTTTTTCTAATTTTTCTATTTTTTCTCCTATTTCTTTGATTTGTCTAGATAATTCTTCGGGATTTATCTTATCAATTTCATCATCATCATAAGGAGGAGGTTCCGTCGGGGTTGAAGTAACGTTGATGGTGTCATTCACGCTAGATTTTTCTTCCTCTGCAGGAGTTATCTCATCATCATTACAAGAAGTAATAAATCCTAACGATATGAAAATTGTTAAAATCAAAAATCTAAAAGAAGTATTCATAATAAAAATTTTTAATATTATTATTAAATATATAAAAAAAATTATTACATATAACTAAGAATTTTATTATATTATTGGTAGAACAATAAATCAAAAAAATATCCTCCCGAATTTAGTATATTTGGAGATAGTGGTTAGATTGATTATAATAAATATATTCCTATGGATCAACTCATTAGATTAACTATACGGGGAATATCCTTAAGTCAAATACAATCTGGTATATATGTTTTATTGCTTGAAGAAGAATCTGGAAGAATAAAACTTCCGATTATTATAGAGAGTTTGCAAGCCCAGTCTATTGCTTCTGCTTTAGGAAAAAAAGATCCATCCAGATCCTTTACACATGATTTATTTCTTTCTTTTGCAAAAAAATTTCATATTAGATTAAAAGCGGTCGTTATATATAAATTGGTAAATGGAATATTTTTTTCTTATCTTTTGTTAGAAGAAGGAAGCGATGATATAAAAGAAGGAAAAAAAAAAGAGAAAATAGAACAAAAAATAGATTCTAAAACATCGGATGCTGTTGCTTTGGCTGTCCGTTTTCAGGCTCCCATTTATACAACAAAAGAAATTTTTGATAAGGCTGGAATTTATTTTGAAAATGGATTTCCTCTTAATAAAGAAAATGAAACTTCTGAGACAGGAATAGAAAAGAATAATCTTATTTTTTTTAAAGGTAAAAGTCAACAAGATTTAGAAAAAATGACAGAAAAGGATTTGAATGCTTTATTAAATCATGCGGTTGTTAATGAATGTTATGAGCTGGCGGCACAAATAAAGAAGGAATTGGATAGAAGAGAATAGATTATTTTTTTCTTTCAAATCTAACAAAACTGTAGTCGAATAAATGATTATTATCTTTTTCACAAAAAAATTCATATATTTTTTTCCACTTTTTTGGATCTATTTTTGGGAATTTAGCATCTCCATGAAATTTTTTATGAACTAGTGTTAATTCTATAATATTTGCTTTTTCAATTGTGTATGCATATGTTTTTTCTCCTCCTATGACAAATATTTTTTTGTATATTTTTTCTATTTCTTTGATAGAAGAAATAATTCTAATATTTTTCTGATTTTTTTTTAAGTATAAAAAGTTTTCTTTATTTTTTGTAAGGATAATATTTCTTCTTTCTGGAAGGATTTTTCCAATAGATTCGAAAGTTTTTCTTCCCATTAAAACTGTTTTTCCTATAGTTAAATTTTTAAAACGTTTTAAATCATTAGGTAAATGCCACATTAACTGGTTATTTTTTCCTATAAATCCATTTTTTGAAACAGCAGCAATCAAAATAATTTTCATGATTATTTCAATTTTTTTTATATTTTTAAATTTATGAAAATTCCAATTAAATATGATCCCAAACATGCGGAAAAAAAAAGATATCATTATTGGATGAAAGGAAATTACTTTTCTTCATATCCAGATGATAGAATACCTTATGCTATAGTGATGCCTCCTCCAAATGTGACTGGTGTTCTTCATATAGGACATATGCTTAATAATACTATACAGGATGTTTTGATTAGATATGCAAGAATGAAAGGATATAATACTTGTTGGATTCCGGGAACAGATCATGCATCTATTGCTACAGAAGCTAAAGTAGTTCATCAGTTAAAACAGAAAGGATTATCTAAGATTTTTTTAGGAAGAAAAAAATTTTTGTATCATGTAACAAAATGGGCAAAAAAGCATAAAAATATTATTTTTGATCAACTTAAAAAATTGGGATGTTCATGTGATTGGAATCGTACTCAATTTACGATGAGTCCTAAATTATCTCAATCTGTAACGAAAGTTTTTATTGATTTGTATGATAAGGGATACATCTATAGAGGACATCATGTTGTTAATTGGGATCCGGAAGCTCAAACTACTCTTTCTGATGAGGAAGTTCTTTATAAGGAACATATTGGAAAACTATATTATTTGAAATATAAAATCAAAGGAGAAGAAAATTATGTAACTGTAGCTACAACTCGTCCTGAAACGATATTTGGTGATACAGCAATTTGTTTTCATCCAGACGATAGTCGTTATTATCATTTGAAAGGAAAATATGCTAAAATTCCAATTCTCAATAGAGATATTCCAATTATACAAGATTCATATGTAGATCCAAAATTCGGAACTGGATGTTTAAAGATTACTCCGGCTCATGATATACATGATAAAAATATAGCAGATAAACATAAATTAGATATAATCAATATTTTCAATAAAAATGCCACTCTCAATGAAAAAGGAATTCATTATAAAGGAATGGATCGGTTTCAAGTAAGAGAAAAAATAATAGAAGAACTCCATAAATTAAAAATGGTAAAAAATATAGAAAAGTTCAATCATAAAATAGGTTTTTCGGAACGAACTTTATCAGTCGTTGAACAACGACTATCTCTTCAATGGTTTGTAAGGATGAAAAACATGTCGATTCCTGCTATAGAAGCGGTAAAAAATGGAGATATTCAATTTTATCCCAAAAAATTTCATAAAATTTATTTTAAATGGATGAATCAAATTCGTGATTGGAATATATCTAGACAATTATGGTGGGGACATCGTATTCCTGTCTATTATTATGGTAAGGAACTTAATGATTTTGTAGTTGCAGAAAATTTAGAACAAGCATTAGAAAAAGCAAAATGTAAAAGTAAAAATCCATTTTTAAATTATAATGAAATATGGCAGGATCCGGATGTTTTAGATACCTGGTTTTCTTCTTGGTTATTACCTATATCTGTGTTTAATGGAATTTCTCATCCTGAGAATCATGAAATTTTTTATTATTATCCTACTGAGGAGATTGTGACAGGTTCAGATATCTTATTTTTTTGGGTTGCACGTATGATTATGTCTGGTTTTTTATTCCAAAATCATAAACCCTTCAAAAGGGTTTATTTTACTGGAATTATTAGAGATTATAAAAATAAAAAAATATCAAAATCATTAAGTAATTCTCCAAATCCTATAGATTTAATTAATAAATATGGAGCGGATGCTGTTCGTATGGGGCTTATGCTTAAAAATAGTGCAGGAAAAGATTTTCATTTTGAAGAAAAAATATGTTTCCAAGGAAGGAATTTTTCTCATAAAATATGGAATGCTTTTCGTTTGATTCAAAGTTGGGAAGTCACCAAAAATAAATCTATTCCTGATTCTTCTTTACTTGCTATTAAGTGGTTAAGAAATCGTTTTTATTATGTTTTGGATATTTTTGAAAAATATTTTAGAGAATATAGATTGGATGAATCATTAATGATTTTATATAAATTTATTTGGAATGATTTTTGCTCATATTTTTTAGAAATTATTAAACCTATTTATGGAAGTAAATGTGTACCAGAAATGGTATACTTCAATACTGTGAAGTTGTTTGAAAATATATTGAAATTATTACATCCATATATGCCTTTCATTTCAGAAGAGATTTGGAATCTTCTTAGAAAAAGAGAGCCTAAGGATGCTTTAATTATTTCTTCTTGGCCTAAAAAAAAATTTTATGACTATGAGGTTTTAGTCTATTTCGAAAAAGCGACCAAAATTATATCTAAAATACGCTATATTCGAAATCAGAATCATATTTCTCATCAAAAAAGTCTTGTTTTATTTTCTATCAGAAAAAAAGAAAAAATAGAAAAGAAATATGATTCCATTATATTAAAACTTGCTAAGTTAGATAAAATCATTCCTGTTTCAAAAAAACCAGAAAATATACCGTTTTTTTCTTTTTTTTTAGAAACAGATCAATTTTTTTTATCCTTAGACCAAAAGGAATTTTTTCATATGGAAATTGTTAAAATTGAAAATAAGATTCAATATTTTTATAATTTATTGTCTATGATTAGAAAAAACTTATATAACAATAAATATGTGACTTCTGTTTCAAGAAATATACTTTTGAAAGAAAGAAAAAAAGAGAATGATACATTAAATAAAATTACTAGACTCAAGGAATATTTAGATCATTTAAAAAAAAATAATTAATTACCAATTTCCACTTCCTCCTCCTCCTCCAAAATTTCCTCCACCTCCAAATCCATCAAAATTTTCATCATGATCATGATCATATTTTTTATTTCTAAATAAAAAATTGGTGATAAATAATGTATCAAACAACGAAGCGTATGTTGTTTTTTTCATAAAAAAAAGATAAAATAATAAAAAAATCAAAAAAATACTACTAATATGAGTGAATAAATTCCATATGGAAAAAATTTTATTACTCTGTTTTTTTTTATATTTATTTTTTAAAATTTGAAATATTTCTTGAGTCCCAGAATCTATAGCTTTATAATAAAGATGATTTTTTAATATAGGTTTTATTTTTTTTATAATTTTCATAGTTAAAAAATCGGTAATATAAGGTTCTATCCCATACCCGTTTTGAATAGATATTTTTTTATCATGAATGGATAATAATATAACTATACCATTATTTTTATGAATTCTTCCAATTTTCCATTTTTCTCCCCATTTAGAAGCTAATAAATTCGGATCTTCTCCCTGAAGATCCTGAATAATGGGAACTAAAATCTCTGTTGATGTAATTTTAGAATACGAAATCAGTTTTTGGTTTAACTTTTCTATTTGTTTTTTGGATAAAACTCCTGCATAATCCTGTACAGGATATATTTTTTTTGGAGCTTCAGGGATATAAAATTGTCCTTTTAATAAATTTGAACAAAAAAAAATTAAAATAATTAAAATAGATCGAATAACTTTTCTCATATTCGTAATTTTTTGAATTGATTCTCTTTCAATTCCATATTGTAATCTAACATGAATGACATTCTTATTTTGAGAAATCTATAATTGGAGACTTTTTGGATCCTATTTGAGATTGAAAATATCCTTTTTCTTGAAATTGAGAAAACAAATTTGCAATTATAATTTTTGGAAATTGGTTTCTATAAATATTGAAATTATTTACTTTTTCATTGAAACGATTTCTTTCTACATTAATCCTATTTTCTGTTCCTTCTAATTGATTTTGTAATTCATAAAAATTTTGCGTAGACCTAAGATTAGGATAATTTTCTACAATTAATAGTAATCGACTGACAGAATGATTGAGGTGATCTTGTACTTTTTGATATTTATTGATTTGGTTTTGATTTAAATCATTTGTATTTATAGAAAGTGAAGTAGCTTTTGCTCTAGCTTCTATGATTTGATTTAATGTATCTTTTTCAAAATTGGCAGATCCTTTTACTGTATTTACCAAATTTGGAATTAAATCAGCTCTACGTTGATAAACATTTTCTACTTGACCCCATTGTGTTTTAATATTTTCGTTCAGTTTGATTAGATGATTATATGTGTTAGCTATCCACAATATTATTACAAACATCAAAATAAAAATGATAGAAAAACCCATCAAAAAACTTTTTTTCATATTTTCATATTTAAAAAAAAATTTCTCTATTAGAAAAATAAAACAAACACTCTTTTATAGCATTTTGATTACTATCAGATCCATGTATCGCGTTTTTTTCTAAAGAAGTTGCATATAAATTTCGTATAGTACCTGTTTTTGCGTGCACTGGATTCGTCTCTCCTATTAAAATTCTAAAATCTTTTACGGCATTTTCTTTTTCTAATATTACAGATACAATTGGACCAGAAGACATAAATTTTACTAAAGATTCGAAAAATAATTTTTTTTTATGTTCTGCATAAAATTTTGTAGCTGATTTTTTGGAAAGTTCCGTTATTTTTAGCGCTATAATGTGAAATCCTGCGTGTACTATTTTATATAAAATAGGAAAAACATATCCTTTTTGTACCGCGTCTGGCTTTATAATAGAAAGAGTGATTTTTCCGAACATATGATCAATCATAGTTTCTATTTTTCATTGAAATATATTTATTAAAATTAAATAAAGAAATTCAGAAATGAAAATTCCTGTATTTTCATAAAAAAAAATGATAGTTTATGAATTACAACAATAAAAAATTTATTGATGATGAGGAACCTTATTTTGATTTTGATTCATTTAAAAAAATAGTTATAAATGATTATAAATTAGCAAGAATTAGTCGTGAAACTAGCATTTTAGGTCGTAAAGAAGTTTTAAATGGAAGAGCTAAATTTGGAATATTTGGAGATGGAAAAGAAATTCCTCAACTAGCCATGGCAAAAGTTTTTAAGAATGGAGATTATAGATCTGGATATTATCGGGATCAAACGTTTATGATGGCTATTGGAGTTTTAACGGTAAAAAGTTTTTTTTCGCAATTATACGCTCATTCAGATCTAGAAGAAGAGCCTGTTTCGTCTGGTAGAATGATGACGTCTCATTTTGGAACACGTTTTTTGAATAAAGATGGAAATTGGAAAAATCTTATTAAACAAAAAAATTCTAGTGCAGACATATCTTCTACTGCTGCTCAAATGCCTAGATTATTAGGATTAGCTCAGGCTTCTAAAATTTATAAAAAATTAAAAAATTTAAAGGAAACACATAAAATGTTTTCTCATAATGGAAATGAAGTGGCATTCGGAACAATAGGAAATGCTAGTATTTCTGAAGGATTATTTTGGGAAACATTGAATGCCGCTTCAGTATTACAGATTCCGATTATACTTTCCATTTGGGATGATGAATATGGAATATCTGTCCCAAATAAATACCAATTTTCAAAACAAAATATTAGCGATCTTTTATATGGGTTTCATAGAAGTAAAAAAGAAAAAGGAATAGAAATTATTCGTGTCCATGGATATAATTACATAGATCTCACAAAAACATATCTTAAAGCAGATCAAATTGCTCGTAAGGAACATGTTCCCGTAATCATACATGTTACAAATTTAACCCAACCTCAAGGACATTCTACTTCTTCTTCACATGAAAGATACAAATCAAAAGAACGTTTAGAATGGGAAATGAATAATGACGGAATCAAAAAATTTAGAGATTGGATTTTGAATTTTAGGTTTGAAATTAATCAAAAAAATTATTGTAAAATAGCTAATGTTGATTTTTTAGATCAAATAGATATAGAAGCTAAAGAATATGTTAAAAATGAAAAAGAAAAAGCTTGGAAAGCATTTCAAAGACCTATTTATAAAATTAAAAATGAAGTTCTAAGCATTTTAGATCAAATTCAAAATAATCATTCAGAAGAAAAATGGATCAAAAAATATGTCAAAAAATATATAAAAGAATTACAACATAATACGACTAAAAATTCTCCTACAAAAAAATCAGTATTTCGCATTGCAAGAAAAGTATTGTATCTTTTATCAGAAGGGAAATCTGATCCAAAAAATTGTTTGATAGAATGGGTGAGAAAAAAATATCATGAAGAACAAGAAAATTATTCTTCACATTTGTATAGTATTTCTGAAAAAGCTTCTGCAAAAATAACAGAAGTTTTTCCTGTATATAATAATAATGACTCTAATAAAGTAGATGGTAGAATTGTCCTAAGAGAAAATTTTGATAAACTATTGGAGTTACATCCTGATCTTTTAATTTTTGGAGAAGATGTAGGAAAGATAGGGGATGTAAATCAAGGATTAGAAGGATTACAAAAAAAATATGGGAAAATTCGTGTTTTTGATACAGGAATACGTGAATCCACGATTCTTGGTCAAGGAATCGGTCTTGCAATGCGAGGTCTTCGTCCTATAGTTGAAATTCAATACATTGATTATATTCTTTATGCTTTACAAATCATGAGTGATGATCTAGCTTCTTTACAATATAGAACAAAAGGAGGACAAAAAGCTCCTGTTATTATTAGAACGAGAGGACATCGTTTAGAAGGAATATGGCATTCTGGTTCTCCAATGGGAGGAATTATTAATTATTTAAGAGGAATTTTAGTGCTTGTTCCAAGAAATATGGTAAAAGCTGCTGGATTTTATAATACTTTATTATCTGGAGATGATCCTGCTTTGGTTGTAGAATGTCTTAATGGATACAGAATTAAAGAAAAATTACCTAAAAATTTAGGGTTATTCAGAACTCCTATTGGAATAGTAGAAAAAACAAGAACAGGAGAAGATATCACTATGATTACTTACGGATCTACATGGAGAATTGTCAGTGAGGCAGCAGAAGAATTATCTAAGATTAATATAGATTCTGAAATCATTGATATTCAATCTTTACTACCTTTTGATTTACAAAAAGATATTGTTAAAAGTTTACAAAAAACCAATAGATTATTGATTATAGATGAAGATGTTCCAGGAGGAGCTTCTGCTTATATTCTACAAAAAATATTAGAAGAACAAAATGGATATTATTATTTAGATAGTCCACCTGTTACGATTACAGCTCAAGAACATCGTCCTCCTTATGGATCTGATGGAGATTATTTTTCAAAACCTTCAGTTGAAAATATTGTAGAAAAAGTATTAAGAATTATGAATGATAGTTAGAAAATAAAGGATTTTATTAAATTTTTTCAAAATAAAAAAAATATTTATTATTACATTTGTTTCAATGTACTAATATTTTTTCATTTTATGAAAATAGAAAAAACCTTACATTCTAGAATTAAAAAAATGGATTTTAACAATATTGACTTTGGAAATCAATATTCGGATCATATGTTTTGTTCTGAATTCAAGAATGGAAAATGGAAAAATTCTATCATTAAACCTTTTGGAAATATAATGTTTTCTCCTACATCTCTTGTTTTTCATTATGGTCAAGCTGTTTTTGAAGGGATGAAAGCTTACAAAGACCAAAACGAAGAAGTTTTTTTATTTCGTCCAGAAGAAAACTTCAAGAGAATAAATAGATCTGCGGTACGTTTGGAAATGCCGTCTATACCAGAAAATATTTTTATGAATGGATTAAAACAATTAATAAATATAGATAGAGATTGGATTCCGAAAAATTATGGACAATCTTTGTATATTCGTCCTTTTCTAATTGCAACTAATGGAGTTTTGTCAGCAAACCCTTCTAAAGATTATATGTTTATGATTATATCTACTCCTACAGATACCTATTATAAATATCCATTAAAAATTAAAATAGAAGAAAAATATAGCCGTTCTGCACCAGGAGGAGTTGGATTTACTAAAGCTGCTGGAAATTATGCCTCTTCTTTTTATCCTACTCGATTAGCTAATGAAAAAGGATTTGATCAAATATTGTGGACAGATTCTTCTACTCATACCATGATAGAAGAATCTGGGACTATGAATGTATTTTTCTATTTAAAAAATAAACTTATCACTCCAAAATTTAATGATAATATATTAAGTGGAATTACCTGCAAAAGTATCCTTTCTTTAGCTGAAAAAGAAGGTTTTTTTGTAGAAAGACGAAATGTAAGCGTTTCGGAAATTATAGAAGGATTACAAACCGGAAAATTGAAAGAAGCTTTTGGTTGTGGTACGGCAGCCGTTATAAATTATTTTAAAACAATTAGCTATAAAGGAAACGATTTTGATTTACCGAATCTTGCAGAAAAAAAAAGAATATCTCTTTATTTCAAAAAAAGATTATTAGATATACAACACAATCGATCCGAAGATCCTTTTGGATGGAGAGTTCCATTAAAAAGATATTTTTAAAAAATTATTCTATGTATGTTATCTATGAATGATCATTTTCAATCTATAGAAGAAATAGTAAGAAAATCCATATCTGTTTTATATAAACTAGAATCTTGTCCTGAATTGGATTTTCAATATACTAAAAAGGAATATCCAGGGGATATGACTTTAATTTTATTTCCTTTATCTAAAAAATTCAAAAAACCTGTAGAAAAAATAGGAAAAGACATAGGAGATTATGTGCAATATCAATTAAAAGGACTAATTCAGTTTTCTATTATTAAAGGTTTTTTAAACTTTATTTTTAAAGATGATTATTATATTCATCTTCTGAAAAAAATGTTAAATACGAGTTTTTATGATTTGAAATATCCTTCTAAAAAAATCATGATCGAATATTCCTCTCCTAACACCAATAAACCCCTCCATTTAGGACATATTAGAAATAGTCTCATTGGAGCATCTATAGCTGAAATATTAAAAATGATTGGTCATGAAATAATAAGAATTCAAATGATTAATGATAGAGGAATACATATATGTAAATCTATGATAGCTTGGAAAAGGTTTGGAAAAGGAGAAACTCCTGATAGGGTTAAAATCAAAGGAGATCATTTTGTAGGAAAATATTATAGTTTATTTGATAAGATTTATAGAAAAGAAACTCAAGAATTATCTGAAAAAAATGATAGATCTATTAGAGATTCAATTCTGAATCAAGCTAGAGTATTATTGAAAAAATGGGAATTAGGAGATCCTGTTATTCGAAATACTTGGAAAAAAATGAATCAATGGGTTTATAATGGATTTGAAGAAACTTATAAAAAATTGGGAATTAGTTTCGATAAAATAGAGTATGAGAGTGATATTTATGAAATTGGAAAAAAAATTGTAAAAAAAGGTCTTAAAAAAGGTATTTTTTTTCAAAAAAAAGATGGATCCATTTGGATTGATTTAATCAAAGAAGGTTTTGATCAAAAACTTTTATTACGATCGGATCAAACTTCTGTATACATTACTCAGGATATTGGAACAGCCGTAAAACGTTTTAAAAAATATAATGTTGATCAAATCATATACATTGTAGGAAAAGAACAAGATTATCATTTTCAAGTTCTTTTTAATGTATTAAAACGGTTAGGATATATATGGGTAAATAAATTATCCCATTTATCTTATGAAATGGTATATTTACCAAGTGGAAGGATGAAATCTAGAGAGGGAAATGTTATAGACGCTGATAGCATTATCTTAAAAATGTCATCTCTTGCAAAGAAAAAATTAAAAAAAAAAAAAGAAAGAAAACAATCTTCTGAAATAATAGGATTAGGAGCTTTGAAATATTATTTTCTTAAAATAGATCCAAGAAAAAAAATAATTTTTCATCCTGAAAAATCTATAGATTTTAAAGGAAAAACAGGAACATATATTCAATATACTTATTCTAGAATTCGTTCTTTGGAACAAAATTTTTTTAATTTATGTTCATTACTTAATTATTATTGGTCAAATATAAAATTTGATACACATGAAAAAAATATGATCAAAATTCTTCAAAAATATCCATTGATTTTAAAGAAATCAGCAAAACATTTAAATCCTTCTTTAATAGCTAATTATATGTACGAAGTATCTAAAACTTTTAATCACCTTTATCAAAATAAAAAATTAATAGATCCTATAAACATAATTCACAGTAATATTTGCATGAATATTATTCATGTCACAGGAAATGTTTTAAAATCTGGTATGAATTTATTGGGCATTAAGATGCTTGATCGTATGTAAAAAAAATGTATACTTAACTTATGTTTGAACATTTACAAAATAAAATTTCTAAAGCTCTTCATATTTTGAAGGGACACAATACAATTACAGAAATTAATATAGCATCTTCTCTAAAAGAAATTGGACGAGCATTAATTGATGCAGATGTGAATCATAAAATAGTTAGGAACTTTATTCAAAAAGTTCAAGAAACATCTATTGGAAAAAAAGTATTGACTTCTTTAAATCCAAAGCAATTAATTACAAAAATAGTATATGATGAATTAGTTTTTCTTATGGGAGAAAAAAATATAGAAATAAATCTTTCTAAAAATCCTTCTATTATTTTAATCTGTGGATTACAGGGAAGTGGAAAAACTTCTTTTTCCTCTAAACTTGCTTTTTTTTTGATGAAAAAAAATAAATCTCCTTTACTGGTTTCTGTAGACATTCATCGTCCTGCAGCTGTAGATCAACTGAAATTGATTGCAAAAAAAGTAAATATTCCTGTTTTTTCTTTAGAAAAAAGTAAAAATGTTATAGAAATTGTAGATCAATCCATTCTTTATGCTTTCAAAAAAAAGAAAAATGTAATCATTATTGATACAGCTGGTAGATTAGCTATCGATCGAATCATGATGAAAGAAATTCAAAAAATAAATCAATATTCTAATCCAGATGAAGTTTTATTCGTTGTTGATGCCATGACAGGACAAGATGCTATAAATACGGCTCAATCTTTTTCAAAAGTATTGAATTTTGATGGTATTGTGATAACAAAATTAGATGGAGATTGTCGAGGTGGGGTTGCAATAACCATATCTAGTGTAATCAAAAAACCCATAAAATTTATTAGTAATGGAGAAAAAATAGAAGATTTGGAAGTTTTTTATCCAGAAAGAATAGCTAATAGAATATTAGGTATGGGTGATATAGTTTCCTTAGTTGAAAAAGTACAAGAACAATTTGATGAAACAAAAACTAAAAAAATTTATCAAAAAATTTCAAAAAATCGTTTTAATTTTAATGATTTATTAGATCAAATTCAACAAATAAAAAAAATAGGAAATATCAAAAATATTATTTCAATGATTCCTGGAATCAATAAGTATTTTTCTTTTGATGGAAATCAAAAAAATTCTTTTAAAAAAATAGAAGCCATTATTCATTCTATGACTCCTTATGAAAGAAATAATCCTAAAATACTTCTTGATGTGAGAAGAAAGAAAAGAATCTCTAAAGGATCAGGTATCACATTGAGTCATATAGATCTTTTTATGAAACAATTTTATGATATGAATCAAATTATGAAAAAAATTCATGCTCATTCAGGAAAAGAGACTATAAAAAATTTTATCTATCAAATGATTAAAAAAGAAAATAATGCATAATTCTAATTATCATTTTCTGTTATTGAAAATATTTTTAATTTTGTTCATTTAATATTTAAAAAAAACCCAATAATGTAGGATTTTTCGTTGAAAATTTTATATGAGTAAAAAATGATGAAAAATTTTTTAAATAGAGATAGGTTTTTGACTATTTTAGAAAATGTAAATATTTGGGATGTTATCATAATTGGAGGAGGAGCTACAGGATTAGGAATCGCTTTAGATTCTTCTTCCAGAGGATATAAGACTCTTCTATTAGAACAATCTGATTTTTCTAAAGCCACTTCTAGTCGAAGTACGAAATTAGTTCATGGAGGAGTACGATATTTAGCTCAAGGAAATATAAGATTAGTTTATGAGGCATTGCAAGAAAGAGGTTTTTTATTAAAAAATGCTCCTCATTTAGTAAAAAAACAAAAATTTATCATTCCAGTTTTCAATTGGAAAATGGGGATTTTGTACTGGACTGGATTAAAATTGTACGAATGGCTTTCTGGTTCTTTAAGTTTTGGAAAATCCAGATTTTTATCCAAGGATGAAATTGTTAGAAATTTTCCAGAAATTAAAAGTAAAGAGTTAAAAGGAGGTATTTTATATTATGATGGGCAGTTTGATGACGCACGTTTAGCTATAAATTTAGCACAAACTTGTGTTCAAAAGGGTGGAATATTATTAAATTATTTTCAAGTCGAAAATTTACTAAAAAAAGTAGGGAATAAAATTTCTGGAGTTGTAGCCTGTGATCTTGAAACTCAAAAAAAATATTCTATTTCTTCAAAAATAGTTATCAACGCTACTGGAGTATTTTCTGATTCTATTTCAAAAATGGATGAATCTGCATGTCCAATTTTTATCAAACCAAGTCAAGGTACACATATTGTATTAGATAAATCTTTTTTCAGTAGTTCAAATGCTATAGTTATTCCAAAAACTCAGGATGGAAGAATTTTATTTTGTGTTCCATGGCACGATCATGTTTTAGTAGGAACTACAGATACTTTTTTAGAAAAAAGTGTTCTTGAACCGATTCCTTTAGAGGAAGAGATTGATTTTATATTACAAACTTTTAACAAATATTTTGTATTTCATACAAAAAAAAGTGATATATTAAGTGCATTCTCTGGATTACGTCCTCTTTTTGTTTCTAATAATTCTTATTTTTCTACTAAAACTAAGGATATTTCTAGATCTCATAAACTTATGATAAGCTCTTCTGGACTAATTAGTATTATAGGAGGAAAATGGACTACATATAGAAAAATGGCAGAAGATACTGTTAATAAAGCTATTGAAATAGGTAAATTTAATAAAATACCTTCTGTAACAAAAAATCTTAAAATTTATGGATCTGATTTTTCATATAAAAGTCAGAATTCTCATTGGAATAAATATGGAGAAGATGAATATCATATAAAAAAATTAATTGATAAAGATCCATTATTGGGGGCATCCTTAGTTTCCAAAAATTCTTCTTCTTATACCGAAGCAGAAGTCATTTGGATGGTTCGTTATGAAATGGCGAGAACCATTGAAGATGTTTTAGCAAGAAGGTTCCGTTTATTATTTTTAAATGCTAAAAAAGCAATAGATATAGCACCTAAAGTAGCATCATTAATGGCTCAAGAACTTTCTAGAGATGAAAAATGGGAAAAATCACAAGTAGAGTCTTTCAAGGAGCTAGCTATGCGATACTATTATCCATCAGTTTGATAGTAGAAAAGTTATTATATGTTTATGAAAAAATATGTACTATCATTAGATCAGGGAACAACGAGTTCTAGAGCTATTATTTTTGATCAAGTTGGAAATATTATTTCTGTAGCTCAAAGAGAATTTACACAAATATATCCTCATCCTGGATGGGTGGAACACAATGCAGAAGAAATATGGTCAACACAAGCTTCAGTAGCTTTAGAAGCTATTTTAAAGGCAAATTTAGAAGGAGAAAATATAATATCAATTGGAATTACTAATCAAAGAGAAACCACTGTAGTATGGGATAAAAAGACGGGCGAACCTATTTTTAATGCTATAGTATGGCAAGATAGACGAACATTTAAATATTGTGATCAAATTAAAAAAGAAGGATTAACTGAAATGATTCGAAAAAAAACAGGATTGATTATTGATCCTTATTTTTCTGCTACGAAAATTAAGTGGATATTGGAAAATGTTCCTGGAGCGAAAAAGAAAGCTCATTCTGGATCTTTAGCATTTGGAACTATAGATTCATGGTTAATATGGAACTTAACCGGAAAAAGAATTCATGTCACAGATGTCACTAATGCTTCTCGTACCATGTTATTTAATATTCATACCCTAAATTGGGATCAAGAATTAGTAGATTTATTTAATATTCCAAACACCATGCTTCCAGAAGTAAAATCATCTAGTGAAATTTTTGGTTATACAACAGGACATATTCTATCACATAAGATTCCTATATCTGGAATTGCAGGAGATCAACAAGCCGCTCTTTTTGGTCAAATGTGTACAAAAATTGGTATGGTAAAAAATACTTATGGAACGGGATGTTTTATGTTAATGAATGTAGGAGATAATCCGGTTTTTTCTCAAAACAATTTAATTACTACTGTAGCTTGGAAAATCCAAAATCAAGTTCAATATGCATTGGAAGGAAGTGTTTTTATTGCAGGAGCTGTGGTTCAATGGCTTAGAGATGGGTTAGGTCTACTGATGTCTTCCAGTGAAGCGGAAATATTAGCTTCTTCTGTGGAAAATACAGAAGGTTTGTATATGGTTCCAGCTTTTTCTGGTTTAGGGGCTCCTTATTGGGATCAAAAAGCAAGAGGAACCATTGTGGGAATCACAAGAGGAACTTCTTCCGCCCATTTTGTTCGAGCTGCATTAGAAAGTATTGCTTTTCAGAATATGGACGTATTGAAAGCTATGGAAGCGGATTCTGGTATTTCTATAAAAGAACTTCGTGTAGATGGAGGTGCTACAGTAAATAAATTATTAATGCAATTTCAATCTGATATTTTAAATGTAAAAGTTGTTAAATCTAAAATTTCTGAGCTTACAGCAGCTGGAGCTGCTTATTTAGCGGGATTAGCTGTAAATTATTGGAGTAGTCTTGAAGAGATTCAAGATAAATGGAAATTGGAACAAATTTTTGAACCAAAAGGAATGTCTAGTAGATTGGAAAGAATTCAAGGTTGGAAAAGAGCGATCAAAACAACTCGTTCTTGGTCCAGTCAAATAAAATATAAATAAAATGACAAAAATATATGCAGAAATCATAGGAACAATGATTTTAATATTTTTAGGAAATGGGGTAGTGGCAAATGTTATTTTATCAAAAACTAAAGGTCATAGCAAAAATGGAGAATGGTTAACTATTACTATAGGATGGGCATTGGCTGTTTTTATGGGAATAATAGTTTCTGCACCTTATAGTGGAGCCCATTTAAATCCATGTGTGACAATAAGTTTTGCCATTATTGGAAAATTTAGTTGGAAAATGGTTCCCTTTTATATCTTTTCTCAATTCATTGGAGCTATGTTAGGATCTCTATTTGTATGGTTTTTATACAAAGATCATTTTTTTGAAACTCAAGAAAAACAAGAAAAATTATCTGTTTTTGTGACTTTTCCTGCTATAAAAAATTTATTTTCAAATTTTTTAAGTGAAGTATTAGCTACTTTTGTTTTCATATTTATTTCTTTATATCTTTCTACAGAAGGAACTCTTTTTTTTAAAGAAAATAAATATCCTATAGGTTTGGGATCGTTAGGGGCTCTTCCTTCTGCTTTAATTGTCTTAGGAATTGTTTTATCCTTAGGAGGAGCTACAGGTGCGGCTTTAAATCCTGCTCGTGACTTAGGACCAAGAATCATATATTCTATCATTCCTATTCCGGGAAAGGAGAAAAATCATTGGAATTATGCTTTGATTCCAATACTTGGACCTATAGTTGGATGTATCATGGCATCAGTCTTTTACTTATTTTTATCATCATAAAAATAAAAAAACTTGTAACTTATTTTTATGAATAAAAATAAGTCAGTTTCTTTTTCAAAAAAAGATTTTAATAGAGATCATAGAAAGATAGGAAAAAAACTAAAATTTTTTGTTTTTTCTGATCGAGTAGGAACGGGATTACCTTTATGGTTACCTAGAGGAACAATTTTTAGAAAAAATTTAGAAAATTTTTTAACTGAAGTTCAAGAGAAATCTGGATATGAAATGGTTATAACACCACATATTGGACATAAAAAATTGTATGTTAGAAGTGGGCATTGGGATAAATATGGAAAAAATCATTTTAATCCCATTTACACACCTCGTAAAGAAGAGGAGTTTCTTTTAAAACCTATGAATTGTCCTCATCATTGTGAAATTTATCGTTCTCAAGAATGGTCCTACCGTGATCTTCCTAAACGATTTGCGGAGTTTGGAACAGTATATCGTTATGAACAAAGCGGAGAACTTCATGGATTAACTAGAGTTAGATGTTTTACTCAAGATGATGCGCATATTTTTTGTACTTACGATCAATTGTTAGAAGAATTGAAAAAAGTCATTAACTTAGTTTTTTATGTTTTTCGTACTTTAGGTTTTCTGACGTATACAGTTAGAATCTCTCTGAGAGACCCTAAAAAAATAGATGATTATATAGGATCAAAAACAAATTGGGAAAAAGCTGAAAGAGATATATTAAAAGTGGTACAAGAGGAAAAGATAGAAGCATCTATTAATTATGGAGATGCAGCTTTTTATGGACCGAAATTAGATTTTCTTATTCAAGATTCTTTAGGAAGAAATTGGCAACTTGGAACGATTCAAGTAGATTATAATTTACCCGAAAGATTCAATTTATATTATAAAGGAAAAAATAACGAAAAATGTCGTCCAGTAATGATACATAGAGCACCTTTCGGTTCATTAGAACGGATTATTGCTATTATGATAGAACATACAGAAGGAAATCTCCCATTGTGGTTAGTCCCGAATCAAGTCGTTATACTTCCTATAAGTGATAAATATGTAGTTTATGCAAAAAAAATTTTAAATTTAATGTCAAGTTACAATATTCGTGTATTTCTTGATAACAGAAATGAAAAAATTAATAAAAAAATTAGGGATTCTGAAGAAAAAAAGATTCCTTATATGATAATTTTGGGAAATAAAGAGGAAAAAAATGAAATGATGTCATTACGACGTCATGGGGTAGGACATATAGGAATATTTTCTATATCTAATGGAATAGAATCTATTTTGAATGAAATAAATTTAAAAACTAAAACTATAAAACTATTATAAAAAAAAAATTTTCAAGAGGGCATAAAAGAAATAGAATGTACCGACCATTACCGCAAAAAAAAGAGAAACATCGAGTTAATGAAAAGATTGATGCACAAAAAGTTCGTTTAGTCGGGGATTCTTCCATAGAAAATGGGATTTATTCTATACAAGAAGCTCTTCAATTTTCTAGAAATAGAGAGTTAGATTTGGTTGAAATTAATCCTAAATTAAATCCTCCCGTATGTAAAATATTGGATTACAAGAAATTTCTATATGAACAAAAAAAAAGAAAAAAACAATTTAAGGCGAAACAAATTAAAGTAAATACTAAAGAAATTAGATTTGGCCCCCAGATTGGAGATCATGATGGAAAAGTTAAGATTAAAAGTGCAGAGAAATTTTTAATGCGCGGAGATAAAGTGAAAGTATTTGTTTTTTTTAAAGGACGTTCTATAGTATACAAAGATCAAGGTAAAATCAAATTATTAAAATTTGCGGAAGAAATTGAGGAATATGGAAAAGTAGAGCAAATGCCGGTAATGGAAGGAAAAAGAATGTATATGATATTAGCTCCCAAAAAATTTTAACGTTTTATTTATTATGCCTAAACTAAAAACAAAATCAGGATCGAAAAAAAGATTTAAAAAAACAGCTAATGGATATTTTAAAAGAAAACGTGCATTCAAGAATCATTTATTAACTAAAAAATCTAAAAAAAGGAAACGTTATCTTTCTTTATTTACTTTGTTGAATAGATCCGATCAAAAAAACATAAAAACACAAATTTAGAAAATTATGCCTAGATCTACAAATGCGGTTTCTTCTAGAAGAAAACGTAAAAAAATACTGAAATCATCCAGAGGTTTTTATGGTTCCAGAAGTAAAGTTTATACAGTTGCTAAAAATGCTGTAGAAAAGTCCTTTGTTTATGCTTTTTCAGGAAGAAAAATAAAAAAAAGAAATTTTAGATCTCTTTGGATTCAACGTATCAATGCGGGTATACGTCAGTATGGAAAATCTTATTCTGAATTTTTGAATCAATTATCCGAAAAAAAAATTAAAATCAATAGAAAAATTCTTTCACATATATCGATGAATGACCCTGATCTTTTCAAAAAAATGGTAGAGAATGTTTATTCAAAATAAATTTTTTTCGGATAATTGACTCAATTTTTCTTTTATTGTTTTCTTTTTTTTATAAGAGAAATAGTCTATGAAAAGTTTTCCTTCAATGTGATCATATTCGTGCAAAATAACCCTTGCACATATGCCTGTTAATGTTTTTTTTTGTTTTTTCCAATTTTGATCATAATATTCAATTTTAACATGAGTTTTTCTTTTAATGTATCCCATAATTCCAGGAATACTCAGGCACCCTTCATTAAATTTACATTCTTTTCCATGAATTTTTAATATTTTCGCATTAATAAAAACTTCCTTATAATTTCTTATATTTTCTCCCTTTAAGTAAGGAGTCTTGACTATAAAAAGTCTAATATTTTTTCCAACCTGGGGTGCAGCCAATCCTATCCCTTTTGCTTTGTGTATTGTTTCAAACATATTTTGAATCAATTGATTGATTTCTTCTTTTCTATCACAAGAAGATAAATCTATGTTCAAACATTTTTTTCTTAAAATAGGATTTCCATAAAAAATTATAGGTAATACCATATAAATTAATTAATGAATTTTTTTTCTTTTTTTGTAAGATAAGACTGTAAAATTATAGTGGCACTAATTTGATTTAAAATTACTTTTTTTTTCCTTTTTTTCCTTTTTAAACCCAATTTTATCATAGTATCAAAAGCCATTTTAGATGTAAAACGTTCATCTAATCTTTTTATCCTGATCTCAGGATATTTTATGTGAAATTTTTTTAGAAATTTCTGAATTTCTGTTTCTATTAAAACTTCTTTTTGATTATTCAATTTTTTTGGCAATCCTACAACAATTTTTTCTATTTTTTCATAAACTAAAAAAGATTCTAAAAAATTCATTAGATTTTTAGTAGGAACAGAATTTAGTCCAAACGCAAATATTTTTTTATCATCTGTTATAGATAATCCAGTCATAATTTTTCCATAATCTATCCCTAATATTTTTGACATTATCAAATATAAAATATATACTTGTGATCTTATTTTATTTTTGCTACTTTTGTTTTATTTTTTTATCAACCAATATAAAAAATGAATAGACTAAAATTAGAAATAGAAAAAGCTTGGAATAATAAAAATGGAGAATGGGCTACTGATAAACACATAAAAAATGTAGTTTTTCAGGTTATTGAACATTTAGAAACAGGTTCAATTAGAGTATCGAATTATTTAAATGGAAAATGGATAGTTAATGAATGGATTAAAAAAGCTATTATTATGTATTTTTCTGTTCAAAAAATGAATACAATAAAATTAGGCCCATTAGAGTTTTATGATAAAATTCCTATTAAGAATAAATTTAAGGAAAAAGGAGTTCGTGTCGTTCCTCATGCTATAACACGTTATGGTTCATATATATCTCCGGGAGTCATTCTTATGCCTTCTTATGTAAATATAGGGGCATATATAGGAAGAGATACGATGATAGATACATGGGCAACAGTGGGAAGTTGCGCTCAAATAGGAGAACGTGTTCATGTAAGTGGAGGAGTAGGAATAGGAGGAGTTTTAGAACCTTTACAGTCCCATCCAGTTATTATTGAGGATAATGTTTTTATTGGATCTAGATGTATTTTAGTAGAAGGAGTTTTAATAAAAGAAGGGGCTGTTTTAGGAGCAAATGTAGTTTTGACAGCCTCTACTAAAATATTTGATGTAACTAATGAAACCCCTATTGAAATTAAGGGTATAGTTCCGAAATATTCTGTTGTCATACCAGGAACTTATCCAAAAGAATTCCCTTCAGGAAGATATCATGTTCCATGTGCTATGATTATAGGAAAAAGAAAAGAAAGCACAGACAAAAAAATCTCTTTAAATGATGCATTGAGAACCCATAATTTATCAATTTAAATGTCTTTTTACGTAGAAGAAATAGAAAGAAGTGTAAATATATTAAGAAAAGGAAAAAATCTATTGTATCCTACAGATACTGTATGGGGATTGGGATGTGATGCTTTTAACTTACAAGCTATAAAAAGAATATGTGAAATCAAGAATAGAAATTTTTATAAGTCTATGATTGTTTTAGTAGAAAGTATGGATCGTTTGCATCAATTAGTAGGAAAAATTCCTCATTTTACTAAAAAAATAATTTTAGATAATTTTGTTAAAAAAGAAAAACCTATTACTATAGT
Source organism: Blattabacterium cuenoti BPAA (assembly GCF_000348805.1). NCBI lineage: Bacteria > Pseudomonadati > Bacteroidota > Flavobacteriia > Flavobacteriales > Blattabacteriaceae > Blattabacterium > Blattabacterium cuenoti. The sequence goes on along the minus strand of NC_020510.1, from coordinate 189,884 downwards.
ATATGAAAATACTAAAAAAATAGCATCTAATTTTTTTAGACAAGATAAAACTTTAGCTGTTCGTTTAACACATGATCCATTTTGTATTTGCTTGATTCAAAATTTGGATAGACCCATAATTTCTACTTCTGCTAATTTTTCTGGATTTATTACTCCAAAATCTTTTTCAGAAATTCATCCTTTTATTTTAAATAAAACAGATTATGTTGTAAATTTCCGTAGAGAAGAAAAAATGAACAATAGGAGTTCTTCTATTATAAAAATAGAATCTGATCAGGTCAAAATATTACGAGAGTGATATGAATTTATCATCTGTTCTTCATCAAAAAATATTTCGCATTATAAGTATTTCTTCTCAAAGAATAGAACAAAAAAGTTATGTAGTGGGAGGTTATGTTCGAGATATTTTGATAGGAGAAATAGAATCAAAGGATTTAGATATTTTAACTATCGGAGAAGGAGTAAGATTAGCTGAAGAAGTTTCTAAATATCTTATTCCTTCTCCGATAATCAGAATATTTAAACGTTTTGGAACAGCTATGTTAGAATACGATAATCAAAAAATCGAATTTGTAGGATCAAGAAAAGAATCTTACTCTTTTTCTAGTAGAAACCCAATTATTCAGTTTGGATCTTTACAAGATGATCAAAATAGAAGAGATTTTACAATCAATACTTTAGCTATTAGTTTAAACCGTAATAATTATGGAAAATTGATAGATCCATTTGGAGGGGTATCAGATTTAAAAAAAAAAATATTAAGAACACCATTAGATGCCAATCTTACTTATTCGGATGATCCACTCCGAATGATGCGAGCTATACGATTTGCTACTCAACTACAGTTTAAAATTGAAAAACATTCATTCCAATCAATTCAAAAGAATAAAAATAGAATCAATATTGTTTCTACAGAAAGAATTGTAGAAGAATTTCACAAAATTTTACTATCTAAAAAGCCTTCTATAGGATTGCTTTTATTATATAAATCTGGATTATTATCAATTATATTACCTGAATTAGTTTCGTTAAAAGGAATAGAAGAAAAAAATGGATATAAACACAAAGATAATTTCTATCATACTTTGCAAGTAGTAGATAATATTAGTAAAGAAAAAAATAATTCTATTTGGTTAAGATGGGTCGCATTACTTCATGATATAGGGAAGACTTATACCAAAAAATTTTTTCCTAAAATAGGATGGTCTTTCCATTCTCACGAATTTGTAGGATCTAAGATGGTTCCAAATATATTCCAACGTTTAAAGCTTCCAAAAGGTTCTTCTATGAAATATGTTCAAAAAATGATTCAGCATAGTTATAAACCTATTGCGTTAATAGGAAATAATACTAGTGATTCTGCTATACGCAGATTATTATTTGAGATAGGAAACGATTTAGAAGATTTAATGAAATTATGTATCGCTGATATTACTACTAATAATATAGAAAAAAAAAATCAATATCAAAAAAATATTTATATTTTAATGGAAAGAATTAGAAAATTAGAAGAAAAAGATAGGATTCAAAATTGGAAATCTCCCATATCAGGAAATGATATAATGAAGGCTTTTCAAATTGATCCATGTAAAGAAATAGGAATCATAAAAAATTTTGTTAAAGATTCTATTTTGGAAGGAAAAATATCTAATAATTTTCATTCTGCTTATTTTATTATGTTGAAAAAAGGAAAAGAATTGGGATTGAAAAAAAAATAATATGTTGCTTTCTAACATCAATGGAATAAATAAAAAAAAAATTGTATTATTTCCTCACAATAATCCAGATGGAGATGCTTTAGGATCTTCTTTAGCTCTTTTGTTTTATTTTAGAAAATTAAAACATGATGTAGATTTAATCTCTCCAACAGAATATCCTGAATCTTTTCAATGGCTTCCTGGAACTGAGGATATCCTTGTATTTTCTAAACATACAGAATCTTTAGTAAAAAAAAAGATTGTAAATTCTGATTATATTTTTTTTATAGATTTTAATAATTTTTCAAGAATTAATAAGATAAAAAATCTTTTTTTGTGTTCGAAAGCAAAAAAAATATTAATTGATCATCATCCTTATCCATTTTGTTTTGATTTTATGTTTTCAGACCCTACAGTAGCAGCTACCAGTATTTTAGTTTTTCGATTCATATCTGATATGAATAATTTAGACAAAATAGACAAAAAAATAGCTACGTGTTTATATGTAGGATTAATGACTGATACAGGTTTTTTTCGCTTTCCTTCTGTTACTTCAGAAACTCATTTTATTGCAGGAAAATTAATAGAGAAGGGAATTGATATCAATTCTATTTATGATCATTTACAAGAAAAATACAATGAAAACAGATTAAAACTATTATCTAAAGCCTTAAAAAAATTGAAAATTATTAAAAAATATAGAACAGCTTATACAAGCATAAAAGCTTCGGATATCAATTCTGATTCCTATAAACCAGAAGATAAAGAAGGAATTATTACCTATGGATTAGGTATTAAAAACATTGTTTTTTCAGTCTTATTTTTTGAAGAAAAAGAAAAATTCCCTATCAAAATTTCCTTTCGTTCGAAAGGAAATTTTGACGTAAATATGTTTGCGAGAAAACATTTTAGAGGAGGAGGACACAGAAATGCGGCAGGAGGAACATCAGAAAAAAATTTATCTGAATCTATAAAATATTTTTTAAATATTATTCCCTATTATTATAAACCTCTTATGTTTTCCATTTGATATTACATCCGTAACTCAATTTTACTATCGGAGATATTATTTTTTTCCCTTTTAAAATATTTTTCAACACATTTCTCACATCACTACCTGTAACAGGAACATCATTTCCAGGTCTAGAATCATCTAATTGTCCGTGATAACATAAATTCCCCTCTCCGGAAAATATAAAAAATTCAGGAGTACATTTTGCACAATAATATTTAGCCACTTCCTGTGTTTCATCAAAAAAATAAGGAAAAGGATAACCTAATTGATAATATACTTTTTTCATATTTTCTGTAGAATCTTCTGGATACTTTTTTGCGTCATTAGAATTGATAGCTAAAAATGAAATCCTTTTTGGAATAAAATCATTAGCTAAACGAATTAATTCTGCATTGATGTGTTTAACATACGGACAGTGATTACAAATAAACATGATTACAGTTGCTTGATTCGAAAAAAAAGTTTTCAAAAACTTCTTTTCTCCTGAAGAAACTTCTAATAATTCAAAATCTTTAATTCGAATTTTAATTTCACTAGAAGAATAAGTTCGTACCATAATCTATATTTTTTTTTTATAACAAAAAACAAAAGATTTTTTCTTTTCTTCCTCAGCCAATTCCGCATCTATTAATATTCTTCCACTATGCTCATCTATTAAGAGTTTATTACGTTGTATTAGTTCAGAATATTTTTGAGGTGTTATTGCTAGATAAGAACCCAAAGGAGCTCCTCTTTGTACTGGGGCAATAGCTATTCCATTTTTTACTCCGTTTCTGATTTTTTGATAAGTTTTTAATAAATCATTATCTATTTTTTTGGAAAAACATGAAGATTTTTCTAATAGAATTTGTTCTTCTTTCTCATTTTCTACGAGAATATTATTCAATTCTTTTTTTTTATGAAAAAGATGTTCTTTTTTATTTTCTAATATCTCTTCTTTTTTCTTTAGATTTTCTTCCTTTTTATGAATTTGAAGATTCAATTCCTTAATTTTTTTTTTAGCTAATTGGATTTCTAACTTTTGATAATCAATTTCTTTATCTAGAGAATATAATTCTTTATGATTTTTGATATGATCTTTTTGTTTTTCATATTTATTGATCAATATTTCTGATGATTTAATATTTTTATTTTGTTTATTTATATTTTCTTTTATAGAAAAAATATCTTCATAAAAATGTTCTAATTTTTTTTTCATTTTTTCTAGTTCTTCTTCTAAACTTTTTATCTCCATAGGAATATTTATACGAAACTTTCGTATTTCATCCATACGAGAATCTATTAATTGAAGATGATATAATACTCTCAATTTATCTACTACAGTAACGGCGGATTCTTGTTTTTTATTATGGCTCATAATTAATAAAAATATTTAACTGGATTAGTATGAACTTCTGATTTAAAAACAGAAATAGAAGTAAAATTTTGATCTAAAAAAGATTTCAGTAAATTTTTAATAAATTTTTCAGATTCATAATGCCCTATATCCACAATTAATATTTTTTTTTCATATTTAAAAAAATCATGATATTTCAAATCAGAGGATATAAAAACATCAGCTTTTTCTTTTACAGCAGATTCGATTCCAAATCGTCCTGAACCTGGAATCATAGCAACTTTTTGAATTTCTTTTTCTATCAAATTAGAATGTCGAATACAAAGAAGATTCATTTTTTCTTTTAGAAAAAAAAGAAAATCATGTTCATTCATGTTTTCTATAAGATTTCCTATAAAACCTATTCCTATATAAGGATTAATATTTTCCAGGTTATAAATTTCGTAAGCTATTTCTTCATAAGGATGATTTTGAAATAGTGTCTTTTTTATGATATCTAATTTATAATCAGGAAAAATAACACCAATACAAGTTTCTTTTTCTATATGAAAAATTTCTTTTTTTCCAAGAAAAGGTTTGGTTTTTTTATTTCCCATATAACTTCCATATCCGTCAAAATTATAACTACAATGACTGTAATTAGAAATATTTCCAGCTCCTGCTTCAAATAAAGCATTTCTTACTTTTTCAGCATAATTAATTGGAACATAAGTTATTAATTTTTTTATGGTTTCTTTTTTTGAAACAAGAACTTTTTCTCTGTTAATTCGTAATAATTTGGAGAGATAAGAAGAAGTTCCTTCCCATACCACATCTAAATTTGTGTGAATTACATAAATAGATATATCATTTTTTAACGCATGAATTATGACTCTTTCTGAAAATGTTTTTCCAGTTATATTCTTAATAGATTTAAAAATGATAGGATGAAAAGAAATTATCAAATCGCATTTTTTTTTGAGAGATTCATAAAAAACCTCTTCAGTGAGATCTAAAGTAATCAATACCTTTTTTACTTCTTTATGAAATGATCCTACTATTAATCCAACGTTATCATAAGATTCTGCATATTCTAGAGGAGCTAGATTTTCCAATCTATAAGCAATGTCTCTAACAAACACTTTCATATAAATAATAAAAAACACATATTTTGACAAATTTATCAAAAAAAATTGATTTTTATATTTTTATATAAAGTGTTATATATAATAAAAATTGAAGAAAAATATGAATGTTATTCAAAAAAAACCAAAGTGGATAAAAGTAAAATTACCAATGAGTAAAAATTATCATGAATTGCAAAAATTAGTTTCTTTGCATAAACTGAACACAATTTGTCAGAGTGGTAGTTGTCCCAACATAGGAGAATGCTGGGATAAAGGGGTGGCTACTTTCATGATATTAGGAAATATTTGTACAAGATCTTGTAGATTTTGTGGAGTGAAAACAGGACGTCCTAATAAAATAGATTGGAAAGAACCAGAAAAAGTAGCAAAATCTATAAAAATACTAAAAATAAAACATGCTGTATTAACTTCTGTTAATCGAGATGATTTACAGGATATGGGTTCTTCTATATGGATTCATACTATACAAAAAGTACGATATTTTAATCCGAATATTACAATAGAAGCTTTAATTCCCGATTTTAAAGGAGAAAAAAAAATAATAGATAAAATAATTGATATCAAGCCAGAAGTGATTTCTCATAATGTAGAAACAGTTTCCAGATTAACAAAAAAAGTTCGTATTCAAGCTCAATATAATCGTAGTCTTGAAGTTTTACAATATATAAAAGAAAGAAATCAAGATATACGTACAAAAACAGGAATCATGTTAGGATTAGGAGAAACAGAAGAAGAAATAATAGAAACCATGAAAGACATCATAAAATCTAAAGTAGATATTCTGACAATGGGACAATATTTACAACCTTCCTTAAAACATTACCCTGTTCGTTTTTTCGTTTTTCCAGAACAATTTCAAAAATTGAAAACAATTGGATTAAAAATGGGATTTAAATATGTAGAAAGTGGACCATTAGTTAGATCTTCTTATCATGCAGAAAAACATGTAAAATAAACTAAGAATTTTTTTTTTCTTTTCCAAAAATATACTGACATTTTTTCTCATTCCACATTTTTTTTTCACACAAAAAATTTTTGATGTAAAATGATACGGATTTATCATTTCCAAGTTTTGAAAATAAAATGAGTTGTTCAATGGAACGGGTAGTCGCTACATATAATAAATTAATGTTGTCAAATTTAATGTTTGATAAATAATCTTCATAAAAATTTCGGATATTATTATCATGTTTTATATGTTTAAAATAGGGGTCTATTTTTCCTAAAAAAATAGGGTTTAATCCATTATATAAATGAGGATTAACATTAATCCAAACTTTTTCTTTTTCTTTAGAAAAAAGATTCCAATCAGTGAAAGGAATAAGGACCACAGGAAATTGCAATCCTTTAGATTTATGAATAGTCATAATACGAATAGCATTAATGTGATCAGAAATCACAATACTTTCCTTTTCTTTTTGAAATTCCCAATAATCCAAAAAATCTAGAACAGAATTTCCTACCCTTTTTATAGACCTATAAACAAAATCTAAAAAAGAATAAATGTATGTAGAATTTCGTTTATTTAATAATCCAAAAGATTCAATAATTTTTTCTGATATGTTGTATATAGATTGATTATATAATTTTTTTAATGTTAATGAACTTTTTTTAAACAGAATCTTTTTTAAGAATAGATCTAAAGGTAAAAAAAGTATTTTTATAATGAAATCATGATGATTCCTTTTAGTACGAATGAATTTATTTTTTAATAATAAAAAAATTAAAAAAACTCTTTTTTGGTAACAATGAGGATAAGCAATAATGTAAAAAAAATTTATGATGATTTGGATTTCCAAATGATTTTTTATTAGTAAAGAAACAGAAGTATTTACAACAATACCATCTGTCACTAATTTTTCAGACAAAAAATGAGCTTCTTCATTGTTTCTGACTAAAATCGCAATATCTGATAATACATATTTTTGTTTCAATAATTTTTCTATTTTATTTTTTATGTTTGAATAAATATGTTCCTTGTAATTTTTAGAATCATGAATAAAATTTATTTCTACATATCCACCATATTTTTTGTCTATTTTTTGTTTGTAATTTGTATATATATCTTGGTAAATAGTAGAATGAAATATTTTAGATATAGATTGATAAAGTAAATTATTAAATTTTACAATTTCTTCATAACTACGAAAATTTCTTTCTATAGTTTTTATGTCTTTTTTATAATGATTTGATTTAGAATAAATTAAATTAATAAATTGTTTAGAATCACCGCCTCTCCATCTATATATAGATTGTTTGGGGTCTCCTACTATCATAGCTGATCCATTTTCAGATAATGCATTTTCAACTAAAAATTTAATATTTTGCCATTGTAAAAATGAAATATCTTGAAATTCATCTATGAAATAATGTTTATATTGTGTGCCTATTTTTTCATATATTTTTGGAAATGTTCCTTCAAGAATTCTCTCGTAAAGAATTTTATTTAATTCTGCATTTAAAATAATTTTTTTTTCATTTTTTATAGAATGAAATTCTTTTTCGAATTCATGTATTATTGATAATATGCTTATGTTTTTTAAAAAAAGTTTATCCAAAAGATAATTGGATATATTTTTTTTATATATAGATTTTGTTTCCTCATATAATAGGAATATTTTTTTTCTATTTTTTTCTATGAGTATTTTCTGGCTCAGATCAGAAAAAGATTTAGAATAAAATATTTCTTTTTGAATATTTTTTTCAATACGTTCATGAAAAGGATTAAAAAATATATTTCCATTTTTCAGTTTTCGAAAAAATCTTGGTAAATCTAAATGAATGAATGAATGTTCTTGAATAGAAGCTTTTTCTAAAAGTTGAAAAAATTTTTTTCCTTTTCTTTCACATTGTTTTTCGAATTCTTTAGTTCTTTTAATTAGAGTATTTTTTAACTTCAAAAAATTTTCTAAAGAAATTTTTTTCATTTTTTTTATAGGAAAAAAATTATTTTCTTCAACCATTACATGAGCTATTTTAAATAACTCTTTTCTCAAATCCCAATTTTTTCCTTTTTTTAGTTTTTCTAAAGAAGATTGAATTAAAACATTGGACCATTCTTCAGTATTTTTTAATTTGTATAATATATTTTCTACAATTTTCAATAAAAATCGATCTGTATCCATTTCTAAATGGATTTCTCTTTCTGGAAAAAGAGATCTTATAATGTTATAAGTAAACTTATCTATTGTACTTATATTCCTAGAAAAAGAATAAAAATCGTGTAATATGTGAGATAATATTTTTTCAGAACGTTGATACAATTGATGTTTTGTTAAACTTAAATTTTTTGTCATATAATTAAACAAAAAACAATATTCTTTTTTAACTTTTTTATTTGAAAATTCTTTTATGCATTGTAAAATGCGATTTTTCATTTCTTCAGAAGCTTTTTTAGTAAAAGTTAAGGCTAGAACTCTTTTATATTCGTCAGGATAAGGACTTTTTAATAAAATATAAAGATAATTGATAACTAAAAAAGTAGTTTTTCCAGAACCAGCTGAAGCATTGTATATTTTTAATGTAGATGGTAGAACTAGCATATTGAATTTTATTAATTTAATAAAAATTTTTTCATATCTTTTAAAAGATAAATTCTCTATACTAAAAAAATACTTTTTTTTACATTTGTGAATCCTTGTTAAAATAAATTTTAAACACATGTCTAAAAAATTTCCTACTGGAGTAGCTACTGGTAATCTTGTTAAAGAAATATTCGAATACGCTAAGGAGAACGTTTTTTCTATACCTGCTGTAAACGTTATTGGATCTAATACTATGAATGCAGTTATGGAAACAGCTGCAGAAGTAAATTCTCCTGTTATTATTCAATTATCTAATGGAGGGGCGATTTTTAATGCTGGAAAAGGATTAAATAATGAAAAAGAAAAAGCCGCAATTCAAGGTTCGATTGTTTGTGCTATGCATATTCATGAATTAGCATCATATTATCAAACAACGGTTATTCTTCATACAGATCATTGTTCTAAATCTATTCTTCCATGGATAGATGGATTGATAGAAGTCAATGAAAAATATTATAAACGTTTTGGAAAAACGTTATTCAGCTCACATATGTTAGATCTTTCTCAAGAATCTTTAAAAGAAAATATTAACATTTGTGAACAGTATTTTGATAGAATGAATAAAAGTAAAATGACCCTTGAAATAGAACTTGGTGTAACGGGAGGAGAAGAGGATGGAATAGACAATTCCAATATTGAAAATAATAAACTTTATACTCAACCCAAAGAGGTTTCTTATGCCTATGAAAAATTAATGAAAATCAGTGATAATTTTATTATAGCTGCTTCTTTTGGAAACGTTCATGGAGTTTATAAACCTGGAAATGTTATGCTTCGTCCTGAAATTTTAAAAAATACACAAGAATATATACAAAAAAAATTTCATACTAAGACAAAAAAACCAGTCTCTTTAGTTTTTCACGGAGGATCAGGATCTACTAAAAAGGAAATACAAGAAGCTATTAATTACGGAGTTGTGAAAATGAATGTAGATACTGATTTACAATATGCTTTTACTTGTGGAGTTCGAGATTATATGAATCAAAATAAGGAATACTTAAAAAAACAAATAGGAAATCCAAAAGGAAAACATATTCCTAATAAAAAATATTATGACCCTAGAATATGGTTAAGAGAAGGAGAGAAATCTTTTAAAATGATTTTAAAAAAATATTTTGAATTTATGAATAATATTAATACTTTATAAAACAACCATGGCTTGGTTTTTAAGAAAAAAAAAGAATATTATAACATCTATAAACGAGAGAAAGGATTTACCAAAAGGAATTTGGTATAGAACTTCTAGCGGAAAAATTATAGATACAGAAGAGTTAAAAAAAAACGCTTATGTTAGTCCAGAAGATGGATATCATGTAAGAATTCATAGTAAAGAATATTTTGAAATTCTTTTTGATCATGGAAAATTTTTAGAAATGAATGTAAAAATGATGAGCAAAGATCCTATGAAATGGGAAGATTATAAAAAATATACAGATAGAATTCAAGAAACACGAAAAAAAACAAATTTGTATGATGCTATTAGAACAGGGGTTGGAAAAATTCAAACTATAAATGTAGTGATATCTTGTATGGATTTTTCATTTATAGGAGGATCCATGGGATCCGTAGTAGGAGAAAAAATATCTAGAGCTATCAAATATTGTATTGAAAAAAAATATCCATATATATTAATTTCTAAATCGGGAGGAGCAAGAATAATGGAGTCCTCTTTTTCATTAATGCAAATGGCTAAAACGATAGCTAGACTGACTCAATTACGTGATGCTAAAATTCCTTATATTTCTGTTTTGACGGATCCAACAACGGGAGGGGTGACGGCTTCTTATTCTTTACTTGGAGATATCAATATAGCTGAACCAGGAGCTATGATTGGATTTGCTGGACCTAGAGTAATTAGAGAAACAATCGGAAAAGATCTTCCAGAAGGATTTCAAACCGCAGAATTTTTAATGGATCATGGTTTTATCGATTTAATTTCTCCTAGAACAGAATTAAAAAAAAATATATATAAATTAGTTTCTATGATGATATGAAAAAATCATTCCCATTCAATAGTAGATGGAGGTTTAGAGGTAATATCGTATGCAATTCTATTAATTCCATCAACTTCATTAGTAATTCTATTTGAAACTTTTTCTAAAAAATCGTAAGATAAATGTGAAAAAGTAGCAGTCATAAAATCTTCGGTGTTTATGACACGTAATATAGCTGCATACTCATACGCTCGTTTATCCCCTTTGATCCCTACAGATTTTACAGGCAATAAAACAATAAAAGCCTGAGTTACAGAGTTGTAAATATTAAATTTTTTTAATTCTTGTAAAAGAATATTTTCTGCTTGTTTTAAAATAGAAATTTTTTTTTCATTGATTTCTCCAATAATACGAATTCCTAATCCAGGTCCAGGAAATGGATGACGATATAAAATTTCTTTTGGAAGACCCAATTTTTCTCCTATTTTTCTGACTTCATCTTTAAATAATTGTTTTAATGGCTCAATGAGTTTTAATTTCATGAATGTTTTTGGTAATCCTCCTACATTATGATGGGATTTGATAGACTCACTTGAATGTTTCGAAAAAACAGAAGATTCAATCACATCGGAATAAATAGTACCTTGTGCTAAAAATTCAACATTTTTAATTTTTTTTGATTCTTCTTGAAAAATAGAAAGAAATTCCCTTCCTATAACTTTTCTTTTTATTTCAGGATCTACAATTCCAATTAATTTAGATAAAAACTGATTTTTAGCATCTATTATTTTTATAGAAAAAGGCATTTTTTTGCATAAAGAATATATTTTTTCTTTCTCAGTTTCTAATAGTAATCCTGTATCTACGAAAATACAATTCAAAGAATTACCAATCGCTTTATAAATAATGTAAGCAGTAATAAAAGAATCTACTCCTCCAGAAAAACCTAGTATAACTTTTTTTTTATTTACACGTTGTTTAATATTTTCTATCGTATTTTTAACAAAATTATTGAATTTCCAATTCAAATTACATTTACAAATGTGAAAAACAAAATTTTTCAACATAGAGATTCCATATTCTGTGTTTTTTACTTCTGGATGAAATTGAACGGCATAAATATCTTTATTAAGATGACTAAAAGCTGCAACATCACAAGATGATGTATGTCCGATTACTTGAAATTCTTTTGGAATATTTTTTACTTCATCAAAATGACTCATCCAAACAACAGATTTATTGGGAATTCCATAAAATAGATTATTATTAGGATGATCTATGATCAAATAGGATTTTCCATATTCTTTAAATTTTGATTTTTTTATTTTTCCTCCAAAAAGAAAAGAAATAAGTTGCATTCCATAACAAATTCCGAATATAGGAATATTTAGATGAAAAATATTTTTGGATACTAATGGAGAACCTTTTTCATAAACAGAAAAAGGACCTCCTGACAGAATAATCCCTTTAGGTTTTTGTTTAGAAATTACATGAGATATAGAAATATCTTGATAATGATATACTAATAAAGTATATACTCCTATATCTCGAATTTTTCTAGCAATTATATGACTATATTGAGATCCAAAATCTAATATGAGTATAAAATCTTTTTTCATGTTTGTTTAATTATAAACCAATATCTTTTCTGAAATACAAATTTTCAAATTGAATTGTTTTGACCTTTTCATAAGCTTTCTTTCTGGCCTCCTGAATAGTATTTCCTATTCCTACTATATTGAGAACTCGTCCACTTGATGTTATCCATTTTTTTTGTTTTATTTCTGCTCCAGCAATATAAAAAGGTTCTTTTAAAGAATTTACCCCTTCTATAATTTTTCCACTTTCATATTTTTCAGGATATCCTCTAGATGATAAAACAACACAACAAGAACATAATTTTTTCCAATCAATAGATATTTCTTGATGTTGAAAAGAAGATTGAATGAGATTTAAAAAATTACTTTTCATTAATGGAAACAAAGTTTGAGCTTCAGGATCTCCGATCCGAGTATTGTATTCTAATAAATAAACTTTATTATAAGTAATCATTAATCCAAAATATAGAAATCCAAAAAAAGTTAATTTTTCCATAATTAATCCTTTTAAAGTAGGTTCTAAAATATTTTTTTTAAAATCTATCCAAATAGAATTGGTTATATATGGATTGGGAACAATGGCCCCCATTCCTCCTGTATTCAATCCTGTTTCATTTTCTCCTATTTTTTTATAATCTTTAGCCGATAAGAAAGGAATAATGTTTTTTCCATTGAAAATAGATATGATAGAAGCTTCTTTTCCTTGCAAAAATTCTTCTATGATAATTTGATTTCCAGATTTTCCAAATTTTTTTTCGATCATAATATTTTTTAAAGCTCTTATAGCGTCATTTTGATTATGGGATAAAATGACTCCTTTTCCTGCAGCTATTCCATTAGTTTTAATTGCTATAGAATTTGTATTTTTTTTCAAAAAATTTATAGCTTTTTCATAGCAAGAAAAAATATTATATTTAGGAGTACGAATTCCATATTTTTCCATAAAGGATTTAGCAAAAATTCTATTCCCCTCAAGTTTAGCAGCTAAATAATGGGGGCCAACTATTTTTAATCCCAAATTTTGAAAAATGTCTACAACTCCTTCTAATAAAAAAAATTCGGATCCTACAATAGTTATATCTATTGCATTTTTTTTAGCAAAAAAACCTAAATCCAATACCGTATAATGATTTTCAATATTTCTTCCTATTATACTTGTTCCTCCATTCCCAGGATAAAAATAAAGATGAATAGAATGATCATCTTCCAATAATTTTTTTCCCATGGCATGTTCACGTCCTCCGCCTCCAAGAATTAAAATTTTCATTTTTTTTAATGTTTAAAGTGTCTTCTTCCAGTAAAAGCCATTGCAATTCCATGATCATTACAAGCTTTCACCGATTCTTCATCACGGATGGATCCTCCTGGTTGAAGAATCGCACGGATCCCACCAGAACGAGCCGATTCATCTACAACATCTCGAAAAGGAAAAAAAGCATCGGATACGAGAACTAATCCCTCTTTACTTTTTTCTAAAGCTCTTTCTATAGCTTGACGAGCAGCCCAAATTCTATTAGTTTGCCCCCCCGAAATGCCTAAAGTTTGTGTACCTTTAGCTACAACAATTGCATTAGACTTTACGTATTTTACTACTTTTTGAGCAAAAAATAAAGATTGAAGTTCTTGATTACTAAATTTTTTTTTAGTAACTATTTTGTAATTTCCTTCATAAGGAAAAAAAGAATCTGATTCTTGTACTAAAATACCTCCGTCTATTTGCACATATTCTAGTTGATTTGAAATAGGTTCACTAATACTAATAATTCTAATATTTTTCTTGATTTTTAAAATGTTCAAAACATCTGTTTCATAACTTGGAGAAAGAACTGCTTCTAAAAAAATATGATTAATTTCTTTTGCTAATTCTTTTGTAATTGGGACATTTACCGCCAGTATTCCTCCAAAAGACGAAATAGTGTCTGCATAATAAGTTTTTTGAAATGCTTCAATAATATTTTTTCCTAATGCGACTCCACAAGGAGTGGAATGTTTCACGGTACAACAAGCAGGTTCAGAAAATTGAGAAACCACCTTCCATGCTATATCCATATCTCTTAAATTATTCAATGATAGTCTCCTTCCATGTAATTGAATAAAATTTCGCATTGATCCTTTTTTATGGATTGTATTAACATAATAAGCGGCTTTTTGATGAGGATTTTCTCCATAACGGAGATTCATTTTTTTTTTATAAGAAGAATGTAAATACATGGGAAATTGATCATCTAAAAGATATTGAGAAATAGCAGAATCATAAGCAGAAGTAAAATTAAATACTTTTCCTGCTAATTTTTTTCTCAATTTTAATGAAGGAGATCCATAATGTTCAATTTCAGATTGAACAAATTGATAATCATTATGATCTATAATAGCGGTGACATGTAAAAAATTCTTAGCAGCTGCTCTAAGCATAGATGGCCCCCCAATATCAATAAATTCTATTATGGAATTAATATCTATAGAATTTTTATCCATTTTTTCAAAAAATGGATAAAAATTCACTAATACCATATCAATAAGATGAATATTTTGAGAATGAATCAATTTCATATGTTGTTCAACGGAACGATTGGCTAAAATTCCTGCATATATATTAGGATGAATGGTTTTGACTTTTCCATCTAAAATTTCAGGAAAAGAAGTCAAATCATAAACTTTTCTGAGATTTGATACTCCTTTTTTTACAAAAAATTGATAGGTACCTCCAGTAGAAACTATTTGATATCCTTTTTTATCTAAAAAACTGACGAAATTCAATAATTTATCATTTTTTTCATAAACACTGACCAAAGCTCTTTTCATAAAGACATTGTTACTTTTTAAGTATATAATAAATAATTATAAAAGTTTGTTAATAGATTGAATTAATATTTTTTTTTCTATTATAGAAACTTTCTTTGATAAAGATACTGGAGTCTCCCCTGAATCAATTATACATGTCTTTTTCAAAATAATATCCCCTAAATCCACGTTTTTTGTGACATAATGAACGGTAGCTCCTGATATTTTTTCTTTATTTTTTATAACTTCTTGATGTATTTTTATTCCATACATTCCTTTTCCACCATATTTAGGCAACAGAGAAGGATGAATATTTATAACTTTATTAACCCATTTTTCACAAAACTCTGCATCAAGTATAGAAAGAAATCCTGAAAGAACTATAATATCCGGAATGTATCTTACAAGTAGATTATCTATTTCTTTAGAAAGAAATTTTTTTTTAGTTTTTATTAAAGAAAATACTGAAACATTTTCTTTTAATGCATATTGAATTGCTTTACACCATCTATCAGAAATCACTAAATTTACCATTACATGAGAAAGCTTTCCGTTTTTAATTGCTTGAAAAATATGCTGCATATTGGTCCCCTTTCCAGAAACAAAAATCGCTATTTTTTTCATGAAAATATTTTTATTTCAAAAATACTTTTTTATTTCCTTTTACAATATGACCCAAAATAAAGGGTTTTTCTCTTAAAAAATGAAGTTGATTTAAAATCGAATCTTTCTCTTGAAAAGAACATACAATAATCATTCCTACTCCCATATTAAAAGTACTCCACATTTTATATTCTGATAGATTTCCTTTCTTTTGAATATAATTGAAAACAGGTTGAATCGGAATTTTTTCTTTTTCCACTATAGCTGATAAATTTTCTGGAAGAATTCTAGATAGATTATCTGATATTCCTCCTCCAGTAATATGAGCTAATCCATGTATCAAAAATTCTTTTAATAAAGCATGAATAGGAGAATGATAAATTCTAGTTGGAATTAAAAGCGTTTCATAAAACGGTTTTTTTTGAAAAGAATTCATAAAATCTTCTTTAGAAAAAATATTTCTAATTATAGAAAAGCCATTACTATGTACACCTGATGAAGGAAGTCCTATCAAAATATCTTTTTCTTGAATTAATTTTTTTCCATCTACTATATGATTCTTTTCTACAATTCCAACACAAAATCCAGCTATATCATAATCATATTCTTTATAAATTCCAGACATTTCTGCAGTTTCTCCTCCAATCAAACAGGTGTTGGTTTTTTTACAAGAAATAGCTATTCCTTGTAAAATTTTTTCTACAATAGTAAAATCTAGTTTTCCACAAGCTAAATAATCTAAAAAAAATAAAGGACGAGCTCCATGACATAAAACATCATTGGCACACATCGCAAAACAATCTTCTCCAATCACGCTGTATTTTTTACAGTCAATTGCTAAACGTAATTTTGTTCCTACTCCATCAACTCCAGATACTAAAATAGGTTCCTTATATCCACATTCATATATTTTATAAAAACTAGAAAAATGATCTAGCGTACTCATTACTCTATTGTTATAAGTATTTTCTATAATCTTATTAATTTTTTTGCATATAGTCTTGTTGCTCTTTTTCACTTTTATATAAAATTAGTTTTTTTGAACTGGATAATTTCCGGTAAAACAACCAAAACAATAATGAACACTTCCAAGAATATCTATCAAGTTATTCATGCTTAAAAATTCTAAACTATCTACATTTAGAATTCTTTCTATATCTTTTTTATCAATATGATTATATGAGATGAGATCTTTTTTACTAGGAGTATTTACTCCTAAATAACATGGGCCTATAATAGGAGGAGAGGCACTTCTAAAATGAATCTCTTTAGCTCCTGCTTTTCTTAATATGTAAACTAATCTCCGACTAGTAGTTCCACGAACTATAGAATCATCAATAATCACAATCCGTTTTCCTTTTATTTCATCTAATATAGGATTTAATTTTAAGTTTACCATTTTTTCACGCATTTCCTGTTTAGGGATAATAAAAGATCTTCCAATATATTTATTTTTTACTAAAATTGGTTTGAAAGGGATTCCAGAAGCTTTAGAATACCCAATAGAAGCTGGAACTCCAGAATCTGGAACTCCAATAACAACATCCGCTTCTACTGGATGTTGTTCATAAAGTTTTTCTCCACTTTTTTCACGAATTTCATAAACATTTATATTTTCAATTAAAGAATCAGGACGAGAAAAATAAATATATTCAAAAGAACATATTCTTTTTTTTGTATTTTTTTTTTCTGTAATTAGAGAGAATTGAATTGATTTTTTTTGATCTACAATGATTATTTCTCCTGGTAATAAATCTCTAACGTAAAAACCTCCAACAGAATCTATTCCACAAGTTTCAGAACTAAATATATAAGTGGATTCATTCAACATTCCATAACATAAAGGACGTATTCCATTTGGATCTCTGAATGCAGCCATTTTATTATCCATAAGTACAATCACAGAATAAGCTCCTTTAATATCAATAGTTGTTTTTTGAATAGCTTTTTCTAAACTGTTATCAGATTCTGATAAATATTTTTGTATTAAACGTAAAATGACTTCAGAATCTGAATATTCGGATATAAAATTTATTCCTTTGGACTCCAGTTTTTTACGAATATTTTTAGCATTGACCAAATTTCCATTATGGACTATAGATATAATACTCTTTCCATAGGAATCTTCTCCAAAAAAAGGTTGAATATTTTTTTTACTTTGTCCTCCTTCTGTAGAATAACGAGTATGTCCAATCACAGCATTTCCATGATAACATTCAGAATTTGAAATTTTTCTAAAAAAATCTAAAACAAGTCCTTCGCTTTTATGTGATATAATAAATCCATCTTGTAAAACAGAAAAACCACAAGCTTCTTGTCCTCTATGTTGTAATGCAAATAATCCAAATTGAATTAAAGAAAAGGTGTCTACTTTATAAGGAGAAAAAATCCCAAAAATACCACATTCATCATGAAACTTATCAAAAGAATTATTTTTCAGAATATAAGGATATAATTTATATATCATCTTTTTGAAAAAAGAAAATCTTTGGACCATTATTTATTTTAAATGGATGAACTTAGATTCAATCTTTTTAAGATCTCCATATAAATGTCAAATACTTTTTCTTTGAAACCCATTCTAAATAAATCTTTATCTAATTTTTTCATTGTTTTTTTATCCCAAAAACGACAAGTATCTGGACTAATTTCATCGGAAAGCATTATCTCGTTTCTATGATTTTTCCCAAATTCTATTTTAAAATCAACCAATAGAATATTTTTATCTAAAAAATATTTTTTTAAAAAATAGTTGATTTTTGATGTCATACTATAAATGATATTTAATTCTTCATAAGAAAGAATTTTTAGAAATACTGCATGATGATCATTAATTAAGGGATCTTTTAATTGATCATTTTTATAAAAAATTTCAAAAATAGGATTTGATATAAAAATTCCTTCTTTGATTCCCAAACGTTTAGATATACTTCCCGAAGTAATATTACGAACAACAAATTCTAAAGGAATTGGATCTACTTTATGACATAATTGCTCTCTGTTGTTTACTTTTCGTATAAAATGAGTTTTAATTTCACAAGAAATTAAAAATTTAAAAATTAATGTAGTTATTTCATTGTTTAAGATTCCTTTATCTTGTAAAAAATTTTTTTTTAATCCATTCAAAGCCGTAATATTATCTTTATGATGAATTAATACTTCAAATGGATTATTAGTTGTATATATTTTTTTTGTTTTTCCTTCTGATAAAAGATTTTTTTTAATGATGCCGATCATGATAATAAATGTTGCTTGATTTCAGTTATCAATTTTTCCTTTTTTTTCATTTTGAATTCTAGCAATAATTTTTTTATATTTTGATATTTTGTAGCTAAAATATAAATGGCAAACAAAGCTGCATTATAAGAATTATTTATTCCTACTGTAGCAACGGGGACATCTTTTGGCATTTGTACCATAGAAAGAAGGGCATCGATCCCTCCTAAGGATCCATAATTATTATGGCAATGAATTGGAACCCCTATAACAGGTAGGATCGTTTTAGAGGAAATAAAACCAGGTAAATGAGCGGATAATCCAGCTCCTGCAATAATTACATCTGTTCCTTCAGATTCTATTTTTTTTATAGTGTTTGATAAAATATCTGGTAATCGGTGTGCGGAAATCACATAAGATTTATAACTTATGTTAAATTGATGGAGTACTTTTTCTGTTATTTTCATAATTGATTGATCAGAAATACTTCCAAAAAATATAGCCACTTTCATAATTTATTGAAATTTTTATTATAAAAAATATTGTACTGCATTTTTAAAAATAGAATGCTTATGAATATTAGGAATATTTTTTAATAATCCATAATCATAACGTTCTGGATGAGTCATTCTTCCATATATTTTACCATTTTCACTTAATAAACCCTCAATGGCACCAACAGATCCATTGGGATTATATAATCTATCTAAACTAGGGTTTCCTTCTAAATCTACATATTGTGTGGCTATTTGGTTTTTATTCAATAAAGTATTTATTGTTTCTTTGTTGGCATAAAATCTTCCTTCACTATGAGAAATGGGAAGAGTATATATTTTATTTTTCATTCCATTTAACCAGGGAGAGTGATCAGAAATCACTCTAATATGAACACATTGGGATATATGTTTTTCTATTTTATTATAGGTCAGTGTAGGAGAGTTATGATTTCTCAAACAAATTTTACCATAAGGTAACAATCCAGATTTGATCAACCCTTGAAAACCATTACAAATTCCTAAAATCAATCCATCTTGATCAAGAAAAGATTGAACAGCTTCTCGAATATATGGGTTATGTAATATGGATACAATAAATTTAGCAGATCCATCTGGTTCATCTCCCGCACTAAATCCTCCACATATCATAAATATTTGTGCAGATTCTATATGTTTTTTAAAATAAAATATGGATTCCATAATATCTTTATCATTTCTATTTTTAAAGATTAAAGTATTTACTATGGATCCCTCTTTTTCAAATGCACGAATAGATTCATATTCACTATTTGTACCCGGAAATATAGGAATAAATACACGAGGTTTTTCTTTTTTTTTCAATTTTTTACATTTCCATATGATAGGATTAGATTTTTTTATTTTTATTTCTCCTATTTTTTCTTCATTTTCGTTAGATTCGTTATAAGAAAAAATAGGAGAAAAAGTTTTTAACCAATTTTTCATAGATTCATCTATATCAATAGATATTCCATTAAAATTTAAATATTTGTGAGAAATAACTTCTCCTATTGGAATAAAATTATTATTTGAAATAGAAGAGGAAGATTCTATAATTAAGGAACCTATATTTGTTTCAAGCAAATGATCTTTATAATCAATGACTGCTCCTAAACGATTACCAAAAGACATTTTGGCAATAGCAACGGAAATACCTCCATCTTTTATTGTTTTGACTGAAACAATTTTTCCGGAACAAATTCCTTCATAAATCTGGTCATAGGCTTTTTTGATGGAGTCATAATCTGGCATTTCATTTTTTAATGGATGGTGATAATACAAATAAATTTTATTTCCTACTTTTTTAAATTCAGGAGATATAATATTATAACATAAACCTGTAGCTACACCAAAAGCGATAAATGTTGGTGGAACATGCAATTTTTTATATGTCCCAGACATAGAATCTTTTCCTCCTATAGAAGCTAATTCAAACGACATTTGAGCGTGATAAGCTCCTAATAAAGCAGAAAAAGGTTTTCCCCAATTTTTTGGGTCATCTCCTAATTTCTGATAGTATTCTTGAAAACTAAAATAAGTATTTCTGTAATTTCCTCCCATAGAAACTATTTTAGAAATACATTCTACAATTGCATAAGCTCCTCCATGAAAAGGACTCCAAACAGAAACTTCAGGATGAAAACCCCAAGAAACTAAACTCACTGTATTTGTATTTCCTCTAAAAACAGGAATTTTTTGAACACTTCCTTCAGATGGAGTCATTTGATATTTCCCTCCAAAAGGCATTAAAACTGTAGTAGAACCTACTGTACTATCAAACATTTCCACTAAACTTTTTTGAGAAGCTATATTTAATTCAGAAAGAATATTTAAGAATGTTTTTTTACTGAAAGTAATTTTTTTTGATTTATTAAAAGGAGAAATTGAAATAGGAGAATTTACAAAAACCGATTTTTCTTTATGAGATCCTTTTGTGTTCAAAAAAGAACTTTCTACATTAAAAATTTCTTTTTTTTTATAATAAAAAATGATACGTTTATTGTCAGTAATTTTACCAATAGGTACAGACATGATATTTTCTTCAAGAGAAAAATGAATAAATTTTTCTACATCTCTGGGATCTAATATGACGGCCATTCTTTCTTGAGATTCTGAAAGTGCAATTTCTATGGGTTCTATATTTTTTCCATTTTTTTTTACTGGAATTTTGTCTAAATAAAGCACTAAACTATCACTTAATTCACTGATAGCTACAGAAGCTCCTCCTGCTCCAAAATCATTGGATTTTTTAATCAAAGAAACAACTTTTTTTTTTCTAAAAAATCTTTGAATTTTTCTTTCCATTATTGGATCTCCTTTTTGTTGTACAGAATTTCTGAAATCAGAATCCTGTTTTTTAGAAGAATCTGTTGCTCCTCCAATTCCTTCTTTTCCCGTCATACCACCAATTAACAAAATGATATCCCCTTTTTTTGGTTTATCTTGTTTTACAAAATCAACAGGGACCGCACCAACAACCATGCCTATTTCCATTCTTTTCGCTCTATATCCTTCATGATAAATTTCGTGTACATGAGTAGTGGCTAATCCTACTTGATTTCCATAAGAACTATAACCACGAGCTGATTCGAGACAAATTTGATGTTGTGGTAATTTTCCATCAATAGTTTTAGAAATGGTAGGATCAGCCGCTCCACTTAACCTGATTCCTTGATAAACAAAAGCTCTTCCCGATAAAGGATCACGAATAGCCCCCCCTACACAAGTAGAAGCTCCTATAAAAGGATCGATTTCAGTAGGATGGTTATGAGTTTCATTTTTAAATAATAAATACCATTTTTCTTTTTTTTTATTTTCTTTAAAATCTACATTAACCATTATCATACACGCATTATGTTCATCATTTGATGAAACATAATTATTCGTTAATTTCCCCTTTTTATAAAGAATTTTAGCAGGAAGATTGGATAAATCCATAAGATTTATAGGATATTTTGATCTTCCTATTAAATCTCTATCTTTTAAATATTTAATAAAAACACTTTGATATGTTTTTTTTAATGATCCACCAAAAGATATATCTTTTAGTGTGGTAAAAAATGTTGTATGACGACAGTGATCAGACCAATAAACATCGAATATACGTAATTCTTCTTGTGTTGGATTTCGCTTTTCTTTATATAAAAAATATTTTTGTATAAAGAATAAATCATTAACGTCCATAGAAAGATTCCACTTATTATGAATACTTTTTATTTTTTCAACAGAAAAATTAATGAAATTATCTATAATTTTTGTGTCATTTTTTTTGTTTTCTGCATTCAAATATGACTTGATATAATATTTTTTAATTTTGTAAAAATCCTGTTTTTTTTTTATTCCAATGAATTCGATTAATCGTCCAGTTTTTACAGAAACAGTGTTCGATTTTGGATCGATAACTTTGATACATTGCATAGCTGCATGAGCTCTATCATCATATTTTTCTGGGAAATCTTCTATTAGATATGAAGAAGTGTTTAAATGTATTTTTTTATGAAAAATATCTGTTACAGGATCTACAAAAACCTTTGATAAACTTTCTAAAAAAAGTTTTTCATTGATATTATATATATCATATATATAATAAATAATGATATTATTATACAATGAAATATTCATATTCTTTAATTCATTGTGTAATTTTCTAGAATCAATATCAAAAGGAATTTTTTTTTGTATATAAATTCTGAAATTCATTATATTTATTTATCCATGTATTTAAATTTGTCTGTCTATTATGTTAGATAGATCAAAATCAATTAAATGATGAAAACGATTTAATATGGGATTAACTTTTGTATCAAGAAATTCTAAAGTTTGATCTGAAGAAAAACCTGTTAATTTTTTAGGATTTAAAATTTGATTTATTTTTTTTTCATGAATTGGTATTTTTTTATCATGTAAAATACGTTGAATAAAATCATTTTCTATTCCTTCTAGTTTAATTTTATCATTTGCTTCCATAGAATGAATTCGTATTCTTTCATGGATATCCTGTCTGTCTGCTCCTTTTTTTACACATTCTATAATAATATATTCAGTAACTAAAAAAGGAAGTTCTTCTTTTATATGTTTATCAATCATCTTGGGATATACGACAAGATTTTCTAATATGTTATTCCAAATCATTAAAATAGAATCTACAGCTAAGAATGATTGTCCTATAACCAATCTTCTGTTTGCAGAATCGTCTAAAGTACGTTCCAGCCATTGAGTTGCTGCAACTAAAGCTGAACTATTAGATAAAGAAATAACATATTTAGCTAAAGCGGCCATACGTTCACTCCGTATCGGATTCCGTTTATAAGCCATAGCACTAGATCCAATTTGTTCTTTTTCAAAAGGTTCTTCCATTTCTTTTAAATTTTGTAATAAACGTAAATCGTTACTAAATTTATGAGAAGATTGAGAGATATTGGATAACAAATTTAATATCTGAGCATCGACTTTTCTATCGTAAGTTTGTCCTGTTATAGGAAATACATTTTTAAATTTGAATTTATTAGATAATTTTTTTTCTAAATCTTTTAATTTTTGTAAATCTCCATTAAATAATTCTTTAAAACTATCTGCTGAACCTACAGTTCCTTTTACTCCTCTAAAACGAATATTTTTCAATCTAAATTCTAATTCTTCTAAATCTAAAAGAAGGCTTTGTAACCATAAAGCAGAACGTTTTCCTACAGTGGTTAGTTGAGCGGGTTGATAGTGAGTAAAAGCTAAAGTAGGAATATTATGATATTCTAGAGTAAAATTTCTAAGGCGAAAAATTACATTAATTAATTTTTTTAATAAAATTTCCAATCCATCACGAATTAAAATAATATCCGTATTGTCTCCTAAAAACGCACTTGTAGCACCCAAATGAATAATAGGTCTAGCTATAGTTGCTTTTTCTCCAAAAGCATATAGATGTGCCATGACATCATGTCTAAATTTTTTTTCATAAAAAGAAACTCTATTCCAGTCAATGTCATGTAAATTATTTTTTAAATCAAAAATTTGCTCTTCGCTAATGTTTAATCCTAATTCTTTTTGAATTTCTGCTAAATACAACCATAATTTTCTCCAAGTCAAAAACTTTTTTTTTGGAGAAAAATTATATAACATTTCTTGGCTACTGTATCGTTCTACTAAAGGATTTTTATATTTTTCCACGACAAAAAATATTTTCTAAGTAAGAATTTAAAAAAATAAAGACTTATTTTTAATGATGTTTTGATTTCTTTCAGATCCTACAGAAATCAATAGAATTTCTAAATTTAGATAATTTTCAATAAAACTAATATATTTTTTACAATTTTTTGGTAAATTCTTGTATTCATGAATATGAGAGATGTCTTGTTTCCATCCAGGTAAATCTATATAGATTCCTTTTATATTTTGTTTTAGATTTGCTGGAAAATATTGAATAATTTTTTCATTACATTTATATTTTATACATATTTTAATGATTTCCAATTCACTTAAAACATCTAATTTAGTAATAACTAAATAATTAATTCCATTAATCATACAAGAATATTTAAGAGCTATTAGATCCAACCATCCGCATCGTCTTGGACGTTTTGTTGTTGCTCCATATTCATTCCCTTTTTGACGGATCACCTCTCCAATTTCATTTTTTATTTCTGAAGGAAAAGGGCCAAAACCCACACGAGTACAATATGCTTTTGTTATTCCTATAAAATTTTTTAAAAAGTGGGGAGGAATTCCAGATCCTGTACAAACGCCTCCTGTAGAAGTAGAAGAAGTGGTAACATATGGATATGTTCCATAATTGATATCTAATAACATAGCTTGAGCTCCTTCAAACAGAATCTTTTTTTTGTTACGAAAAGCATCATGAATCTCATAAACGGAATCTAAAAACCGATTAGATAAAATTTTGGCATATTCTATATATTCTTCATAAATTGTCTGAAAAGAAAGAGGTTTTTTTTTGAAAATTCTTGTAAAAATTTGATTTTTAAGATCAATGTTATATTTTAATTTTTGATAAAAAACTTTTAAATTCAATAAATCCAAAGCACGAATTCCTATTCTTGCGATTTTATCTTCATAAGTGGGTCCTATTCCTCGATGGGTTGTTCCAATTGATTTATCTCCTAAAGCTTCTTCTTGATATCGGTCTAACAAACGATGATAAGGCATCGTTATATGTGCTCTTTTTGCTAAAAAAACTTGAGAGGTATCGATTCCCATTAATTCTAAATTCTGTATTTCTTGTATCAAAGATTTAGGATCAATTACTACTCCAGGCCCAATAATACATTTTACTTCAGGATAAATCACTCCAGAAGGAATTAAATGAAGGACAAAATGACGATTTCTAATATGAATAGAATGACCTGAATTATTTCCTCCTTGATAACGGACTACATAATCTGAATTTTTAGCAAATAAATCTGTAATTTTTCCTTTTCCCTCGTCACCCCATTGGAGACCAACAATAACATTTGAAGGCATAATTTACATTTTAATCTTGATTCTTTCAACAAAGTTAATTTTTATAAACATATAAACATAATAATAAAAAAACATTTTAGTTTACTTTTTAAAATTTCGTTTTATATGTTTGTAAGCTAATTTTGTAGCCTTTCTTCCCCTAGGAGTTCTAATTAAATATCCTTCCTGAATCAGAAAAGGTTCATAAACTTCTTCTATGGTGTCCGAATTTTCACTAACAGCTGTTGCTATGGTATTGATTCCCACAGGTCCTCCTTTAAAATGATCTATGATATATGACAAAATTCTATTATCCATTTCATCTAATCCATGTTGATCAACATTCAAAGATTGTAAACCTAAATTGCATATGTGAAGATCAATGATTCCATTTCCTTTAATTTGCGCAAAATCACGGATTCTACGTAATAAGGCATTAGCTATACGTGGAGTTCCACGACTTCTGTTAGAAATTTCATGAGATGCTTCTTTCGTTATTGGAATATTTAGTAATTTTGCACTACGATTTACAATATTGTTTAATAATTCTTTTTCATAATAACTAAGACGAAAATTAATACCAAATCTAGAACGCATAGGATCTGTAAGTAAGCCTGATCTCGTAGTAGATCCTATTAAAGTAAAAGGGGATAAATCTATTTGTACTGATCGAGCATTAGATCCAGAATCTATGATAATGTCTATTTTATAATTTTCCATAGCTGAATATAAATATTCTTCAACTATTGGAGAAAGACGATGAATTTCATCAATAAAAATTACATCATTTATTTTTAAGTGAATCAATAATCCGGCTAGATCTCCTGGCTTATCTAAAACAGATCCTGAAGTAACAGTGAGATCCACACGTAATTCATTAGCCACAATATGTGCCAATGTTGTTTTTCCCAATCCTGGAGGTCCATGAAATAAAATATGATCTAGGGCTTCTTTTCTTTTTTTAGCAGCCTGAATAAAAATTTTCAAATTTTCCAATATATGATGTTGTCCAACAAAATCTTGAATTGTTTTAGGATTTAAAGATCTTTCTAAAAAATATGACACTATATATAGATTTTTAACATTTCAATTCAGAATTAACTAAACTATGTATCCAAAAAAAAAAAAAAACAAATAGTACAAAAAAGTTCCAAGATTTTAAAAGGTTTAATATAGTATAATTGGTTAAATCAGATTGAATAGGAACAATAGATATATATCCATTCTTTAACGCCCATTCATCTGTATCAACTTTTTCATCTAAATTCAAAAACTCTCCTACTAACCAATAATAAGTTTTTCCTTTAGGATTATAACGTTTATCAAAACTTTCCTTCCATTTAGAGTCTGCTTGTCTACATATTTTAATTCCTTTGATTTGTTCTTTTTTTAATTTAGGAATATTTACATTCAAAGTGATTATTTTTTCTGGAATAGGATTGTAAAGAATTTTTTTGACAATCTGACATACATATTTTTTAGATGGTTCAAAATCAGCATTCCAATCAAAATCCAAGAGAGAAAATCCTACAGATGGAATTCCCTCTATACTTGCTTCAATAATAGCAGAAACCGTACCAGAATACATAATATTTATAGAAGAATTGGATCCATGATTAATTCCTGATACACAAATATCAGGTTTTCTTGGAAGAATATCACTGATTGCTAATTTAACACAATCTACCGGAGTTCCAGAACATTCCCATTCTTTTTGAATTCCATTATCTATTTTTACCGAATCACAATATAAAATTGTATTCATTGTTATTGCATGTCCTACTCCAGATTGGGGTTTATTTGGAGCTACTACATATACATCTCCTAAAAGATTCATAGAATGGACAAGGGCTCTAATACCTGGAGCGACGATTCCATCATCATTTGTAACTAAAATAATTGGTTTTTTATTCATTTTATATTATATAAAAAACTATTTATGTATAATTTTACTAATATTTTTCAATCAAAACATTATTGTGAATTTTAAAATAAAAAAACTGAATGATATTAAATATATAATCATTGGTTTCTTTTTCATTTTTTCATTAAGTTTTTGTTCTCCATTAGGAGAACAAGAGAAACATCGTATAATCCTTAAATCAATATATAAAACACTTTACTTTTTACATCCTACTCCTATTTCTATAAATAATAATTTTTCACAAAAAGTATATGATAAATTTTTTGAAAAATTAGATAATCAAAAACGTTTTTTTCTACAACAAGATTTAGAAGATCTTTCTTTATATAGAGAAAAAATAGACGAATTTTGGATTCATGGAGATCCTACTTTCTTTAATATTATTATGAAACGTTTTTTTCGAAGAGTAAAAGAAGCAGAATTTATATGTTTTCAAATATTAAAAAAATCTTTTGATTTTAATCAAAAAGAAATATACATACTTGAAGAACAAAAATTCTCTTATCCAAAAAATCAAAAAGAATGGATTGAAAGATGGAGAAAATACTTAAAATATATGACTTTATTAGAAACAATCACTTCTACAAAAGAAAAAAAATTTTTGAAAAATGCATTTTTCAACGAAGAAAAAAGGTCCAGAAAAAAAGTAGAAGAATATATTCAGGAATATTTTAGGAAAATAAAAATAAAAAAAGAATCCGACTGGTTTTCCAGATATGTTAATGTTATAACTTCTCAATATGATCCTCATACAAATTATTTTTCTCCTAAAGAAAAAGAAATTTTCGATTTAAACATATCTGGACAAACAGAAGGAATTGGGGTGGAATTACAAGATGATAAAGGATTTCCCACTGTTGTTAAACTTATTATTGGTGGACCTGCGTGGAAAAATAAAAAAATAGAAATAGGAGATAGAATTATACGAGTAGCAAAAAACGTAAACTCAGAATCAAAAAATATTGTAGGAATGTTATTAGAAAATTCGATTCGTTTAATAAGGGGAAAAAAAGGAAGTAAAGTGAAATTAACTATTCAGAAAAAAAATGGATCTATAGAAGAAGTAATTCTCACTAGAGATAGAATTGAAACGAAAGAAATTTTTGCAAAAAGTGTTATAATTTTGGATAAAAATAAAGATAAATATGGATTGATTTGTTTACCAGAATTTTATTTTAATCCTGAAAATAAAAATGGTAGAAATGCAGCTCAAGATATGAAAAAAATCATTCAAGAACTAAAAAAAGAAAATATAAAAGGAATTCTGATAGATATTAGAAATAACGGAGGAGGATCTTTAGATGCCGTGATAGAAATTTCTGGTTTCTTTTTAGGAAAAGTTCCTATTTTACAAATAGGAAAACCTCACAAAAAGAAAAATATACTTAAAAGTCATGAAAATAAGGTTTTATGGACAGGTCCCCTTGTTATTCTTGTAAATGAATTTTCTGCCTCTGCTTCTGAAATCCTCGCTGCTGCTATCAAAGATTATAAAAGAGGAATTATTGTTGGAGTGGGAAGCGATCAAACATATGGAAAGGGGACTATACAAACTATTTATCCATTAAATCGTTTTTTACATTTTAATGAAGAGTTAGGAACCTTAAAATTTACCATTAATAAATTTTATCGTGTGAATGGAAGTTCTACTCAATTAAAGGGAGTGACCCCAGATATAGTTCTTCCAAGGAAAAATACAAAAAATACATTTTTAAAATTTATGGAAAAAAATCAAACCAATCCCATGAAATGGGATTGTACGAATCCTATTCCTTCTCTTCGTTATTATTATAAAAATTTATATATAGAAAATATTAAACATAAAAGCATAAAACGTTTAAAAGGAAATAAGGATTTTATCACTATTTTCAAAACTATGCAATCATTAGAAAACAAATCTTATAATAAAAAACAATTTTCCTTAAATTGGAAAGAATTTTATTATGAAAATTTAAAAATAAAAAAAAGAAATGAGAATTTAAAAAAATTAAGAAACAATTTGAATACATTTGGGACAAAAACCTTTCCTGTCTATTATAAA
Source organism: Blattabacterium cuenoti BPAA (assembly GCF_000348805.1). Taxonomy (NCBI): domain Bacteria; kingdom Pseudomonadati; phylum Bacteroidota; class Flavobacteriia; order Flavobacteriales; family Blattabacteriaceae; genus Blattabacterium; species Blattabacterium cuenoti. Next base: position 160,063 of record NC_020510.1, on the reverse strand, counting down.
ATTCTATCAAAAGAATCAGAAAAACAAAAAGAATGGAAAAAAAATCTTTCTTTAGATTTTTATGTATCGGAATGTATTAATATATTGCGAGATTTCAATGAAATACCACAATAGGTTTGTAAACTTTTGCCACATCAGCTATAGCATCGTTTTCTTTCAAATGAATTAATCGAACTCCTTGAGTCGTTCTTCCCATCACTCTTATATCCGATATAGGTATACGTATCATAATTCCTGACTTTTTAATAATCATCAAATCATCTCGATCCGTGACATATTTTATGGAAATTAAACTTCCTGTTTTTTGAGTAATATTTATTGTTTTAATTCCTTTTCCACCACGATTAGTGATCCGATAATCTTTAATACTGGATCTTTTTCCAAACCCTTTTTCAGAAACAACTAACAAATGTCCTTTTTCTTTTCCTTCCACACAGATCATTCCAATGACCATATCTTTATTTTTTATATTTATTCCTATCACTCCCGAAGAAGCTCTTCCAGTTGAACGAATTTTTTTTTCTGAAAAACGAATAATCCTTCCACTTTTTACAGCAACAAAAACATGGCTATCTCCCTTAGTTAGAATAGCTTCCACCAAAGAATCTCCTTTACGAATCACAATAGCATTAATCCCATCTTTTCTAGGACGAGAATAATTTTCTAAAGGTGTTTTTTTTATAATACCTTTTTTCGTAATCATCATGACATAATAATCTTTTACATATTTTTTGTTAGAAAGATCTCCTGTTAATATATAAGCATTGACTTTATCATCTGTTTGAAGACGAATAATGTTTTGTATCGCTCTACCTTTAGAAATTTTAGATCCTTCTGGAATTTCATATACTTTGAGCCAAAAACATTTTCCTTTTTCTGTAAAAAAAAGTAGATATTGATGATTTCTTGCTACAAGTAAATGTTTAAAGAAATCTGATTCTCTAGCAATGGCTCCTCTATTTCCTACTCCACCCCTTCCTTGACGTTTATATTCTGATAAAGATGTTCTCTTAATGTACCCAGCATGGGAAATAGTAAGAACGACCTGTTCGTTCTCAATTAGATCTTCTATATTTACCTTATATCCGGAATAATCGATTTGTGTACGACGTTTGTCTTTGTACTTCTTTTGAATCTCTAAAAGTTCTTTTTTAATAATTTTTGTTCTTATAGAATGCTCTTTTAAAACATTTCTAAAAAACTCTATTTTTTGAACAAGTTCGTCATATTCTTTTCTAAGTTTTTTGACTTCCAAAGAAGTAAGACTTTGTAATTTCATATCTAAAATAGATTGAGATTGATGTTTTGATATGTGAAATTTTTGAATCAGTTTATTACAAGCATCAGAACGATGATGAGACTTTTGAATTAATTGAATCATGATATCTAAATGATCTAATATTTTCAAAAAACCTAATAAAATATGAATACGATTTTGACACTTTTTGTGTTCGTATTTTGTACGTCGAATAATAACATTATGTCTATGATCAACAAAATGTTGAATAATACTTTTTATATTTAATTGAACAGGTTTTCCATTAACTAATGCTATATTATTGACATTAAAATAAGTTTGTAAAGAAGTATATTGAAACAATTGATTCAATAATATATTAGAATTTGTATTTTGTTTCAAAATGTAAACAATACGTAATCCATTTCTATCCGACTCATCACGAATTTGATAAATTCCTTCCATTTTTCCTTCTTTCATCAATTCCACAGTTCTAGCAATCATATCCGCTTTATTCACTTGATAAGGAATTTCATCTACAATTATACATGGTCTTCCATGAAGATCTTCAAAATGGACTTTTGCACGTAAAACAATACGTCCTTTACCGGTGTAAAAAGAATTTTTAACTCCGTCATATCCGTAAATAATTCCACCTGTAGGAAAATCAGGCCCTTTTATATATTTCATGATCTGTTCTATAGAAATATCATTATGATCTATATAGGCACAAATAGCATTTATAGTTTCTGTTAAATTGTGAGGAGGAATATTGGTTGCCATTCCAACTGCAATTCCAGAAGATCCATTAATTAGAAGATTGGGAATTCTGGTAGGTAAAACCGTTGGTTCCTCCAAAGAATCATCGAAATTTAATTGCATATCTACGGTCTCTTTTTTTAGATCCAACAACATTTCTTCAGAAATTTTTTTCATTTTTACTTCTGTATAACGCATAGCTGCCGGAGGATCTGCATCCAATGATCCAAAATTTCCCTGTCCATCTATTAATGGATAACGTAATGTCCATTTTTGAGTCATACGAACCATAGTATCATAAACAGAAATGTCTCCATGAGGATGATATTTTCCCAATACTTCTCCAACAATACGAGCAGATTTTTTATAAGAACTCTTGGAAATAATTCCTAATTGATACATTCCATAAAGAACTCTTCTATGCACAGGTTTTAACCCATCTCTAACATCTGGAAGAGCTCTGGATACAATCACAGACATAGAATAATCTATGTAAGATGATTTCATTTCATCTTCAATATTAATAGAAATCAATTTTTCTCCTTCACTTTCATTCATTTTTTTGAAAAGATTAATGTAATAAATTAATAAATAAAAATATTTAGATCAAAAAACTTTCCTTAATCAAGGAATATGGAACTTGACAATTGTATGAACATTTTCCTATTTTTTTTAATAAAGAAAATTGAATTTGATTTTTTTCATTTTTTTTATCATGTTCCATAATCAGAAATAATTTTTGAATTTCAAAATCAGAAATTTTATTTTGTATTGGATATAATGCAGAAAGTGTAGATTTGATTTCTTTATAATCAGATATGGATAACCCATTAATTTTGCAAGAAATCCATGATTCATAAATCATACCCATAGTTATAGCAATTCCATGCAGAATTTTTTTATTTATATTCATAAAATAGCTCTCTAAAGCATGTCCAATAGTGTGTCCAAAATTAAGAATTTTTCTTAATCCTTTTTCTTTAGGATCTTGATCTACAATTTTTTGTTTAATTAATATAGATTTATGAATTAACTCTCCCCATTCATGTTTATGAATGATATTTTTTTGTATTTGATTCATTTGTTTCCAAAAACTTTTATCGGCTATCAAACCATGTTTGAACATTTCTGCCATTCCAGAAAAAATTTCTGAATTTGGAAGTGTTTTTAAAAAATGAGTATCTATGATTAAAAATTCTGGAACCGAAAAAGATCCTATTTCATTTTTTATAGAATCTAAATTTACTCCTGTTTTATATCCTATAGAAGCATCAACCATTCCTAATAAAGTTGTAGGAATATTAACAAAACGAATGCCTCGTTTAAATATAGTAGCTACAAATCCTCCAATATCTGTTATTACTCCTCCTCCTAAATTTAGGATTAAACTTTTTCTAGTTGCTTTAAATTTTTCTAAATGTTTGCATATTTGAATACACGTATAAATATTTTTTTCTTTTTCTCCTGATTTGATTTCAATAATATTAGATTTTTCTAAAAAATCTATGTAATGAAAAAGAATGGGAAGACAGTGTCTGTAGGTTTTTTCATCTACGAGAATAAATATATTTTGAATGGAATCAACTTGATGAAGTAAGTAATTTTTGAGCATATCATAAGCTTCTTCATTAAAGTATATGAGTCTTTCCCTTTTTTTCATTTTCATGAATTTAGCCTCGTTTAACAAACAAAATTAACCAATTTTTCATTAATTAATGAAATAAAATATTTTACACAACCAAAAAATGACAAAAAACCAACCTATTGTAAAGAAAAATATATTAGGAATCCATCCTAAAAGATTAATAAATTTAAATAAATACTCCATAAAAAATATATTAGTTTTTTTTCATACTGATTTTTTTCATACTGATTTTTTTCATACTGAAAATATGAAAATAAATATTTTTATTTTTTAATTTTTATAAAAAATGGAAATTTTTAACTTTGACTTTCATTATCATATTTGTAAAATGTCAGATTTTTGGGATGTTTTTCAACATTTGTTTAATCCTAGATGGATATTTTTATATTTCGGAAATACAGCTTTATTCATTCTTTTAGCTATTGTATTTGCGGAAACAGGATTTTTTATCGGTTTTTTTTTACCTGGAGATTCTTTATTATTTACTGCCGGAATTTTTGGAGAAGATTTATGCAAAAATTTTTATAATGTACCTTTTTTTGTAATCATTTTAATCGTATCATGTGTGGCTATTCTTGGAAATATGCAAGGATATTGGCTAGGGTATAAATCCGGAAAACTGTTATATCACAGAAAAGACTCCTTTTTTTTTAAGAGAAAACATTTAATTTTAGCAAAATTGTTTTATAATAAATATAAAACAACGGCTCTTATTATGAGTCGTTTTCTTCCCATTTTTCGATCTTTTGCTCCTATTGTAGCAGGAGCAATTCGTGTAGATTTCAAAAAGTTTATGATATATAATATTATTGGAGCGTTTGCTTGGACTTTTTCTATCATGTTATCTGGACATTATTTAGATAAAAATTTTCCGGAATTAAAAAATCATCTTGAATGGATTATTTTATTAATTGTATTAATGACAACTTTACCAATTTTTTTTAAAATGAGAATCAGTAAAAATAAAAAGAAAAAAATACTTATATAAACTTTTTTTTCTTTTTATGGATTCTTTTATAAAAAAAAAATTTTTGTATCAGAGCTTGACATTGATTTTTCATAATTCCAGATACAAATTTTGTTTGGGGATGTAATTTAGTTCCAGAATATATGAATCCTCTTTTTGAGGGATTAGAAGCCCCACAAACAACTCGTCCTATTTGAGACCAAAATAGAGCTCCTGCACACATGACACATGGTTCTAGGGTCACATATAAAGTACATTTTTTGATATATTTATTTTTTAAATAATTAGAGGCTAAGTTTAGCACTAACATTTCTGCATGTGCGGTAATATCACATAAAGTTTCAGTTAAATTATGAGCTTTTGCTATAACTATATTTTTATATGTAATTGCAGCACCTATAGGAATTTCATTTTTATAAAAAGCAATAAAAGCCTCTTTTAAAGCTATTTTCATAAAATAAAAATCTATACACATTATTCATTTTATTTTTTATTTTCTTTTTCTTCTTGATTTTCTTCTTCTTGAGAACCTTTAATAATTGTACGGGAACTTTTTACCCGTGCGATCAGAGTATGAGAAGGATGTAAAATCGTATATTGATCATTATATAAATCTTCGGCTATGATTCTATCTCCTATGTCTAAAGAATGAATATTGAGTTCAATGGATTCTGGCATATTATACGGAATTGCTTTTACTTTTAATTTTCTAATAAAAGAATAATATTCTCCACCTTTTTCAACTCCAATAGGTCTACCAACAGTTCTTACAGGAACTTCTAATATAATAGGTTTAGATTGATCAATTTTGTAAAAATCTACATGTAATATTTTATTATTAACCGGATCAAATTGTATTTCCTTTTGAATGGCATTGATACTTTGATCATATCCCTCTATTTTAAGAGTAACACCATATATTTCTGTAGTATATACTATTTTCTTTAAACTTTCTAATGGAATAGAAAACGGAATATTTATATTTTTTCCATACAAAATACATGGAATTTTTCCAGAAATTCGAATGAAACGAACTGCTTTTTTTCCAATGTTTCTTTTATTTCCGTATATATTTACATATTTCATATTATAAATTTATTACTAATGGACTCGTCTTTATGTACTGATTGCATCACTTCCGCAAAAAGTGGAGCACAAGATAAAACTTGAATTTTATCATTTTGTTTCATTTGATTTATAGGAATCGTATCTGTCACCACCAATTCTTCAATTGCGGATTGATGGATTTTTTCATAAGAATTTCCTGATAGAACTGGATGAGTAGCTATAGCACGTACACTTTTAGCTCCTTGTTTTTTGATTAAATTAGCAGCTTCTGTTAAAGTTCCAGCTGTATCTACCATGTCATCTATAAGTATAATATTTTTATTTCTTACATTTCCTATCAAATTCATGAATTCTATTTCATTTGCTTTTTTTCTTTCTTTATAACAGATGACTACATCTGTTCCTAAATAACCTGCATAACTTCTGGCTCTTTTAGCCCCTCCCATATCTGGAGAAGCAATGGTTAATTGATCTAGGTTTAATTTCTTAATATAATTAATAAATATTCTAGATGCATATAAATGATCTACAGGAATATCAAAAAATCCTTGAATTTGATCTGCATGTAAATCCATGGTCATGACTCTAGTAGCTCCTGAAGCGACTATAAGATTCGCTATTAGTTTCGCGGCAATAGGAGTTCTAGGTTTATCTTTATGATCTTGTCTAGCCCATCCAAAATACGGAATTACAAGTGTTATGTTATAAGCTGAAGCTCTGCAAGCTGCATCACACATTAATAATAATTCCATCAAATTATCTACTGGAGGAAAAGTAGAACCAATCAAAAATACTTGAGATCCACGAACAGATTGTTCAAAACAAGGAGTATATTCTCCATCACTAAATTCTAAAAATCGTACTTTACCAAGAAAATTTCCATAATAATAAGCTATATTTTTTGATAATTTTAAACCGCTTCTTGTAGAGAAGAAGAGTACCTTTTGATTCATAGTTGAATTTTTTATTATGCAAAAATACTTTTAAAATTAAAACATAAATACATCTTGATTAAGATCATGAAACAATATTTAAATTTATTAAAAAACGTATTAAAAAAGGGAATCAAAAGAAAAGATCGTACTGGCGTAGGAACAATAAGCCTATTTGGATATCAAATGAGATTTGATTTAGAAGAAGGATTTCCTATTTTAACCACTAAAAAATTAAACATACGATCTATTATTTATGAACTATTATGGTTTTTAAAAGGAGAAACAAACATTCAATTTTTAATAAACCATCAAGTTAATATTTGGAATAAGTGGGCGGATAATAATGGAGAACTAGGTCCTATATATGGATTTCAATGGAGAAAATGGCCTACCTATGATGGACATTTCATCGATCAAATCGTTAATATCATAAAAGAAATAAAGTTTAATCCTAATTCTAGACGTTTAATTGTTTCTTCTTGGAATGTAGGGATGATTCAAAATATGGCATTACCTCCTTGTCATTTGTTATTCCAATTTTACGTACATCAAAAAAAATTATCGTTACTTTTATATCAAAGAAGTGCAGATATTTTTATTGGATTACCATTTAATATAGCATCTTATGCTTTGTTACTCATTATGTTAGCTAAAGTTTTGAATTTAAAAGAAAAAGAACTCATTCATACTATAGGAGATGCTCATATCTATAACAATCATATTCAACAAGTTAAACTTCAAATGCAAAGAACTCCAAGACCACTTCCTAAAATGATTCTCAATCCTTCTGTGAAAAATATTTTTCAATTTTGTTTTGAAGACTTTGAGTTAAAAAACTATAATCCTTTTCCTCATATTAAGGGAGATGTAGCTATTTAAAAAAATTCATCTCATTTTCTTTCTAATAACCAACTTTTAAAAATATTAAAATCATTGGGTAAAGATGTTGTTTTTATTTTTCTTTTTTCTTTCAAAAAGACTTCAAGTTCCTGATTTGGAACAATTTTTTTTTTCAAAAAAAGAGGCATATGATCTAAAAATTTAATAGGATGAGCTGTTTCTAAAAAAATAGCGGGTTCTGAACCAGAATGAATTTTTTCTTTTTGTTGTTGTAAATATTGTATAAGTCCTAAATAACCAATAGCTCCATGTGGATCTAGCATATATTTATATTTTTTCCATATCATCTTTATAATTTCTAAGGTTTCTTCATCCGTAAATTTATAGGAAAAAAGTTTTTTTCTTAACTGAAAGATATTCTTTTGATATAAATGCCATATTCTAGAAAAATTGCTGGGGTCAGATATATCCATAGCATTCGATATAGTTTTTTTGACTGGAAGAGGATGGTATTTTTTAGATTTTAAAAATCTAGGTATAGTGTCATTGACATTTGTAGATGCAATAAAAGATTTTATAGGTAAACCCATCTTTTCTGCCATCATTCCTGCGCAAAGATTTCCAAAATTTCCACTAGGAACTGAAAAAATTAATTTTGTTGGATTTTCAACAATGATTTGTTTGTAAGCTACAAAATAATAAAACATTTGAGGTAGCCATCTTCCTACATTGATAGAATTCGCAGAAGTTAACATATATTTTTTTTTCACTTCTTGATCTAAAAAAGCTTTTTTAACCATATTTTGACAATCATCAAAACTTCCATATATTTCTAAAGCAGAAATATTATCTCCCAATGAAGTGATTTGTTTTTTTTGTATGGAACTGATTCTATTATATGGATATAAAATAATAACTTCTATTCCAGTTTTTTTATGAAACCCTTTAGCAACAGCACCTCCTGTATCTCCTGAAGTAGCTACTAAAACCGTCACATTTTTTCCTAGTTTTTCAGAAAAATAACTTAAACATCCTGCCATAAACCTAGCTCCCACATCTTTAAAAGCTAAAGTAGGTCCATGGAATAGTTCTAATACGTGAATATTATCATGTATGTTTTTCAATGGAAAAGAAAAATTTAAAGTATCATGAATGATATGATCAATAAATTTTTCTGGGATATATTTTCCAATATAAGGTTTGATAACAAACATGGCAATCGTATAAATATCATAAATCGGAAGGTTATGAATAAATTTTGGTTCTAATTTAGGAATACATTGAGGCATATATAATCCGCCATCAGACGATAATCCTGTTAAAACCGCATCTTCAAAAGAGACTAAATTTTTACAATTTTTCAAACTGTAATACAACATACTATATTTTTTTCTATTATTTTACAATATTTGAGTCCACTTGATTCCTTGTGAATTGATAGGAGAAGTATAAGTTTTATAATCAACTTGTAACGGAGAATAGACTCGATTCATGACTTCAGTCACTTTTTTTGCCGTATAATTTCCTTTGCTAAGCATGAAAACAGAAGGCCCTGAACCAGAGATTCCCCCTCCCAAAGCTCCTATTTCTTTACATCTTACTTGTAATTCATAAAAAGCTGGAATTAACATTGCTCGTATAGGTTCTACAATTACATCTTCTAAGGATCTACTGATTAACTCATAATCTTCTCGATATAAACCCGCGACTAATGCCCCTACATTCCCCCACTGTCTAATGGCATCTGTCATCAATATTTTTTGTTTTAGAATTTCTCTAGCATCTGATGTTTTGACTTCTATTTGTGGATGTATAATACTGACCCATAATTTATTGGGAGTATGTAATTTAGTAATATCCAATGGTTGATAACTTCTGATTAATGTAACACCCCCCATAATAGCAGGAGCAACATTATCAGCATGAGCTGTTCCACTTGCTATACGTTCTCCTTCCATAGCGAAACGGATTAATTGTATAGCACTAAAAGGATTTCCTAATAAAATATTAGCTCCATAAACAACACCAGCTGCACTAGCCGCACTAGACCCTATTCCACTTCCAGGAAGAATATTTTTAATTAATTCAATTTCAAATCCTATTTTTTCTTTTTCATCAAATTTTTGTCTTTGTTTATATTTTTTCAACAAAGATTGCAAAGCGACAAAAGCTGAATTTTTCATTGGATCATTAGGTAATGATGAAGACCTATGAACTCGGTGGATACGTATTCCTGGATTATTGGATTTATATAAAAAAATTTCATCTTTAGGAAAATCTAAAGCTAATCCAATAACATCAAATCCACAAGCCAAATTAGCAACAGTAGCTGGTGAAAATATTTTAATTCCCTTCATGACTTTTATTTAGTAGCTTTAATAATATCTGAAAAAACTCCAGATGCAGTAACTTCTGCTCCAGCACCTGCTCCTTTGATAATAAGAGGTTGTTCAGCATAACGATATGTATTATACAATACCATATTATCTTTTCCTTCTAGTTGAAAAAATGGATGAATCTGTAAAACAGATTCTAATCCAACATAAGCCCCCCCATTTTCGTAACGTGCAATAAAACGCAATCGTTTTTTATCTTTTTCCGCTTCACTTCTAATTTTAAAGAAGTAATCTTTATATCTATGTAATTTTTGATAAAAATCTTCTATAGAACTTGAACTTGAACAAGTTTCTGGAAGAAAAGATTTTTGATGAATGTCACTCAGTTCTAATGGAGAACCACATTCTCTTGCTAAAATTAGTATTTTTCTCATGACATCTAATCCACTTAAATCAATTCTAGGATCAGGTTCTGTATATCCTTTTAATTGAGCTTCTTGAACAACTTCTAAAAAAGATTTTTTTCCTAAAAAATGATTAAATATAAAATTTAAACTTCCTGATAAAACCGCTTCTATTTTATTAATTTTATCTCCACTGTTAATTAGATCGTTAAGTGTACTAATGACAGGAAGACTCGCTCCTACATTAGTTTCAAATAAAAATGGAGCTTTGAAATGTCTAGAAAGTGTTTTTAATTTTTTATAATGATCATAATCTGATGAACAAGCTATTTTATTACAAGTGATCACCCCTATCCCATTCTTTAAAAATTTATCATAAGTCATAGCCATTTCTTCACTAGCTGTGTTATCAACAAATAAACTATTCCTAAGATTAAATTTCCATACTTTTTCCATAAAGGAATATATATTCATCCTAATGCCTTTTTGGCTTAGATTTTCTTTCCAATCACTTAAATTGATCCCGTGATCATTAAAATACATTTTTTTACTATTTGCTAATCCAATGACCCTTACTTGAAGCTTTAATACTTTTAATAAGTAATTTTGTTGCTGATCAATTTGTTCCATCAATTTGCTTCCTACTTTTCCCACCCCACAAATGAAAAGATTAATTTGTTTTGGTGGACTTTCAAAAAAAGATTCATGTAAAGTGTTTAATGCCTTTTTAAAATCGGTTTTTCTAATAACAGCTGATATATTTTTTTCAGTAGAACCTTGCGCTATCGCTCGAACATTAATACTATTTCTTCCCAAAGCCGAAAACATTTTTCCACTGGTTCCATGAAGATTTTTCATGTTATCCCCTACTACGGCAATAATGCAAAGATCTTTCTCTATTCTTAATGGATCAAGACGTCTTTGATGGATTTCTTTAGAAAATTCGCTATCTATTACAGTTTTTGCTTTGATGATATCCGTTTCATGAATTCCTGTAGTAATGGAATGTTCTGAAGAACTTTGAGTGATAAATATAACATTTATTTTTTCACGTGATAATGCTTCAAATAAACGTTTGGAATATCCAGGAATTCCTACCATACCACTTCCTTCTAAGGTAAGTAATGCCATATTTTGAATTCCAGATATTCCGGTTACAGGTTGACTAATATTTGTATTTTTATTAATATAAATCAAAGTACCCGGATCTATAGGAGAAAAAGTATTTTTAATTTGTATCGGAATATGTTTTTTCATAGCAGGATGAATCGTAGGAGGATAAATGACTTTTGCTCCAAAATGGGATAATTCCATTGCTTCTTCATAAGAAATTTCTTTGATAGGAAAAGCCTGATTCACTATTTTCGGATTTGCTGTCATCATTCCACTGACATCCGTCCATATTTCCAGTAAACTAGCAGATATAGCCGCAGCTAAAATAGCAGCCGTGTAATCAGATCCTCCTCTTCCGAGAGTTGTAGTTTCTTTTTCTAACGTAGAACCTATAAATCCTGGTAAAACGATATATTCTGATGTTTTTTCACGAAAAAACTGAATAATGTGATGATTACTTGTAATAAAATCTACTTGTGCACATCCAAACTGAGAATCCGTAATAATTAGATCTCTGCTGTCTTTACAAATAGCGTCTAATCCAGATTGTTTCAATTTCTCTGCAATGAGAAAAGAGGAACTCAATTCTCCAAAACTCATTATTTTATCTAAAGAACGTTTTGAAAGTTCTTCCACTTGAAAAATTCCATCACATAAACTTTCTAAATCATTTATATTTTTTTTAATCCAACTGATTAAATGGCTTTGGTAGGTGATAGGAAACAATTCTCTTATAATGTTAAGATGACGAATTTCGATCTTTTCTAAGATACTTTTATAAATATTTTTTCTTTCAGAAGCTAATTCCCCACATTGTATTAATTGGTCCGTAATATTTCCTAATGCAGAGACAACAATTGCATATCTTCCTCTTGGTTTCTTTTCTAATAAAGAACAAATACGTTTTATAGCATCAGAATGAGCTACGGAACTACCTCCAAATTTTAAAACTTGCATTTTTTAATTATTTGTTTAAAACAATTTTCTCATTGTTAATAATGTTCACAAAAATAATGATAATTTATGGAGGCGTATTCTTTTAATTTTTTGATGAAAAAAGTTTTTTTGTATGTATTTATTTTAAAATAAATCTTACAAATCCAAATACTTTTTTTGGAAATTTAAGAAGGATGAAAAACGATTCTATTTCTCTTTCATTATTATAATATTTCATAACTTTGATCCCCATATAACTGTTGTTTGTTAATAACGAATATTATGTTTGTTTATGAATTAAATTAAAGTATTATATGCATTTAACTTCTTATGAAAAGGAAAAAATTCTTCTGCATATGGCTGGAGAATTGGCAAAAAAACGTTTAAAAAGAGGATTAAAATTGAATTATCCTGAGTCTTTAGCTTTAATTACTCATTATGTAATGGAAGGAGCTCGTGATGGAAAAACAGTAAAAGATCTCATGTATGAAGCAGGAAATATTCTGAATGATGAACAAGTTATGGATGGAGTGTATGAATTACTGAATAGTGTTCAAGTAGAAGCGACATTTCCTGATGGAACAAAATTAGTTACCATACATCATCCTATAAAAAAAAATAGAAAAAAAAATTCTAATCTGATTCCAGGACAATATGATCTATTAAAAGAGGAAATTGTATTATTACCTGGAAGATCTCGTATGAAAAGAATTGTATCCAATACAGGAACACGTCCGATCCAAGTAGGATCTCATTTTCATTTTTATGAAACCAATTCGGCTCTTCTTTTTGATAGAAAAGGAACTAAAGGATATAAACTAGATATACCTTCCGGTAGATCTGTTCGTTTTGAACCAGGAGAAACAAAAGAAGTTATTTTAGTTGAAATTGGAGGAAGTAAAAAAATTTATGGATTTTCAGGAAGAGAAAATACAACTATATGAATTTATGAAAAAAATAAATAGAGAATCTTATGCAAGGATGTATGGGCCCACTCAAGGAGATAAAATTCGTTTAGGGGATACTTCTTTGTGGATTGAAATAGAGAAAGACTATACTGTTTATGGAGACGAATGTGTTTTTGGAGGAGGAAAAGTTATTAGGGATGGAATGGGGCAACATCCATTTGCTACAAGAAATGAAGGAGTTTTAGATTTAGTATTAGTTAATGCTATTATTATAGATTATTGGGGAATCGTAAAAGCAGATATAGGAATTAAAAACGGAATCATTGTTGGGATAGGAAAATCTGGAAATCCATATTTTATGGACGGAATTACTCCTAATATGTATATTGGAGCGGGAACTGAAGTCATTTCTTCAGAAAATATGATAGTAACAGCTGGAAGTGTAGACAGTCATGTTCATTATATATGTCCACAATTGTTTGAAGTTGCATTGGAAAGTGGAACAACAACTATTGTTGGTGGAGGATCAGGACCGGCCACTGGAACTATAGCTACAAATTGTACTTCAGGTGTATGGAATATTCAGAGAATGTTAAAAACAACAGATCATGTTCCTATTAATTTTATTTTTCTTGCTAGTGGCAATAGCTCTCATCCTGTTGCTTTAATTGAACAAATAAAAGCTGGAGCTGGTGGATTAAAAATACATGAAGATTGGGGGAGTACTTTCCATGTTATAGATCAATGTTTGACCGTTGCAGAAAAATTGGATGTTCAAGTTAATATACATACAGATTCCTTAAATGAATCAGGTTATGTAGAAGATACTTTAAGAACATTCAAAAATAGAACAATTCATATGTATCATACGGAAGGAGCCGGTGGTGGACATGCTCCTGATTTATTAAAAGTGATATCGTTTTCCAATATTTTACCTTCATCAACAAGTCCGACTATGCCATATACTTGTAACACTATAGATGAACATTTAGATATGTTAATGATTTGTCATCATTTGGATTCTAATTTACCAGAAGATATTGCTTTTGCTAAATCAAGGATCCGATCTGAAACTATTAGTGCAGAAGGAGTTTTACATGATATAGGTGCTATTAGTATGACTAGTTCAGATTCTCAAGCTATGGGACGGATAGGTGAAATAGTGAAAAGAACATGGCAAACAGCTGATAAAATGAAAAAACAAAGAGGATCTCTGAATGAAGATCATACAAAAAATGATAACTTTAGAGTGAAAAGATACATTTCAAAATATACTATAAATCCAGCTATCACCCATGGTATTTCTGAATATGTCGGATCCATTCACATCGGAAAAATGGCAGATTTAGTACTATGGAAACCTTCTTTTTTTGGAGTCAAACCGGAATTAGTTATAAAAAGTGGAATGATTGTTTATGCTAGTATGGGGGATCCTAATGCTACGATTCCTACACCTCAACCATTTATGTATCGGAAAATGTTTGGCTATTTTGAACCAAAATTAAGCAGTGTTTTTGTTTCAATAAATGCCATCAATAATGGTTTTTTTGAAAAAAATGAAATAAAAAAACAAATAAAAATTGTAAAAGGATGTCGCACATTATCCAAAAAAAACATGATATTAAATGGAGAAGTTCCAAATTTAGAAGTCGATCCCAAAACTTATAATGTTTACATAAATGGAGAGAAAATAGCTTCTCATCCTTCTGATGTTTTACCACTTTCTCAAAGATATTTTTTATTCTGAAAAAATACCCAGGGCGGGATTCGAACCCGCATGATGTAAAATCACTGGATTTTGAGTCCAGCGCGTCTACCTATTTCGCCACCTGGGTTTTCTTATAAGTTAGTTGAAATTAGTTTTTCTATTTTAATTTTCAGTTTTCTTAAAAAAGAAAATTCTTCATCATTTTTTTCATACAATAAGTAAATAACTCTTTTTATATTAGATAAATAAATTAGTTTACAACATTCTTTACATGGAAAATGAGTGATATATATGGAACCCCCTTCACAAGATAAAAAAGAAGAAGACATTTTTAATATGGCATTTGCTTCTGCATGAAGAACATACCATTTAGTATTTCCGTTATGATCTTCACAGGTATCATCAAAACCATTTGGAGTACGGTTATATCCATCAGATATGATTTGGCTATTTTTCACTATCACAGCTCCTACTTTTTTTTTTTACAAAAAGAAAGTTTTGAATGTTCAACCGCCATATTCATATATACGATATCATCGTATTTTTTATAAATCATAATCAATATGAAAAAAATATGCAGTATACAAAATACAAAAATTAAAGATCTGATAAAAATTTATCAAAAAAAAAATTATATGAATATTTTTTTTGTGGAAGGGATCAAAGAATTCGAAATGGCTATAAAGGGTAATTTTTTACCAAAAAGAATATTTATATGCGAAAAAATATTTCATAAATATAATATGATTCAGTCATTTTATTCCATAACTTTTATTATTAGTATGAAAATTTTTAAAAAATTAGCATACAGAGAAAATTCAGGTGGAATTATTGCTTTATTTAAAGAAAAAAAATATGTGAATCAATTGAAAAATATTAAAATTTCTAATAAAAATTCTTCTTTAATACTTATTTTGGACGGAATAGAAAAACCTGGGAATATAGGAGCTATGTTAAGAATAGCTGACGCTGCAAATATTCATATGATAATACTATGTAACATGAAAACTTATGTGTATAACTCTAATATTATTAGATGTAGTTTAGGTAGTCTTTTTACGAGAGAGATCTTTGTGGACAAAATAGAATCAATTATGTATTGGTTACAAAAAAATAAAATAAAAATTATTGCAACAGGATTTAATAAACATAAAAAAGCTATAAATTTATACCATACTCAATTCCCCCATAATAATATAGCTATTGTTTTTGGTTCTGAAAGCAAGGGAATATCCAATATTTGGTTAAAAAAAGCTAATAAAATTATAACTATTCCTATGTTTGGAAATATAGATTCATTAAATGTTAGTAATGCAATGTCTATCATCATATATGAAATTATTAGACAAAGAAATTATGCCATATAATTAATTATCTATGTTTTTCATAAATGTAATCAATTTTTAATCTTTTACTTTTAGAAGAAGCTTCCACAGACAATCGGTCGCAATAATCATTTACATAATGATGATTATGGCTTTTTATCCAATGAAATATTACAGAATGTTTATAAAATAAATCTAAAAATCTTTTCCACAAATCTATATTTTTTTTATTTTTAAAATTATTTTTTTTCCATTTATTAATCCATTTATTTTGTACAGTATTTATTATATATTTAGAATCAGTAAAAACAACAATATTTTGTTTTTTATTTTCTATTTTCTCTAATCCTACTATTACTGATAATAGTTCCATTCTGTTATTCGTTGTATAACGAAATCCTTCAGAAATTATTTTTCTGTTATAAAAATATCCCAAAAATGTTTCTATAAAAATACCATATCCTCCTGGTCCAGGATTTCCTTTTGAAGAACCGTCAGTATAAATATGAATTTTTTTATTCACGAATAATTCATATTAATTATTTTCTTTTTCACGTTCAAATTTTTCTAGTTGATATTTGATTAAATTAAAACATTTTTCTTTCAAAAAATTTTTATCTTTCAAAGATAAATTCTTGGTTGAGATGGAATGATGTTGTTTAATCCTTATTTTACCTGGGCCTCCTTTTATAATCGAAGAACTAGGAAATTTTGTTTTTATATCAGCTATTGTAAAAGGAATAATAGGGATTTTTTTTATAATAGCGATAAAAAAAGCTCCACTTTTAAAATGGTCTAAAAAAATATAAGGTTTAGGAACACCACCTTCTGGAAAAATACAAACACTTTTTCCAGAATCTACTTTATCTTCTATTTTTTTAAATACTTGTATACAACTTGATAAATTTTTTCTATCAATTAAAATATTACTTTTTTTATAAACAAACCCAAAAAAAGGAAGTTTGGCTAATTCTGCCTTTCCCACAAAAACCAAAGGATGATTTTTCATTAAAGAGTAAATTAACATAATATCCATAATGGAACTGTGATTGCTGATAATTACGTATTGTTGATTTTTATCTAATATTTCTTTATCTTTTTCTAATACATACCAAAATCCCATGAAAAAAAGATTACTTTTAGCCCACATTTGGTGAAACCAATATGCAATGGGATAGTGTTTTTCTTTAAATAAAAACGGAATAGAGGCTCCTGCCCATAAGGGAATCAGAAATATATTGATAAGGAAAAACCATGTACGCCATAACAATATCAATGATATTTTTATAATTTTCATTAATAATAAAATTTAATCGAAATATATAAAATTCATAATATTTTAAACAAAAATTTTTTCCAAGAAAAAAAGTTTAATTTATTTGACGTAATAGTTATAATACACAACATATGACATAATCAATCACTTTTATTTAGGTGAGTGATGATAATGAAAAAAATTTGTTTGTTTTTATATTTTATATTTTAGTACATTTATTTAGGTGAAAAAATGAATAAAAATGAGTATAACGAAAGATCGTTTAAATTTTAAACCTTTTGAATATCAGTGGGCTTATGATTATTGGTTTAAACAGCAAAATGCGCATTGGTTACATACAGAGATTAATATGCAATCGGATATTCATGATTGGAATGAAAATCTTTCTTTTCAGGAAAAAAATGTAATTGGAGATATTTTAAAAGGATTTACTCAAACAGAAACAGAAGTTGGAAATTATTGGTCAGAGATGATTCCTAAGTGGTTTCCTATTCCTGAAATCAAAATGATGGGACAAACTTTTGGATCATTTGAAACAATTCATGCTGTAGCTTATTCTTATTTGAATGATATCTTGGGGTTAGATGATTTTCATGCTTTTTTGAAAGATGAAGCAACAATGAATAAGTTGAAAATTTTAATGGATATTAGAAAAAGTCCGCATGGACAATACGATCAAAAAGAAATAGCGAGAAGCATCGCTTTATTTTCTGCAGCAGCAGAAGGAATACAATTATTTTCTTCTTTTGCAGTTTTACTTTCTTTTAGAAAATCGAATCGTTTAAAAGGAATAGGTCAGCAAATTATTTTTTCTGTTAGAGATGAATCTTTACATTCGGAAGCGGGATGTAAAATATTTCGTACTTTTTGTGATGAAAATGAGGGATTAAAAAAATCGGTTGAAAAATCTGTTTATCAAGGAATAGATTTAGCGTTGAGAAATGAATTTATTTTTATTGATCAAATATTTGGAAAAGGAGATCTTTCTACTATTAAAAAAGAAGATCTTAAAAATTTTATGAAAGATAGAGCAAATTTGAAATTGAGGGAATTAGGGTTGAATGATTCATATCATATCAATAAGGATCTGTTATCTAATATGGATTGGTTTTATATTACAATATCTGGAGAGCAACAAACTGATTTTTTTGATAATCGTGAAACGGGATATAGTAAACCTAATGAAGATTGGAATGATGATCTTTTTATTTCTTCTAATTTAGAAGATGTGTATAATAAAAAAAAATCAGAAAATAAAATCTTAAAAATTTTATTAGAGAATAAAAAAGAAAATTTGGGAGGATCTGAATGTATTTCTTGCGAATCTTAACATGAAAAATTGGTATAAAAATTTTCTTGGAAAAGAACAATTATTGCATAGTTCTGTTTGTGATTATTTAGATTATAAGTATCCTCATATATTTTATTTTCATCCACATAATGAATCCAAGAGGAGTTCTTATGAAAGATTTCTTATAAAGGTAATGAGATTAAGACCTGGTATGCCTGACTTATTGGTACCTATACCTAAAAAAGGAATAACAGGTATGGCTTTAGAATTTAAAATTAAACCGAATAAATTAACGAGAAATCAAATCAAAATTATAAATATATTAAATTCATACAATTGGAATGTAAATATTTGTTATTCTTTTGACCAAGCAAAAATTTATATAGATCAATATTTAAAAAATTAATGAATAATAATAAAAATATTGAGACTTCTGTTCAATATGATGTGATATTAAAAAAATGTAAATTTTTTTTTAAAAAAAAATTAATTGAAAATTCTAAAATAAATAAGGAAGAAGATTTTCAAAAAAAAGATATAAATAATATTATTTTTTCGAAAATTAAAAAAAATCAATGGATAGATGTCATAAATTTATCTATAATCGCTATTATATTTTATAAAAAAAATATTATAAATATGAAAATGTTGATTTTAATAAAAGAAAAAATCTATAATTATTATGATCTTTATACAAAAAAAGCAAAATTTTTAATGATCAAAAAAAATTTTGATTATGAGGAAGCATGGAAAATTATGGAACTTTCTTCTATGAAAGATATAATTTTACAAAAATTATTTAGAATTCAAAACATGGAAAAAAATTTTTTATGTATAAAAAATTTTTATGAAAAAATTTATGATAATTATATAGATATATTAAATTATAGTATTTTCATTTTAATGAAAATAGAAAAATAAAATTTATTTTCTAATTAATTCGTAGGATCCCATTCTATTTTTTCATATTTATAAAATATAATTTGGGCTATTCTATTCCCGTTTTCTATAATAAAAGGATGATTGGATAAATTTAATAATAATATTTTTATTTCTCCTCTGTAATCAGAATCTATGGTTCCTGGATCATTTAATACAGTAACTCCATGAGTTAAAGCTAATCCACTTCTTGGACGAATTTGGCCTTCGTATCCTTTAGGAATTTCAATAAATAAACCTGTTTTTATAATTTTTCTCTCCATAGAATGAATTGTTATATTATTTTTCAAATAAGCTCTTAAGTCCATACCAGAGGAGCCTTTTGTTCCATAATTAGGTAAAGGATTAGGTGAAGTATTAAATATTTTTATAGTAATACACATATTTATTGTAAAATTTTAAAAAAAGATTTATATTACGAAATAAAAATCGATAAAGAATGAAAAAAATATTTATTTTTATCTTTTTGTTGTTTTCGATCATATTTTTTTCATCATGTCATGATGATGGTTTATCTGGAATTATTGATAAATCAGATCTCCAAACTGAAACTGGTGATCAAACTACAAAAATAGCATCGAATGCTTCTACTCCTAAAAGTAATGAAGAAGAACCTCCAAAATCTCGTTTAGAAGAATTGATGCGTAGCAATCCTAATATTAGAAAAGTTATTGAAATTTTAAATAGTACAGCAGAAAGAAAAATTCCTAAGTCTTATTAAGAAAAAAACTAAATTAAATAGCATGATGGAGATTGATTCATGCTATTTTTGTTTGTATACTAAAAAGTGAATTACAGACAGCTTTGTTCGTACGAAATTTTCTATTGTTCATGTCCGTCTTTTTATAATTTTATGTTTTTTAGTAAAAAAAATCTGATCTTAAAATATTTTTTGAGAGAGACATGGTGTACACATTAGGAGAATTTATTATAGAAAAAAATAGAGATTGTTTTTCATCTTCAACCGAAGCATTATTGCGATTATTTAGCTCTATAAAATTAGCTTCTAAAGCAATTCATAAAGAAGTGAACAAAGCAGGGTTGACAGAAAAAATTATAGGAAGTTCTGGCATTACTAATGTTCAAGGAGAAACCCAGCAAAAATTGGATGATTTTGCTCATAGAGCTTTCATTGAATCTTTTAAAAGTAGAAATGTTGTTTGTGGAATAGCTTCTGAAGAAAGTAAAGATTTTATAGTTATAAAAGGAAAAAAAGAAAAAATTTTTCAAAATCAATATATTGTTTTAATAGATCCACTTGATGGTTCTTCTAATATAGATGTGAATATATCTATTGGAACTATATTTTCTGTATACATGAGAAAATCTCCTATTCAAACGAATTTAACAATAGAAGATTTCTTGCAAAGAGGAAATCAACAAATTCTTGCAGGATATATTATTTATGGATCTTCTACTATATTGGTATATAGTACTGGAAATGGAGTGTATGGATTTACTTTAGATCCTTCAGTCGGAACATTTTACTTATCTCATTCTAATCTTTCCTTTCCCAAAACAGAAAAAATTTATTCCATTAATGAAGGCAATTCCGATAAATTTCCTAATGGAATTAGAAAATTTATTAGATATTGTAAAGAAAAAAAAGATAATAGACCCTACACTGCAAGATATATCGGATCTTTAGTGGGTGATTTTCACAGAAATCTGATACAAGGAGGGATATATATTTATCCCAAAACAGCTTCTTCTCCAGAAGGAAAATTAAGATTGCTTTATGAATGCAATCCTATCGCTTTTTTAACTGAACAAGCTGGAGGGAAAGCTTCTGATGGAAAACAACGTATTCTAGATATAGAACCGATTAAATTACATCAAAGAACTCCATTTGTTTGTGGTCCTATAGGAATGGTTTCCAAGTTAGAAGAATTTATGTTAAATTGTGAACATGATTGAAAATACAATTCAAAGAAAAAAAATTTTTGAAGAAATAATAAAAAACGGAAAATATTTGTTTGTTTATCCTATTTTATCTGTTTTTTTATCAAAAAAAACAAATAATGAAAAAGATTTATCAATCAACCTAATTGGAACTTTAGTAAAAAAAAATTTTTTAAAAAATCAGTTCACAGAAATAGAATAAAACGTTTATTGAAAGCTTCTTTTTTGTTAAACAAATCAATGATTGAAAAATATGTTATAAATCAAAATTATTATCACATAATTTTGATTTATAAAGCTTTTTATTTACCTGAATTTAGAAATGTAAATGAATCTGTTATAAAAATTTTCAATAAAATAATAAAAAATCATTGTTGAAATAACTGACGAGCATTGGCTCCAAAAATTTTTACCGCAAAAGCTAATAAAACAATTCCAAATATTTTCTTTAAAACATCCAATCCATTATTTCCTATTTTTTCGGCTATAAAATCACATTTATCTATTACAAAATAAACAACTATCATATTCAAAATAAGAGATAAAAGAATAATATTTACGTCATAAGTTGATCTTAATGAAATTAAAGTGGTTAAAGATCCAGGACCAGCTATAAGAGGAAAGGCAATTGGGACAATAGAAGTTTGAGCATTTTCCGTAACCTTATGGAGATCTATCCCTAATATCATTTCTAATCCAATAAAAAACAACACTATAGATCCCGCTACAGAAAAAGAATGGATATCCACTCCAATGATTTTAAGCATAGGTTGTCCTAAAAAAAGAAATGATAAAAATATTACAAGAGAAGTAATTATAACTTTTTTGGTGTCTATAATGTTTCCCTTTGATTTAAATCCCATAATGATAGGAGCATTACCTAATATATCTATAATGCTAAAAAGTATCATAAAACAACTAATTAATGAATTGACCCATTCCATATTAAAAATTTATTTAAAAAATTTTTTAACCTTGTTTCAAATTTTTTATGATTACAAAACAATTTTTTTTAAATATGACTACCTTTGTACAAATTAAATAAAAATATCATCAGTATCATTAATTTTTGAAAAAAAAACTCATCTCATGTCCATGAAATAAAATGAATTATTTAAAGTCCATTTTCATAAGCTTTCCATCCTGCATTTCTATATTCTTCTGCTGTTATTTTTGGATTTTCAGATTGAAAAATAGCTTTTCCTACAATAATAAAATCACTTCCATTTTTTTCAAAAGCTTGAACAGGGTGAATGTATCTATTTCCTAGATTATTTTCATTTTCATAAAAATGAATACCAGGTGTAAATAATAGTAATCTATCATCCACTTTTCTTTGTGCTACAGTTCCAATAACTTTTGGATTTTTTAAAGAAATATTTAGTGCTTTTCTTATGTAATTATCATCATACAATCCTCCATAAGAAGACATTTCAGATATTGTAATCAATCCCATATTAGAAGGAAGGTTCAAGTTTTGAATACTCATACTTCCAGCAAGTACATGAGCCGTAACAATATCTGCCCAAGAAGAAATTTTGTGTATTCCGTAATGCAATTGAAGACAATTAGTAGGACTAACATCACATAATTTTCTATCTTCTAATAATAAGAATTTTTTTTCTATAGAAATTTTTTTAAGATAATTTATAAATGAATATGAAAAATCATTTATAATATCTACATGAAGTTTTAATCCACAAATTATATCTCCAATTAAACTGATCAATTTTAAAATCTTTTTAGTATCTATTAGATCAGCAGAAACTATTAAGTTTGTTTTTTTTTTTAACGTAATATCTATAAGTTTTTTTCCTATAGGATGAAAAATTTTTTCTTTTTTTTCTTCATAAGAAATCCGTTTATTTTGAATATTTTTTATATTATTTTTTCTTAAAAAGAATTGAATCAGATGTCTTTCTTTTTCCTTTAAAAAAATTTTTTTTTTTAATATTTTGAAAACTTCTCTTATTCGAAATAAAGTTCGGATTTTATATCCTTTTTTTTTTATATTTTCGATTCCTCCTTGTTCTCTATCGAGAATGGACATAATATTTTTAATTATTAATCCTTCTTTCTCAAGGTCTATTATAGTTTTTAATAAACTATCTCCACTTGTAATAACATCTTCTATAATCAGGCAATTTTGTCCTATTTTATATATCCCTTCAATCATTCGTTCTGTTCCATATCCTTTATTTTCTTTTCTTTTAATAATTAGCGGAATTTTGGATCTTAAAGATAAAGTAGTAGCTATAGGCAAAGCCGCATATGGTACTCCACAAATTAGTTCGAAATCATAAGATGGAACCTCATGAATAAGTAAATCCGATAACTTGATTAATAAATCTGGTCTAGAAGCTATTGGACGAAAATCTATATATATAGGAGAATTCATTCCACTTTTCAGTGTAAAATTTCCAAATTTTATGATTCCTAAATTATAAATTTCTAAAAAAAATTGTTCTTTTTCTTCCATAAAAAACTGTTTTAGTAAAGTTAAAAAAATTTTATACTTGGATATTATTACAATTGGTTCATATGATTATGAAAAAAATAGATACTACTGCTAGTATAAATGGAATTCAACTTCCATTATGCATCATGAATGCTTCAGGAGTTCTTTGTTCTACAGATCAAGAACTATCCAATTTATTAAATAGTTCTTCTGGTGGAGTTGTTACAAAAAGTTGTACCTCTCAACCAAGAAAAGGAAATGTTTTACCTAGATATTTTGAATGGAATATAGGAAGCATAAATTCTATGGGATTACCTAATCTTGGAATTCATTTTTATTTAGATTTTTTAGAGAAAAAAAAAATCAATAAACCTATTTTTCTTTCTATATCCGGATTATCCACAGAAGAAAATTATTTTCTCATTCAAGAAGCAAATCGATCATCAAAAGTAACTGCTATAGAATTAAACTTATCTTGTCCGAATCTTCTTGGAAAAGAAGAGATGTTCGGATATAATTTTGATAAAATATCAAATTTCATAGAAAACATATTTAAATTTAATAAAAAACCTTTAGGAATTAAACTTCCTCCTTATTTTCAAGATGTACATATTAAAAATATAGCTTTGATTTTAAATCAATTTCCTATTTTTTTTATTACTTGTATTAATAGTTTACCTAATGGTCTCTTTATTGATGCAAATAAAGAGTCAGTCGTAATACGACCCAAAAAAGGATTTGGAGGAATAGGTGGGGCTATAATCAAGCCATTTGCATTAGCCAATGTTCATAAATTTTATACTTATCTTCGAAAAGATATTTCTATAATAGGATGTGGAGGAATTTCTTCTGGAAAAGACATTTTTGAACACATATTATGTGGAGCTTCTGCTGTTCAAATTGGAACACAATTTCTAAAAGAGGGAATTTCAGTGTTTGAAAGATTGAAAAAGGAATTAACTTTGATTTTAGAAAAAAAAAATTATTCGTCTTTAAATAGTTTCAAAGGAAAACTAAAAAACATTTAATAAGATTTAGAAAAAATAACCCTTTGTAAAGAAGGTTTTCCAGAATAAATGCATTTTCCTTTTTCTTTCTCATTAGAGATAGGAATACAACGGATGGTTGCTTCTGTTTCTTCTTGAATTTTTTTACCTGTATTTTTTGTTCCATCCCAATGAGCAAAAATAAAACCTCCTGAATGATTTATTTTATGTTTAAAATCATTGTAATGATCTGATTTTAGGATTAATTTTTGAGTTCTTTGAACTGCTTTTTTATAAATATTTTTTTGTATTTCATCTAGCAATTTTGGAATTGAATTTTTTAAATTTATCCAAGAGATATATATTTTTTCACATGTATCTCTTCTAAAAATTTCTACTTTTTCATTTTGGATTTCATTTTTTCCGATACTGATTCGAATAGGAATCCCTTTCATTTCATATTCATGAAATTTCCATCCAGGAGTCCATATCGTTTTATCATCATATTTGACTCTTATTCCTTTTTTTTCTAAAGAATTTAGAATTTTTATGGATATTTCATGAATACTAGTAGGAGGATGTTGTTTTTTATAACATATTGGAATTATAACAACTTGGATAGGAGCTATTTTTGGAGGTAAAATGAGTCCTTTATCATCAGAATGAGACATGATTAGTCCCCCGATTAGTCTGGTAGATACACCCCAAGAAGTAGACCATACATATTCTTTTTCTCCGTTAAAATTAGTAAATGTCACATCAAAAGCTTTCGAAAAATTTTGTCCTAAAAAATGTGAAGTCCCCATTTGCAAAGCTTTTCCATCTTGCATGAGCGCTTCAATGCAATATGTTTTTTCTGAACCAGAAAATTTATCCATATATGGTTTGATTCCTTGTAATACAGGTATTGCCATAAATTTTTCGGAAAAATTTGTATAAATATTCAATATTTTGATAGTTTCTTCTATTGCTTCTTTTTCTGTAGAATGAGCCGTATGTCCCTCTTGCCATAAAAATTCAGTAGTTCTAAGAAATAAACGAGTTCGCATTTCCCATCTTAATGCATTTCCCCATTGATTAAATAAAATGGGTAAATCTCTATAAGATTGAATCCAACGTTTATAAGTTTTCCATATTATACTTTCTGAAGTGGGTCTAATTACTAGTTCTTCTTGTAACTTAGAATCAGGATCAACGATAAGCTCTTCTTGATTTTTTTTTATTAATCTAGAATGTGTAATAACGGCACATCCTTCAGAAAAAATTTTAGTATGTTCTTTTTCTTTTGAAAAAAGAGATTTTGGAATAAGTAAAGGAAAATAAACATTTTGATGTCCAGTCAATTTTAACATTTTATCTAATATTGTTTTCATTCTATCCCATAAGGAGTAACCATATGGTTTTAGAATCATAAATCCACGTACTCCGGAAAATTCTGCTAAACCAGATCTAACAACTATTTCATTGTACCATTTTGAGTAATTTTCACTACGTTTAGTTAATGGATTCATAAAAAAACATACATAAATGAATAATCTATATGAAAGATATAAAAATTATTCAACACATTTAATTTTATTTCTAAATTAGTAATTTAATAAATATTTTTATGGCGCATCCTAAAAGAAGACAATCTAAATCTAGAAGAGATAAGAGAAGAAGTCATTTGAAAATCAAACAACCTTTATTAGCAAAATGTACTTTAACAAATCAAAAACATTTATATCATCATGCATATTGGTATGAAAACAAACTTTATTATAGAGGAAAAATTGTTCTATATCGTCGTAGTAAAAATGAAAAAGAAACCTCATAAACATCAAGATTATGGATTTCAAAAAAATAAAATACCTGATTCAATTCATTTCTGATTCAAACATTGATGAAATCAGGATAAAAATAGAAAATACTGAGATTTACATAAAAAATAGAACATTGATAAAAAATGAAAAAGATTCATGGAATCCTGATTCTCCTACTACTAAAATGTCTTCATCATCATCTTCTTCTTCTACTTCTTTTGATTTTCCTGATAGATTTTATAAAATAGAAAAAGAAAACAAAAATCAATATTTAACCATAAAATCTCCTATGATAGGAACATTTTATAGAAGGCCTCATCCAGATCAAAAACCTTTTGTAAAAGTAGGAGATCAAATAAAAATAGGAACGAAAGTTTGTGTGATAGAAGCGATGAAATTATTTAATGATATTGAATCTGAAGTAAATGGTAAATTGATTAAAATTTTAGTAGAAGACGCTTCTCCTGTAGATTATGACCAGGCTTTATTTATTTTAGATCCTAACTATTAAATTTTATGTTTAAGAAAATATTAATAGCTAATCGTGGAGAAATTGCTTTACGAATTATACGAACGTCTAGAGAATTGGGAATTAAAACTGTAGCTGTTTATTCTACAGTAGACAAACATAGTCTTCATGTTTATTTTGCGGATGAAGCTGTATGCATAGGCCCTCCTCCTCCATATCAATCTTATTTAAATATTCCAAATTTGATTTCTGCAGCAGAAATTACAAACGCAGACGCAATTCATCCTGGATATGGATTCCTATCTGAAAATGCATATTTTTCTTCTATGTGTCAAAAACATGGAATAAAATTTATTGGAGCTAAGCCAAATCATATGCTTCAGATAGGAAATAAAATTCTAGCTAAGAAAACCATGAAAAAAATTGGCATCTCTTGTTTACCTGGATCTGACTGTTTTTTTGAATCATCTTATCAAAAGATAGAAAAAATAGCAGATGAAATAGGATACCCCATTATTATTAAAGCTGTTTCTGGAGGTGGAGGAAAAGGAATCCGATCGGTTTTAGATAAAAAGAATTTAAAAAATTCTTGGGAAGAAGCTAAAAAGGAAGCTTGGTCTTGTTTTAGAAATAAAAATATGTATATAGAAAAATTAATCTTGAATCCAAGACACATAGAAATCCAAATAATCGGAGATAAATATGGAAAAATATGTCATTTGTCAGAAAGAGATTGTTCCATTCAAAGAAAAAATCAAAAATTGGTAGAAGAGGCTCCTTCTCCATTTTTAACTCCATTTCTTAGAAAAAAAATGGGAAATGAAGCGGTAAAAGCCGCTGAATATATTCATTATGAAGGAGTAGGAACTATAGAATTTTTGGTAGATCAGAATGAAAATTTTTATTTCATGGAAATGAATCCCAGAATACAAGTGGAACATACGATAACCGAAGAAATAACCGGGTTAGATTTAATTCAAGAACAGATATTTTTGGCTTATGGAAAAAAACTTTCTAGAAAAAAAAATTTTTATCCCAAAAAAATGTATTCTATAGAATGTAGAATTAATGCAGAAGAACCGTATCAAAATTTTCGTCCAGTTCCTGGAAAAATAACTCAAATGCATTTACCTGGAGGAAAAGGCGTACGTATTGATACACATATTTATGCAGGATATTTTGTTACACATTATTATGATTCTATGATTGCTAAAATTATTACCACAGCAAAAAGTAGAAAAGAAACCATTGAAAAGATGCGTCGTTCTTTAGATGAATTTGTTATAGAAGGAATTCATACGACTCTTCCTTTACTCAGAAAACTTATGAAAAATAATGATTTTTTAAAAGGAAATTATAATACGAATTTTTTAGATAATCTAAATTTAGATGTTTGATTATAAAGTATTTAATAAAATGTTATTTATTTTCAAATAATTTTAATAGATTAATCATTTCTTGAATGTCTCCATTCATAAATCCTGCAAGATTATAAATAGATTTATGAATTCTGTGATCCGTAACTCTATTTTTAGGATAATTATAGGTTCTAATTTTTATAGAACGATCTCCTGTAGAAACTAAAGATTTTCTTTTTATGGATATTTTTCTTAATCTTTTTTCTTTTTCATTTTGATAAATTTTTGATCGTAAAACACTGATCGCTTTTTCAAAATTCTTATGTTGAGAGCGTTCTTCTTGACATTCTACTGTAATTTTACTTGGAATATGAGTTAATCGTACAGCAGATTCTGTTTTGTTAACATGTTGACCTCCGGATCCACTAGATCTAAAAGTATCTTTTTTTATATCAGATAAATTAATGTTTACTTCTATATCTTGGACTTTAGGAAGGACTGCTACGGTTATAGCAGATGTGTGTACTCTTCCTTGAGATTCCGTTTTTGGAATCCTTTGCACTCTGTGTACTCCAGATTCGAATTTTAAGTTACCATAAACTCCTTCTTCTCCATTGAGATCTAAAATAATTTCTTTATACCCTTTGATTCCTCCTTTTTGAGCGTGTATAATTTTATATTTCCAACCTGATTTTTTGAAATACATTGTATACATTCTTAATATATCTTCAACGAAAATGCATGCTTCATCCCCTCCTGTTCCAGAACGGAGTTCTACGATGACAGCTTTTCTGTCATCTTCTGTTTCAGATTCTTCTTTTGTTGAAGAAAATAGAAGATTATAAGATTTTTTTTCAATAGAAGATAAATTTTCTAAAATTTTGTATTTTTCTGTTGTAGCTAATTCTTTCATTTCCATATCTGAATCGTTTTCTAATATGAAATCCACTTCTTTAAGTGAAGCCAATCTTTTTTTGTACTCCTCATAAAGAAAGACTATTTTCTCTAATTTCATATATTTTTTTAATAGTATTCTGTATTTTTTTTGATCAGATATAATATTGGGTTGTATAATTGATTTAGAAATTTCTAAAAATTCCTTTTTAGAAACTTCTAACTTTTGAAGTAATGAAGTTTTTTTCATTTTTTGAATCTTTTTAAAAAATTTTTTTTGAATCAAAAATATTTATTTATCGGATTCTATTGATAGAATTGATTAATTCTATATCTTTTTTGATAGCTTTATTTGTTAGATATAAAAGACATATACATAATATAAAAAAAAGAAACATAATTAATGTGTATTTATTCCATTGAGAACATGAAAAAAAAAGAAATCCTTCATGAATTGTATTAATAAGTATATTAATTTTATTAAAGAATATTTGCAACTTTTTTTGATGAAAAAGGAAAAAACTTAAAATGG
This sequence comes from Blattabacterium cuenoti BPAA, assembly GCF_000348805.1. Classification (NCBI taxonomy): domain Bacteria; kingdom Pseudomonadati; phylum Bacteroidota; class Flavobacteriia; order Flavobacteriales; family Blattabacteriaceae; genus Blattabacterium; species Blattabacterium cuenoti. The sequence continues at coordinate 129,975 of NC_020510.1, read as the reverse complement.
ATAGAAATAAACATATAATTAGAAAAATCAAAATTGTTTTTTTGAAAGAAAAATTCCATTCAAAAAAATCCATTATATTTTTGTTTAAAGCACATAAAAAGTATATGAGAATAGAATAAATAAAAATAGAAATAAGTAAGTATAATGTTTGTATCCTATATAACATAATAATATAAATATTAAATTATTTTATAATTTTTTATTTTGTTACTTAAGTTCAAATTAATTTTTTGTATAATTGCATTTATCGTTTCTAAGTTATTATACTAAAAAGTATATTACTTACCAAGCATATATAAAAACCCAATTACTTTATGTTTGATATTACTGAATTAAAAAGTAAAAAACTTTTTGAATTACAGGAGATTGCTCGTTTATCAGGATTGAAAAAATGTACACAATTACGAAAAAACGAACTCCTAGAAAAAATCATTTCCATTTTTAATAATAAAAAGACTACTGAACATTCAAAAAGGGAGAATCCTTTAAAAAAAGGATTTAAAATGCGGAAAAATACTGAGTCTAGAAATTCATTTGCAGAAAACAGAAATATAAATGGTAGAAAAAAATCAATATCTCAAGAACATTTAAAAATTTCTAACTCTAAATTTTCAGAAGACCCCATAAAAATTCAAAAAAAACATCAAAATTTTTATAATTGGAAAAAAAATGAAACTCAAAATATATCATCATCTCACGGAATAGAAGCAGGATCACAAAAAATTTCTTCTAATAAATACCGTACTCCTGAATACGAATTCGAAGGAATAATAATCAGTGAAGGAGTATTGGAAATTATGCCAGAAAATTATGGATTTTTGAGATCTTCCGATTTTAATTATTTATCATCTCCTGATGATATTTACGTTTCCCAATCTCAAATCAGACTTTTTGGAATGAAAACAGGAGATACAATAAGAGGAGAAGTTCGTCCACCTAAAGATGGTGAAAAATATTTTCCTCTCATTAAAATTCTTGAGATTAATGGAAGATCTCCCTCTTTTGTTAGGGATAGAGATTCTTTTGAACATCTGACTCCATTATTTCCGAATGAAAAATTTAAATTAGCTGAAAAAAATGCGACTCTTTCTACAAGAATTGTAGACCTTTTCACTCCTATAGGAAAAGGGCAAAGAGGAATGATTGTTGCTCCTCCTAAAACAGGAAAAACTACTCTGTTAAAAGAAATAGCCAATGCTATTGCGGCTAATCATCCTGAAGTATATTTAATTATATTATTAATTGATGAACGTCCAGAAGAAGTAACGGATATGCAGAGAAACGTAAGAGGAGAAGTAATTGCATCTACTTTTGATGAACCAGCAGATAGACATGTTAAAGTAGCTAATATTGTTTTGCAAAAAGCGAAAAGAATGGTAGAATGTTCACATGACGTTGTTATATTGTTAGATTCTATTACACGTTTAGCTCGTGCCTATAATACTGTTGCTCCTGCATCTGGAAAGGTATTATCAGGAGGAGTAGATGCAAACGCATTACACAGACCTAAAAGATTTTTTGGAGCGGCTAGAAACATAGAAAATGGAGGATCTTTATCAATCATTGCCACAGCTATGATTGATACAGGATCAAAAATGGATGAAGTAATTTTCGAAGAATTTAAAGGTACAGGAAATAAAGAACTTCAATTAGATAGAAAAATAGCTAATAAACGAATTTATCCAGCTATTGATCTTGTTTTTTCTAGTACAAGAAAAGATGATCTTTTACTTGATCCAAACACATTACAGAGAATGTGGATTTTGAGAAAACATCTTTCTGATATGAATCCAGTAGAAGCTATGGAATTTTTAAGATCTAGAATGTCTAGAACTCAAAATAATGAAGAATTTTTGATATCTATGAATGGATAAATAATTTAATATTTGATTTTGTAAATGAAAAACATTATATTCACACAATTATATATCGCGGGATGGAGCAGTTGGTAGCTCGTCGGGCTCATAACCCGAAGGTCATAGGTTCGAGTCCTATTCCCGCTATTTTTCCTTCATAATTTTTTGAATGTATTATTCATTTATACTTTTAAATTTTTTTATTTTCTTTATATGCATATATTTTTTTAGAAAATTGGAATTTTTCTTTAGAAAAGAATTTAAAGATCAACAAGATGAAATTCAAAAATTGTCTAAATGTAATAGAAGTGAAATCGGGGATTCTTTCATTGACATGAAAAATGGTATAATACAAACTGTGAAAATTTTTCAGGATTCTATTGATAAAAAATTTCAATTTTATATTGAAAATCAAGATAGAAAATTCAATGCTATTTATACTTCACAGGAGAAATTTATTCAAATTCTTGAAAAGAAATTGGAAGAAATCAGAGAAAATGTCAATAATAAACTTCAAACTTCTTTAAATGTACATTTGGGAAAATCATTTGAAATTATTGGAAATCAATTATTCTTTTTACAAGAAGAGTTAGGCGAAATGAAGATTTTAGCAAAAGATGTGAGTTCTTTAAAAAGAACCTTAAATCATGTCAAAATATGTGGAAGTTTTAGTGAAATGCAGCTTTCAATGCTTTTACAACAAATTTTATCTCCAGAACAATATGCTTCAAATGTCGTAACAAAATCTAGTACAAATTTTGTAGTAGAATTTGCAATTAAACTTCCAGGACTTGGAAACGGAAATATGATATGGTTACCTATTGATGTTAAGTTTCCAAAAGAAACTTATGAAAAAGTGCAAGAAGCTTATCGTAATGGGGGGAAAAAAAATATAGAAATAGCTGTAAAAAATATGGAATCTGTGCTAAAAAAAATGTCAAAAGATATTCAATGTAAATATATTGATCCACCATATACAACTGATTTTGCTATTCTTTTCTTACCCTTTGAAGGAATATATGCTGAAATTATAAAAAATTCTAGTTTATTAGAAGAATTGTTAAGAAAATACAAAACAGTGATAGCCGGACCATCTACATTAGCTGCTGTATTAAATAGTTTACAAATTGGATTTCGAACTTTAGCTATTCAAAAAAGAAGTTCTGAAGTGTGGAAGATTTTAGAAATAGTCAAACAAGAATTTAAAAAATTTGGATTGTTACTTCATCAAGCTCAAGATAAATTACAAGGAGCTTCTAAGGATATAGATCGATTGTTAGGTGTTAGAAATAATTTGATAGATAAAAAGTTAAAAGATATAGAAAATTTATAGAAAATAATAAATAAAAGCGGAGAGAAAGGGATTCGAACCCTTGACACTTTTTTTGTGAACACGCTTTCCAGACGTGCGCCTTAATCCTCTCGGCCATCTCTCCCTCCACATGAAAAGTAAAATCGTAAGCCGGATTCTGTTTTTATACCTATCATTTATCTAGGATCTAGGTTACCCATGATCTCAATCTGCCTACCCCCCGGTTTCAACCGAGCTAGTTTTCCGGTATACATGGCATTTCACCACACAGAGTTTACATGATTTCACTACAGCAATGTTATTATCTGTACATTCTTTCTGTTGCACTATTCCTCATCTTACGATGGATGGGAGTTACCCATTGTGCTGCTCTACGGTGTCCGGACTTTCCTCATTTTTTTTTGTTCAAGAAATGCGATAGGACATTTTACTTTTTATTTTTTATTATCATAATAAATTGGAGTAAATATTTTTTACATCTTCATCCAGATAAAGTTTATCAATTAAGTTTAAAACTTTCTTCCTTTTTTCTTCTGAAATGGATTTAATTTGTTTGGGAATATGTTCCACTTTATATTCATGAAGTATTTTTAATTTTTCCAAATTATTTTTCATAGATTTAAAGGATTCAAAATCTATATACAAATGAATCATACCGTGATTTATTTTAAAATCTTGAGCTCCAAAATCTATTATCATGAGTTCGAAATCTTCTATTGAAGAATGAATGTCTTTTTTTTTTATATAAAAAACACCCATTTTTTTAAAAAAATGAGTTAATTCCCCATTATGACATAATCTTCCTCCATTTTTATTCAATAGTGTTCTAATATTGGAAATCGTTCTAATATTTTTATTCGTCATACATTCTATAATTATACTGATTCCATGAATTAGTCCTTCTAAATTTAAATCTTTAAAATTATCTGTTTTGATTTGTAAAGCTTTTTTTATAGCTTTTTCTATGGTATTTTTAGGGATATTTACTGATCTTGCATTTAAAATTGCATTTCTAAAACGAGAATTATTTGTTCCTGATTTTTTTACAGCTATAGAAATTTCTTTAATAATTTTAGAAAATTTTTTGGATTTTTTGAAATCTTGATTTGATTTTCGATGTTGTATATTTGACCATTTGCTGTGTCCTGACATGAAATGTTTTTATATTATTTTTTTATATAAATTTATTATATTGTCATTCTATCTATCAATGTTAAACAATTTAAAGAAAAAAATTATTATGTCCAAGATTTGTGAATTGACAGGAAAAAAATCAATGATAGGAAATAGAGTTTCTCATGCAAATAACAAAAAAAAACGTCGATTTAACATTAATTTATGTAAAAAACGTTTTTTTTTAACACAAGAAAAAAAGTGGATTACTTTAAGAATTTGCGTTTCTACTGTGAAACTTATCAATAAAATAGGGATAGAAAAAGTTTTAAAACGTTTTAAATATAAATATTAAAAATGGGAAAAAGGGGAAACAGGATACAAGTTATATTAGAATGTACTGAACAAAGAAAAATTGGAATTTCTGGTTGTTCTAGATATGTAACAACAAAAAATAAAAAAAATACTCCGAACAGAATTGAACTAAAAAAATATAATCCAATATTAAGGAAATATACAATTCATAAGGAAATTAAATAATAAAATTCACAATCAATGTCTAAAAAGGGTGGAAATAATCAAAAAAAAAAGATTTCAAAAAAAATGACTTTAGCCATAAGAATAGTTAAATCTAAAAAAACAGGGTGTTATACTTTTGAGAATAAAATGATTTATTCTGATGAAAGAATCAATATTTTTTTTAAGAAAAGTAATGAATTATAATGTTTTTTAAGAAAGAAACAAATAAAATATTCAATTTTGAATTAAAAAAAACTAGAGGATCTTTTTTCGAAAAAATCAAAAATCTTTTTTCGAAAAAATCAAAAATAGATATTGACATTCTTGATCATATAGAAGAGATATTATTATCTGCAGATATAGGAACACAAACTACTATAAAAATTATTAACAATTTAGAAAAAAGAATTCAAAAAGAAAAATATAAAAATTCGCAGGATATTTATAATCTTCTTAAAGAAGAAATTGAAAATCTTATAGAAATTGAAAATGTTTGTTTAGAAACAAAAATCAAGAATAAGAACAAAAAACCATATGTAATCTTGATAGTAGGAGTGAATGGAGTAGGAAAAACAACTACAATTGGAAAGTTAGCTTTTTTTCTAAAAAAAAAAGGGTTTCATGTCATCATAGGTGCTGCAGATACATTTAGAGCTGCTGCTATCGATCAGATTGAAATTTGGGCAAATAAAGCTGGAGTTCCTTTAATCAAACAACATATGAATGCGGATCCAGCTTCTGTAGTATATGATACTTTGCAATCTGCAAAATCCAAAAAAAAAGATGTGGTTCTAATTGATACGGCTGGTCGATTACAAAATCGAATTAATCTTATGGAAGAGCTATCTAAAATAAGTAGAGTCATCAAAAAAATAACATCTGAACCTCCTCATGATATTATGCTGATTTTAGATGCAACAACTGGTCAAAATGCTCTTGAACAGGTTCGAAAATTTACCTATTTTGTTCAAATTTCTTCTATTATTTTAACGAAAATAGAAGGAACAGCCAAAGGAGGAGTAGTAATAGGAATTATGGATCAATTTAAAATTCCTATTCAATATTTGGGAATAGGAGAGAAAATACAAGATTTAAAAGTATTTGATGGAAAAAAATTTGTAAATTGTTTTTTTGAATAATGAGGATAAAACTGACATAGTCTCTTATTTATATTTAGAGAGAAATGTATGGGATGATAATTTTTATATGTATGAATAAAATTAGTGTTACTTCAGATAATATTTTTCCTATTATTAAAAAATTTCTTTATTCAAATCAAGAAATTTTCTTACGTGAATTAGTTTCTAATGCAATAGATGCTATTGTAAAATTAAAAACTTTAATAAAATTAGAAAATTTGTATGATATTATTGATGATTTTAAAGTTAAAATTATCATAGATAAAATAAATAAGACTCTTCATATTCTAGATAATGGAATCGGAATGACTCAAGAGGAAGTGAATAAATATATTAATCAAATCGCTTTTTCTGGAGCTGAAGAGTTTATTAAAAAATATAAAAATATATCTACAACGGATTCCTCTAATATTATTGGACATTTTGGATTAGGTTTTTATTCTTCTTTTATGGTGGCAAAGAAAGTTATGATATTAACTCAATCTTATAAAAAAAACGCCTCTTCTATATTTTGGTCTTGCGAAGGAGATCCAAATTTCATCATGAAAGAGATTGAAAAAAGAGATAGAGGAACAGAAATTATTCTGTATTTGAATGATGAAGAGAGTAAAGAATTTTTAGAATATGATCGTATTTTAAAGTTATTACAGAAATACTGTAAATTTATGCCTATAACAATTTCTTTATCCTCGAAATCAAAAGAGGAAAAAGAAATTGTTATCAATAATATTAATCCTGCTTGGAAAAAAAATCCACTTCAGTTGGACGATAAAAATTATTTAGATTTTTATCATGAATTATATCCAAATCAATTAGAAGAACCTTTATTTTGGATTCATTTAAATATAGATCATCCTTTTCATTTAACAGGAATTTTATATTTTCCTAGAATAGGAAAAAGAATAGACATACAAAAAGATAAAATCCATTTGTATCAAAATCAGATTTATATTACGGATAACTTAGAGGGAATTGTTCCAGATTTTCTTAGTTTATTAAGAGGCGTTATAGATTCTAAAGATATACCTCTTAACGTGTCACGTTCTCATTTACAATTTGATACATCTGTTAAAAATATATCTAAATATATAACAAGAAAAGTAGCTGATAAGCTAGATTTTATGTTTAGAAAAAACAGAGAAGATTTTCAAAAAAAATGGAATAATTTCAAAATTATAGTAGAATATGGAATGGTTAGCACACAAAATTTCTTTGATAAAGTTATCAAATTTTTTCTTTTTTCTACTCTAGACAAGAATTATTTTACATTGGAAGAATTTAGGGAAAAAATAAAAGAAACTCAAAAAAATAAAGAAGGAAAAATTGTTTTCCTTTATTCTTCAGACCCAGATAAACAATATGGTTCTATCAAAGAAGTTATAGATAGATGCTACGAAGTTTTGATTTTTGATAGTCCACTTTCAGTTCATTTAATACAGAAATTAGAATTGTCTTATCAAGATCTCTGTTTTGTCCGAGTAGATTCGGATCATATTGATAAATTAATTAATTTTGAAAAAAAGGAAAAACCTCATTCAGAGCTTTCTGAACAAGAAAAACAAAATTTAAAAAATTCGATTCAGCATTATATCATGGAAAAATACAAATTTTCCATACAATTAGAAGATTTGTCCAAAAAAGATTCTCCTTTTTTAATTATCATTCCAGAATATTTAAGAAGAATCAAAGAAATGAATTTTACTATGGGAAAAGACATAGTAGAAAAAGATCAATATTATCAATTGATAGTCAATACAAATCATATTTTTATGAAAAAAATATTAAAAGAAACTTCGGAAGAAGAAAGAAAAAAAATGATCCAAGAAGCTTTAAACTTAACTCTTTTATCCAAAGATTTATTACATGGAAAAAATTTGATGGATTTTATATCAAAAAAATTGAAGGATCTTACTCAAGAATAGGTTTTTATTTATTAAATTTTTTTAATTTGATTTCTGTTAATATTTTTTTTGTATATAATGGAAAATCTGAATTTTGTATCCATCCATAATAATTTGGAAATCTTTCAAAGATTTCTAAAACTTTCTCTCCTTTATATTTTCCAAAATTGAATATTTCATCTCCTTGTTCATCTATTTTTACAAATCCAGCAAGATCTGCTATATTTTTTTGATGAGAAAATTGATTTAGACTTTTTACATCTTTTTTTAAGTTTTTATATTTTTCTAATTGTGCTAACAATATTTCGTATGTGGCCAATGTATCAGCTTTAGAACTATGAGCTTTCATAAGATCTTTACTACAATAGTATTTATAAGCAGCAGAAAGGGTTCTGGGTTCCATTTTATGAAATATAACTTGAACATCTATAGTTTGATGTTTTTTAATATCAAAAGACATTCCTGCGCGAAGCATCTCTTCTGCTAAAATTGGGATATCAAATCTATTAGAATTATATCCTGCTAAATCTGTATTTTCAATCATTTTAAAAATGGAAGAAGCTACATCTTTAAATTTCAGTTTTCCTGCCACATCTTCATCTTTAATACCATGAATAGCTGTTGATTGTGGAGGAATAGGAATTTCAGGATAAATTAACCAAGTTTTCTCTTCTTGACTTCCATGGGGAAATATTTTTAATATAGATATTTCTATAATTCTGTCTTTTCCTATATTGATTCCTGTTGCTTCTATATCAAAAAAACAAATAGGACGATGAAGTTTTAATTTCATGTTTTTATATGAATTTTTTTCAATCTATGAAAATAGATTGAGGTTATGATATAAAAAATAATAATACATGGCAAAGCGATTATTTGTAAAGTTAATAAAAGAAATGTACTAATCAATAAAAAAATATAACGTATTTTATTCTTTTTCCAAGAGAAATTTTTAAAATGAAAAGAAAACATTGTTATCTGAGATACTAAAAGATAACAGGATAAGAATATCATAAAAAGCATAACAATAAGATATATGATTTTTTTTTTGTTGATCAAAGAAACAATATCATTTGTAATTATAAGAGAGAGAGAAGAAAAAAATAAGGTATTTACGGGTGTTGTTAGTCCTATAATGTGATTTTTATAAGGGGTAATATTGAATTTAGCTAAACGACATGCAGAAAATATGGAAATCAAAAAAGATAAATATTCAATAAATGGAATCGGTGTTTTGTTTTCCAATAAAAAAAAAACTGTTATAGATGGAACCATTCCAAAAGAAATCATATCTGCTAGAGAATCTAATTCTTTTCCAAAAAGATTTTCTATTTTTATCAATCTAGAACAAAAACCATCCAAAAAATCAAAAATTATTGAAAATAAAGTATAAATAGCAGAATCATTAAAATTTTTTGATTGCAAAAATATAATAGATATGCATCCACAAAATAAATTTAATAAAGTGAATATATTAGGAATTATTTTTTTCGTTATCAAAATGTGTAATATGTAAAAAAATTATTCTAAAATAGAAAATATTATTTTATAATGATTAAATTATTTTATGAAATTTCTGATTTTCCTATTATTAAAACAGGATCTTTTTTTATTAAAGAAATCTGTATATTATTAAATAATGAAGGAAGATATATTGGAAATATAAACTATATTTTTTGTAATGATGATTATCTTTTCGATTTGAATCAAAAGTATTTGAAAAAAAATTTTTATACAGATGTACTTGCATTTAATTATTCTATCAATGAATGCATTTCTGGAGACGTATTTATTAGTGTAGATCGGATTTATGATAATTCTAAACGATGGAATCAATTTTTCATGTTTGAATTGAAACGTGTTATGATCCATGCTGTGTTACATCTTTTAGGATATGATGACCAGAATCATACAGATAAAAGAATAATGAAAAAAAAAGAAGAGTTTTATTTAAATTTATTTCAATTTTAAAAAATCATGTTTTTAGATATATATGATGTGATTGTGGTTGGGGGAGGACATGCTGGCATTGAAGCGGCTTCTGCATCTTCTAATATGGGATCTAAAACTTTACTTATTACCACTAACTTGCAAACTATAGGTAAAATGTCATGTAATCCGGCTGTAGGAGGAATTGCAAAAGGTCAAATAATTAGAGAAATAGATGCTTTAGGTGGATTTTCTGGAATGGTTGCAGATTCTAGCACAATTCAATTTAGAATGTTAAACAAATCTAAAGGCCCTGCTATGTGGAGTCCTAGAGCTCAATGTGATAGAAAATTATTTTCCTATTATTGGAAATATTTTTTAGAAAAAAATTATAAATTAGATCTATACCAAGATACAGTAACATCTTTAATAATAGAAGGAGGTAAGGTGAAAGGGGTCCAAACTATTTTTGGATTAAAAATTAAAGGAAAGTCAGTAATACTTACAAATGGAACTTTTCTAAATGGAAAAATCCATATTGGAAAAAAAGAAATTAATGGAGGTAGAATAGCAGAACAAGAAGTAAGAGGGATCACGGAACAGTTAACTAAAAATTTTGGATTTAAATTTGGAAGAATGAAAACAGGAACATCGCCAAGAGTAGATGGACGTTCTTTAATTTATGAAAAGATGAAATCTCAAAATGGAGATAAAGATCCGAAAAAATTTTCTTTTTTTTATAATCCGAAAAAATTGAAACAACAAAAAAAATGTTATATTACTTATACCAATCAAAAAGTACATGATTTAATACGAGATAATTTTAGTCATTCACCAATTTATACAGGATCTATTCAAGGGATCAGTCCTAGATATTGCCCTTCTATAGAAGAAAAAGTTTTCCGATTTTCAGATAAAAAAGAACATACGATTTTTGTTGAACCAGAAGGATGGAATACTGTAGAAGTATATGTAAATGGTTTTTCTACCTCTTTCCCAGAAAAAATACAATATCAATCTTTGAAACTAGTTCCAGGGTTTGAAAAAGTAAAAATATTAAAACCTGGATATGCTATCGAATATGATTATTTTCCACCAGAACAATTAAAGGTAACTTTAGAAAGTAAAATTATAGAAAATCTTTTTTTTGCTGGACAAATTAATGGAACAACTGGATATGAAGAAGCGGCGGCACAAGGATTAATGGCAGGAATTAATGTTCATTTAAAAATTCATGAAAAAGAACCATTCCTTCTCAAAAGAAATCAGGCTTATATTGGAGTTTTAATAGATGATTTGGTAACAAAAGGAACAAAAGAACCTTATAGAATGTTCACTTCAAGAGCAGAATATAGGATGTTATTGCGACAAGATAATGCTGATGAAAGATTGACCCATATGGGATACAATATAGGTTTAATTTCAGAAAAAAAAATGAGAATGTTAGATCAAAAAAAATCTAAAATAGAAAAATGTATGTCTTTATTTCAAAATATAAATTTTGATCCGAAGACTATAAATCCTATTTTAAATGCTAAAAAGTCTACTCCAATATGTCATGATAAAAAAATAGGAACTATTTTATCTCGTTCTGAAATTGATATTCAAGATATTATATCTCTTCCACTTTTAATGGAAGAAATTAAAAAAAATGATTTTTCCCAGGAAATATTGGAACAAGTTTCTATTAGAATCAAATATAAAGGATATATAGATAGAGAAAAAGAAAATGCAAAAAAACTATTGAAATTGGAAAATCTTAAAATTCCAAATAATTTTGATTACAAATCAATTAAATCTCTTTCTTCAGAAGCAAAAGAAAAATTAGATTATTATCGTCCAATATCATTAGCTCAAGCTTCAAGAATTAGTGGAATTTCTCCTTCAGATTTAAGTGTTTTACTCATTCATATGGGACGTTAGTTTGTTTTTTCGATTTTTTTTAGATACAATAAACAAATCTTCATTTTCTTTTTTCATGTAAAATTTTTCTCTTGCTAATTTCTCAAGATACAGAGGATCTGTTTTCAATTTTTTGAATTTATTCGCTTCTAATAAAATTTTTTTTTTCAAAAAATCTCTATTGGATGTCATTTCCCGAATACTATTTCTAAATTTATAGTGTAAGATGAAAGAATTAGAATCAAAAAAAGACATCCATATAAAGAAAAAAATACTAATCCAAAAATATTTATTTTTTAGGATTTTGTATTTTGTCTCTTTCATCATGCTTATTAAAATAGGTTGTAAACATTAATAATAATAAACTTATCATCCAATAAATGCTAAAAAAAGATAGAAAAAATATACACCAAAAACCAGATATAGTTATAAGTAAAAAAAATAAAAATCCTAAAAATTTAATAATCATAGAAGAGATCAGTTCTAATTTTATTATATTATTATAATTTCGGAAAAAAATAGGAAAATGACATATAGAATAGAAAAAGATACTTTGGGGGTCGTTAAAGTTCCTTTCGATAAATATTGGGGAGCACAAACAGAAAGATCTAGAAATAATTTTAAAATCGGCCCAGAAGGTTCTATGCCTATAGAAATTATTCATGCATTTGGTTTTTTAAAAAAAGCGGCTGCTCATGTTAATTTTGAGTTTGGGATTTTATCTAAAAAAAAAAAAGATATGATATCCTTAGTTTGTGATGAAATTATAAACGAAAAATTAAATGATCAATTTCCTTTAGTAATATGGCAAACTGGTTCAGGAACTCATACTAATATGAATATCAATGAGGTAATTTCTAATAGAGCTCATGTTTTGATGGGGAAAAAATTAGGAAAAAACCAATCTTTTATTCATCCCAATGATGATGTAAATATGTCTCAATCATCTAATGATACTTTTTCTACAGCAATGCATATTGCCTCTTATCAAAAACTAGTAAAAAAAACGATTCCTTCAATTCAAAAATTAAGAAAAACTTTGGAAGAAAAATCTAAGTTGTTTCATGATGTTATTAAAATAGGGAGAACTCATCTTATGGATGCAATTCCTATTACTTTAGGACAAGAATTTTCAGGATATGTTTCTCAAATAGATCATGGATTAAATGCTATAAAAAAAACTTTAGATCATCTTTCTGAATTGGCGATAGGAGGTACAGCTGTAGGAACAGGATTGAATGCTCCTAAAGGATATGATAAAAAAATAACCGAGTATATATGTAAGTTAACTGGTTCCCCTTTTAAAGTAGCACAAAATAAGTTTGAAGCAATATCATCTCATGATGCTATAGTGGAATCTCATAATGCTATTAAACAAATAGCTGTTTCTTTAATTAAAATATCAAATGATATTCGTTTTTTAGCTTCTGGTCCACGTTCAGGAATTGGAGAAATACATATTCCTGAAAATGAACCTGGATCTTCGATAATGCCTGGAAAAGTAAATCCGACTCAATGCGAGTCTATTATTATGGTTTGTACTCAAATTATAGGAAATGATATGACTATTTCTATGGCTGGATCTTCAGGAAATTATGAATTAAATGTATCTAAACCATTAATGGCATATAATTTTTTACAATCCTCTCAACTTCTTTCAGATGCTTGTACTTCTTTTTCTTCTTTTTGCGTGATGGGAATAAAACCAAATTATAAAAGAATTAAAGAATTTTTGGATAAGTCTTTGATGCTAGTTACAGCACTAAATACTCATATTGGATATGAAAAATCAGCAAAAATTGCAAAATATGCTTATGAAAATAATAGTACATTAAAAGAAGAAGCGATTCGATTAGGATATTTAACTGTTGACGAATTTGAAAAATTTGTAAATCCATCTAAAATGGTGTGAAAAATAATTTTTCTACATTCCAATAGATGATCTCGGATATTTTTTCTTCTGACATAGAATAAATTTGTGATAGTTTTTTTAAAATTATTCTTAAATTTTTGGGCTCATTTCTTTTTCCTCTCAAAGGATGTGGAGAAAGATAAGGGGAATCGGTTTCTAATACTAGATGGTTCAAACTTATTTTATGTAAAAATTGACTAATATGATTATTTTTAAAAGTGATCATTCCACCAATACCTAGTTTGATTCCAAAATCAATAATTTTTTGAGCTTGTTCTAAAGTACCTGAAAAACAATGAAACACTCCTTGAAGAGAAGAGTTTTTTTCTTTTGATAAAATATGAAAAACTTGATCAAAAGCTTTTCTACAGTGTATAACTATAGGAATTTTTTTTTGTTTAGCCCATTGTATTTGAGTTTGAAAAGCGTATTCCTGTTCATAAACGAATTTTTTTTCTAGTAAATCCATTCCGATTTCTCCTATAGAAATAAAGGAATGTTTATATAACCATGTTTTTATATTTTTCAATTCTTTTTCTAAACTATATGGATCTACTTTATTAGGATGCAATCCTATCATGGAAAAACATATATTAGGATATTTTTTTTCTAATTTTAATATATTAGGAACAATAGAACTATCTATAGAAGGAAGTAAAAATCTATTTATTCCTTTATGAAAGGCTTTTTGTATTACAAAATTAATATCTTCATCAAATTCTTTCATGTATAAATGAGTATGAGTATCAGTAATTTTCATGTAAATAATGAATTTTTAATTTTTAAATCAAAATATTTTATGAAAGCTTATTTATTTCCTGGTCAAGGGTCCCAATTTCTAGGAATGGGAAAAGATTTATACAAAAATTCTCATTCGGCAAAAAAATTATTTCAATTATCTGACGAAATTTTAGGGTTTAAAATGACATCTGTCATGTTTGAAGGAACCATGGAAACTTTAAAAAATACAAAGTATACACAATTAGCAATTTATATATATTCAGTTATAAAAGCAAAAATATCAAATTATTTTGAACCTGATATGGTAGCTGGACATTCTCTTGGTGAATTCTCTGCTTTAGCTGCAATTAATGTATTTTCTTTTGAAGATGGATTAAAATTAGTAAATCAAAGAGCATCAATAATGCAAAATATTTGTGAATCTACTCATGGAGGTATGGCTGTTGTGTTTGGATTGGAAGATTCTATTATAGAAAACGCTTGTAAAAACGATCATGGAATTGTAGTTCCTTCTAATTATAATAGTCCTGAACAATTAGTAATTTCTGGAGAAATTCAAGCTTTGAGAAGAGTTTGTTCTTTTCTAAAAAAAATAGGAGCTAAGAAAATATTTATTCTTCCTGTTCATGGAGCTTTTCATTCTCCGATTATGAAACCAGCCCAAACAAAATTTCAAAAAATTGTAAACCAAATTTTTTTTAAAGATTCTAAATATCCAATATACCAAAATGTAACTGCTCTACCTGTTATAAAATCTTATGATATAAAAAAAAATCTTGTTGAACAATTGACTTCTCCAGTTAAATGGAAACAATCTATAAAAAATATGATAGCTCATGGAGCTGTTTCATTTACAGAAATGGGTCCAGGAAATATTTTACAAGGATTAATTAAAAAAATTTCAAAAAATTCTTTATAAAAAATATAAATCCATAATGCATCGATATAGAAGAAGATATAGACGTTTTTTTTACAGTCATGGAAAACTATTGTTAACAGGAGAATATTGTATTCTTTGTGGAGCCTGTGGTTTAGCACTTCCTACAATTAAAGGACAATCATTAACTATCTTTAGACACAATCTTTCTTCTGTTTTACATTGGAAAAGTTATGATGAAATCAATCAACCTTGGTTTGAAGGAGTATTTCAACTTCCTTCTTTAGATATTTGTTACGAAACAGAGAAGAATACGGCTCTTAAACTAAGAGATTTGTTATTAAAATCTAAAAAAATTCAAAAAGATTTTCTTCCTAATTCATTAGGAATATATGTTAAAACACAGTTGGAATTTCCAATAGATTGGGGATTAGGAAGTAGTTCTACTTTAATTAATAACATAGCAAAATGGGCAAAAATAGATCCTTATATGTTACTAGAAAATAATTTTTCAGGTAGTGGATATGATCTCGCTTGTGTTTCTATTTCAAAACCCATAATTTATAAACTATGGAATCAAAAACCTCATATCATTCCCATAGAATTTAACCCCCCCTTTAAAGATAAACTGTTTTTTCTGCATCTTAATAAAAAACAAAATACTTGTGATGAGATACGATATTTTCGTTCTAATATTATATCTAATATCTCTCATGAAAACATAGAGAACATATCTTCTATTACTCAAAAAATTCCCTTTTGTAAAACATTAAAAGAATTTGAAGAATTATTATTAAAACACGAAAAAATTATATCAAAAATACTGAATCTTCCTACTATTAAAGAAATATATTTTCCAGACTATTTAGGAGTCGTAAAAAGTCTAGGTGCTTGGGGTGGAGATTTTGTTTTGATAAGTTCTAGAAAAGGAATGAAACATTATTTTTCCAATAAGGGATTTGATACTCTTATTTCATTTGATGAAATGATTTTTAAAATATAGAAAGTAACATTTTATTTATATTATTATATATATTTAATAAAATTTATTTATTATGTGCAGTGTCGTAAATTTTAATATCAATGGATATCATTACAAACTCCCTGTCATTTATGGAACTTTTTGTGAAAAAGCTATTAATATTTCTAAATTAAGAGAAAGTACAGGGTTTATTACATTTGACCCAGGATTTAAAAATACAGGAATAACCAAAAGTTCTATTAGTTTTATAGATGGAGAAAAAGGAGAACTTTTATATAGAGGATATCCTATTGAACAAATTATTAATCAATGTTCGTTTATAGAAACAAGTTATCTTATTTTAAATGGAGAACTTCCTAATACTGCACAATTAAAATCTTTTTCTGAAAAAATCAAAAAATTTAATTCGATTCATAAGGAAATAAACAAAATACTTGATAATATTCCAAATTCTTATCATCCAATGGGAATTTTATCTTTTTTAACCCATATTTTGGACGCATTTATAAATAATTCTTTACGGGAAGAAGATCTATATCTTCATCTGTTAGCTAAATTACCTATATTAGCTGCTTTAACTTACAGAAAAAAAATAGGGTTACCTCCTACTTATGCAGATCCTCATCTTGATTATACTTCCAATTTGTTAAAAATGTTTTTTTCTATTCCTAATCAATCTTATGAACTAAATCCGATTATTTCGGATGCTTTGAACAAGATTTTAATATTACATGCAGATCATGAACAAAATTGCTCTACAACTACCGTTCGTTTATTAGGTTCTGCTCATGCTGGATTATTTGCATCTATATCTGCAGGAATGAGTGCTCTTTGGGGAAAATTACATGGAGGAGCGAATCAAGCTGTAATTGAAATGTTAGAAGCTATTTTAAAAAGTGGAGGAAATATCAAAAAGTGGATAGAAAAAGCGAAAAATAAGAAAGACCCATTTCGACTCATGGGATTTGGACATAGAATTTATAAAAATTTTGATCCTAGAGCTAAAATAGCTAAAAAAGTAGCTGAAAATGTAATTCAACAATTAGGTATTTCTGATCCAATATTAGAATTGGCAAAAGATGTTGAAAGAAAAGCTCTTCAGGATTCTTATTTTTTAGAAAAAAAACTTTATCCTAATATTGATTTTTATTCCGGAATTATTTATCAAGCTATAGGGATTCCAAAAGAAATGTTTACTGTTATGTTTGCTTTAGGAAGATTACCAGGATGGATGGCTCATTGGAAAGAAATGAAATTAAATAAAGACCCCATAGGTAGACCTAGACAAATTTATATAGGATATAAAAAAAGAAATATCAAAAAAAAATAGTTAATGCGGGCGAAGGGATTCGAACCCTTACGCCTAATAGGCATCAGATCCTAATTCTGACGTGTCTACCGGTTTCACCACGCCCACTTCTTGGTTTGGAAAGTTATAATAAATTTTAATGAAAATAAAAAGAAGACAATAGGATTTCGTGATTTTTATCTATAATTTGATATTCTGTATATCTAAATGAATCTCTTGGAATTATTTTAATCCATTTTTTATATTTTAATAACCATTTTTGTTGAATAGAAGGAAATCCTTTTTTTAAAAAAGCTGAGACGAAAGAATGAATATGTAATTGGATTCCTTTATGATTTTTGTTTCTTATAATAGTTTCTATAACAAATTCTAAATGATGAATATAATTTTTAGGAGAATTTTGATACTGTTTATTATTTACATTTATTTTTTTTAATTCAGGTCTTACTCTATGACGAGTAAATTGAACTAAACCAAATTTATTGGGAGGTAAAATTTGATGTTTTGCTCTATCATTTTTCATTTCTTCTTTTAAATGTTCATATAGCTTTTTTTTTTGTATGGAATTATACATATCTATAAAATCCACAACAATTATACCTCCCATGTCTCTTAATCTGAGCTGTCTTGCTATTTCTGTTGCTGCTAATAAATTAATTTTTAATATATTATTGGACCTTTCTGATTCTGTACAATTTTTCATCATATGATTGATCATTCCACTATTTACATCTATAACATGTAAAGCTTCAGTATGTTCTATGATGAGATAAGCTCCATTTTCAAGAGGAACATTTTTACCTAAAAATACTTGTATTTGTTTTTCTATCCCATATTTTTCAAATATGGGAACATTTCCTTTATAATATTTAATTATACTGGTTTTTTTTGGAGCAATTAAAGATAAATATGAATGAATTTCTTGACATAGAAAATCGTTATTACAACAAATAGATTTGAAATGGTCATTGAATATATCTCTTAATAAACAATAAGTTTTATTATTTTCACTCAATACACGAACTGGTGGAAAAAGTTTCATTAAATTATTTAATGTTTTTTTCCATTTTTTCATTAAAAAAATGAGTTCTTCATTTAGAACTTTTTCTATTTCATTATCAGCAGCTGTACGAATAATCATCCCAAATTTATTTGGGATGATTTTCCTGATGTAAGAAATCAATCTATTTTTTTCTTTTATATTTTTTATTTTTTTAGAAATAGAAATTTTTTCTGAAAAAGGTATAAGGATTAAATTTCTACCTGGAATACAAATTTTTGTAGTAAGTTTCGGTCCTTTATTAGAAATAGGTTCTTTGGAGATTTGAACCAAAATTTTTTGTCCGATATACAATATATGATTTATAGAATTTTTGTTTTCTTGATTTTCGAAATTATTCGATTCTTTTTGATTATTATTAATATGATTGGAAGATATCAAATTTAACATTTGATCAATTTGAAATCCAATATCATCATAATGCAAAAATGCACCTTTTGAATGTCCTATATCTATGATAGCCGCATTTAATCCGTACAAAATTTTTTTAACTATTCCAAAATAAATATCTCCTACAGAGAATTTTTTATTCAAAACATCTCTATGAAGCTCCAGTAATTTTCCTTCTTCCAAAAGAGCTATTTTAACTTCTTGTTCTTCTGCATTTATAATTAACTCTTGATTCATACACAAAAACAAGGAAAAAAAGTTTTAGAAATTACATTTTTTTTAGAAAATTATTATTTCTTTTTATGCCTATTTTTCCTATTTCTTTTTTTTCTTTTATGAGTTGCTATCTTACGTCTTTTTCTTTTTTTTCCGTTTGGCATAATTCTCAACAATTAGTAATTATTGATTCATTGTATTTTTATTTATTTCTTTGATAGGAACATTTTTTTTGACCAATTCTGTAAAAGATTTTGAAGGTTTAAATGCTGGTATATTATGCGCAGGAATTACAATAGACATATCTTTGGATATATGACGTCCAAGTTTTTTCGCTCGATATTTAATAATAAATGATCCGAATCCTCTTAAATAAACATTTTCTCCCGATGTTAAACTTTGTTTTATTTTTTCCATAAATGTTTCTATCACCTTTTGTGTATCAATTCTCTCAGATCCAGTTTCTGATATGATTTCTGTTATTATATCTGCTTTTGTCATGTTAAATCATTATATCGAATAACAAAATTCGGTTTCCTAAATATACCAATTTTTTATAAAATTGCTTAAAAATTAAAGATATATGGATTTTTCCAAAAAAATAATAAATTGGTATAAAAAAAATAAGAGAAAACTTCCTTGGAGAGAAACTAAAAATACATATTATATATTAGTTTCAGAGTTTATGTTGCAACAAACAAGAATTTCACAAACAACCATAAAGCATTATTTAAACTTTATAAAAAAATTTCCAAGTTTAGAAAAACTTGCTCAAGCGAAAGAAAAAGATGTGTTGAAAAAGTGGGAAGGATTGGGATATTATTCTAGAGCAAAATACTTGCATTCTTTTGCTAAAAAATTAAAAAATGATAAAAAGTTTTTTCCTAATAAATATAAAGAATTAATAAAATATAAAGGGATCGGGCCATATACAGGAGCAGCTATAGCATCTATATGTTTTCATGAAGTCATTCCTGCTATTGATGGAAATGCTTGTCGAGTATTTTCTAGATATTTTGGAATTTTCGATGATATTACATCTACTATTACAAAAAATAGATTTAGAGTTACGGTTTCAAAAATAATGGATTTTGAACATCCAGGAATTTTTAATCAAGCAATTATGGATTTAGGTTCTATTTTATGTACTCCAAAAAGTCCTAAATGTTTATTATGTCCAGTTCAAGATTCTTGTTTTTCTATTCAAAATGGAACTGTATATAAATTACCTGTAAAAAAAATAAGAAGATTCATAATACATAGATTTTTTTATTATCTTTTCATATGTGATCGTAATAAAAATATTTGTTTAAATAAAAGATCAACTAAAGATATATGGAAGGGTCTTTATGATTTTCCTTTAATAGAATCGAAACAAAATCTTTCAATTCATGAAATCATAGATAAAATTTGGGAAAAATTTAGAGTTAGGGTTTCTAATAATGTGATTTATAAAGTAAAACAAAAACTGACTCATCAAATTTTATCGATTCGATTCTTTAATTGTGAAATTTTGCAAGATTTAAAGAAAAATATATTATTTGATAATTTTTGTTTTATTTCCCCAAATCAAATAGGAGAGTACCCTTTTCCTCGTCCTATTATTTTATTTTTAAAACATGAAAAAATGATTTAGTTTTTATTTTCGATGAATCCTAATGTGAATTTTAGATCCATTTTTGATCATATCAATTTTTACATTTTCTTTTCTAAAAATTATTATCAAAATTTAATCTATTGGAAAAAGAATCTTCGACGAATATTTTTTTAGAAAAAACTTTATATTTAGTTTTATATTTTGCATTAATAATAATACTGTTGTTATTTTCTGCACTAATATCTGGATCAGAAACTGCTTTTTTTTGTATTGAAAAAAAAACTCTTGACAAAGAAAGAAAAAAAAATTCTTATAAAGGAAATATTGTTTTTCAAATTCTAAGAGAGAAAAAAAAACTATTAGCAACAATATTAATATCTAATAATTTTTCGAATATTGGAATCGTTATATTAAGTTCTTATTTAATAACAGAATTTTTACAAAAAAAATATTTAGTTATTTATAAGCAATTTCATATTCCCATTCACTTCCTTTTGGAAGTGGTAGTTCTTACTTTTATTTTACTTTTATTTGGAGAAATCATTCCTAAAATATATGCTAGTAAAAATAATTTTCGTTTTGCTATTTTTATGGCAAAACCCTTAATAATTCTTAGCAAAATACTAAATCCAATTAGTAAAATTATAATTCTAATTTCAAAATCTATAGATAAAAAAACCATAAAAAAAAAGAATCTTATTTCTGTAGATCAACTGTCAAAGGCTTTAAAAATTACATCTTCGAATCCAAAAAATGTTAAGGAATGTCAGTTTTTACAAAGAATTGTTGATTTTGGAAATACAGAAACACATCAAATTATGACTCCAAGAATAGATATGTTTGCTTTAAATAGAAATATAAATTTTTCTAATGTTTTAGAATCAGTTCGTGATCAAGGATACTCTCGTATTCCTATTTATAAAGATAGTATTGATGATATAGAAGGAGTTCTTTTTGCTAAAGATCTACTTCCATTTATTTATCATAAACATTTTCAATGGAATAGACTCATACATTCTCCTTTTTTTGTTCCAGAAAAAAAAAAGATAGATAATCTTTTAAGTGATTTTAAAGAAAGAAAAATACATTTAGCAATTGTGGTAGATGAATATGGAGGAACATGTGGACTAGTGACTCTTGAAGATGTAATTGAAGAAATAGTAGGAGATATTATTGATGAATTTGATGAAGAAGACATGTCTTATTCTAAATTAAACCAAAATAATTATTTATTTGATGGAAAAACATCTTTAATTAATTTCTATCGTATTATGAACATTAAAGAAGAAATTTTTTTTGAAAATAAAAAAGGGGATGCAGATACTTTAGGGGGGTTTATTATGGAAATAAATAAAGAATTTCCCAAAAAAAAACAAAAAATAAATTTTTTAAATTATTCTTTTATTATAAAAAGTATTGATCATAAAAGGATCAAAACTATAGAAGTTATAAGAAAAAAACTGAATTAGTATTGTGTATTAAATAAAAAAACTAAATTTAGTGTATAAATCAAATAAATGTGATGGAATGAAAAAAAAATTTATTTTTTGTTCTGTTATATTGATAATCATATTATATGTTACATATTTTTCTTTTAAAACATTATTTTTATATCCATCAGAAAAAAAAGCGGTGAAAGAATTGAGTTATGCTCAACAATATCTTTCTCAAGGAGAGATAGATAAAGCCTTAAATAAAAAGAAGAATAAAGTTAACTATTTAGGATTTTCAGGTATAGTTTATAAATATCCTTTTACAAAAGCAGGTAATATATCAAAATTTTATGCAGGAATTTGCTATTATAAATTAGGGGATTACAAAGAATCCATAAAAATGATGAAAAGTTTTTCCGCAAAAGATGAAATCTTATCTTCTATAAAATATGGAATTATAGGAGATGCTTTCATTCAAATGAAAAATAAAAAAAAAGCCTTAAAAAATTATGTTATAGCAGCAAATGTAAGAGAAAATGAAATCACGACTCCTCTTTTTTATTACAAAGCCGCATTATTGAATTTTTATATGAAAAAATACGAGAATTCTCAATATTTTTTAAGAAAAATAGAAAAAAAATATCCTTCTTTTTTATACAAAAAAAACGTTGAAAAATATATTATGTTTATTGAAAATAAGTTATAATAAATTATCTTTATGAAGAAAGATCCTGTTTATTCATTAGATCCAAAAAAAATAAAAAATGAAAATTTAAAAATTGCTATTCTTGTTTCTTTATGGAATAGAGAAATTACGAGTAGATTATATAAAGGTGCTTATGATACTTTAATTCAATTAGGTGTATTAAAAGAAAAAATTAAAACTTGGGAAGTTCCTGGAAGTTATGAATTAATTTATTCTTCTAAAAAAATTGCTCATTGTTGCCATTTTGATTCAATCATTGCAATAGGATCCTTGATACAAGGAGAAACTCCTCATTTTGAATATCTATGTCAAGCGATTTCGCATGGAATTAAAGAGATAAACATAATCTATGATGTTCCTGTTATATTTTGTGTTTTATCTGATAGAAATCAACAACAATCTTTTGATCGATCAGGCGGAAAAAATGGAAATAAGGGAATTGAATGTGCGAAAACAGCTATATATATGTCTTTATTTAGAAAATCTATAAAATGAAAAACATTATTCAATTTTTGCCTGAAAAAGTGATTCAACAAATAGCTGCAGGAGAGGTCATACAACGGCCTTCTTCTGTTTTAAGAGAGCTTTTAGAAAATGCAATAGATGCAAACGCAAAAACGATTGATATTTTTATCAAAGATTCAGGAAAAACATTAATTCAACTAATAGATGATGGAATAGGAATGAGTATTGACGATGCGAAAATGAGTATTCAAAAACATGCTACTTCTAAAATTAAAAAAACTGATGATCTTTTCAGAATTAAAACAAAAGGATTTAGAGGAGAAGCTTTATCTTCCATAGCACTTATTTCTCAATTAGAAATACAAACTAAAAAGAGAGAAGATGTAGTAGGAATACACCTTTTTGTAGAAGAAGGAAAAGTAAAAAAACAAATTCCTATAAATATGCTTCAAGGAACAAGAATTTCTGTGAAAAATATTTTTTATAAAATTCCTGTCAGAAGACAATTCTTAAAATCTTCTAGAATAGAATTTCAACATATTATTTATGAATTTCATAAAATCGTTTTAGCACACAGAAATATAACATATCGTTTTTATCATAATGATAAAATTATTTTTTATTTTAAAAAAACTTCTTTAAGAGAAAGAATTCAAGAAATTTTTAAAAATGAAAAAAAAAATTTAGTTCCTATCTTGATAAAAAAAAATAGAATTTTTGTAGAAGGATTTGTTAGCGTTCCAGATGTTTCTATGAAAAAAGGAGATCAATTTTTATTGGTCAATCAACGTTGTGTTACTCATTTACTTTTACATAAAAAAATTATTCATGCTTATGATGGTTTTTTGAAAAATTTCAAAACCACTTCTTATTTTATTTTTATTTTTATAGATTCTAGTTTAGTAAATTGGAATATCCACCCAACAAAAAAAGAAGTAAAATTAGAAGAAGAAGAAACGATTGGTATTATGATTCAACAAGAAATCAAAAATGTTCTATTTTCTCAATATAAAGTAAAAAATAAAGAGTTAAAGAACTATGATATTTTTTTATCTTGTAAATCACTCAAAAAAGATTATTTATTAAATAATTTGTATAAAAAACTTTATGATAAAGAAAAAATAGTTCAACTAGAAAATTTTTATCATAAACTCAATGAATCCGTTACATTTAAGAACAATTTTCAACTAACGAATGAGTTACATTACCTTGTTTCTCATCATGAGAAAAAAAGAGAGATAAAGACTTTTCAAATTAATAGAAAATATATAATTTTTGTTTTGAATGATGAATATATGGTATTGGTAGATCAACATAGAGCACATCAAAACATATTATTTGAATTTTTTGATAGAAAAAAAAATTTGATCAGTCAACAATTTCTTTTTCCTATCAAAGTAAAACTTTTGAAAAAAGAATCTCTTTCTTTGAAGAATATAAAAACTGATTTAATCAGTTTTGGTTTTCATTTATATATTTGTAAAAAATACGTTTATTTGTATTCTGTTCCTGAACAGATACAACAAAATATGTTGATTGAAGTTATTCAAAATATTATAACATATAATTTTATTAAAGGAAAAAAAAATAATAAAAAAAAACTTCTTCAAATCATATCTAAATCTGCATCTATAAAATATGGAACAAAGTTATATCCTGAAAAAATGAAATGTATAATCAAAGATTTATTTTCTTGTCAGAATCCAAATTATACGTATTCAGGAGATCCCATATTTTTTGTTTTAAACAAAAATTTTTTTTAAAAAGTGAATTTTTACACCAATTTCAATTCAGACGCTGTCAAACATTTAATTAGTATTAATATACTTGTATATACAGCTACTTTTGTTTTTTCACAATATAAAATAGATAGCATTCTTTCTTTATATCATCCTTTAGATGAACGATTTGAATTATATCAGATTTTCACTCATATGTTTGTACATTCCAAACGACTTTTTTTGCATATCATTTTTAATATGTTGGCTTTATTTATGTTTGGAGGACAGATAGAAACTTTGTTAGGAGTCAAAAAATTTATAATTATATATTTTGTATCAGGTATTTTAGCCGCATTATTTCAAATTATTTTTAATACTGGTGTTTTATATTACTTTGTTCAAACTTTAGATTTTTCACAAGCTGAAAAAACGTTAGATTCTTTAAATGAAGAACAAAAAATGAATCTTTATAGTTCTATGTATTCCCCTATGATGGGTGCTTCTGGAGCCGTAAGTGGAATCGTAGGAGTTTTCGCTAAATTTTTTCCAGAACATAAAATTTTCATTCTTCCTTTTCCTTTTCCAATAGCAGTTCGGAAAGCGATGACTCTTTTTATTTTTGGAAGTTTAGTTTCTGCAATTTTTAATTTAGCACCTGGAGTCGCTCACTTTGCCCATATTGGTGGAATTTTATCTGGTTATTTTATAGGAAGTTTTTTTATAAACAATGAAAGAAATACTTTTTATTAAGTTGATGATTTTTCACTTTTAAATAAAAAATAAATTAAATATACAAATGAAAATAAAAAAAATAAAGATAAATAAGAATGTTTTCCATCTATTGTTTTCATTATTCTATCCCAACGAAATTTCCAACTAAATATATTTATAGGACTTTTTCTATCCCAATCGATACTCATCCATATAAATATCGGTTTACCTACTATATGATCTTCTGGAACAAAACCCCAATAACGAGAATCAGATGAATTATGTCTATTATCTCCCATCATGAAATAATAATTTCTTTTGATTTTGTAATATTTTTTTGAAACTATATCAATTTTTTCAACTTTTTCATAATTGAATATTTCATTATAAATTTGAATATTTTTTGAATTTAATTTAATTAATTCTCCTTTTTTAGGAATGTGTAATGGGCCAAAAAAATCTCTATTCCAATCATAGTGATTAGGGAATATATAATGTTCCTTAAAATGAATGGGAAGAATATACTTTTTTATAAAAATTATGTTTTCAAATAAATTTTTGATATCAACTGCTTTTTTTTCATTTAACATAATTTGGTAAAAATATTCATTATTTTTTTTTCCAATATATTCAATATCTTTAACATCCATTTCTTTTTCAAGATATTCCACATTTAAAGGAATATTTTCTGTTTTAATAAAATAAGCTTGCTGTTTTTCTAAAAAAGATTTTTCTTTTTTATGATTCACAAATAAGACTCCTTTTTTAATAGAAATTAAATCTCCTGGTAATCCTACACAACGTTTAATATAATGATCTTTTCGATCTATTATTTTATGATTAGGATCTTTAGGAAAATTAAAAACTACTATATCATTTCTTTGTATAGATTGTATGGAAGAAAAACGAAAATAAGGCCATTGAAAAATAGAGATATAAGATTTTATATTTCCAATGATATTATTATGTGTAAAAGGGATGTAGATAGGAGATATAGGCATTCGTAATCCATAATGAATTTTACTGACTAATATGAAATCTCCTACTAATAAGGTTCTTTCCATAGAAGAAGTGGGAATCACAAAAGGTTGAACAATATAAGTATGAGTAATAAAAGAAAAAATCATAGCTAATAAAATTCCTATATTCTCTTCTTTTTTTTTAATATTTTCAATTTTAAAAATTGGAATTTTTTTAAAAAAATTTATGTAAAAAATATATAATCCTGCAGATAAAAAAAAGAAAAAAAAATTTTTTTTCGTTCTTTTAAAAAAAGTAAAAATTAAATCCGTCCATAAAATCAAAATCAATATAATACTAGTTAATGGAATAAGTAATAGAAAAATCCACCATATAGATCTTTTGTAAATTTTTAAAAGAATGAAAATATTATATATAGGAATTAAAATTTTCCAAGATTTGATCCCCAATTTTTTATAAAACTTCCATGTTCCTAAAATATGAATAACATGTTCAAGAAATAAAAAAATACCGCTAAAAATCAAATATTGATACATAAAAATATATTTTATAGTCCTAAAACTTCTTTCATAGAAAAAAAACCTTTTCTGTTTTGGATCCATTCTGCCGCAATAACAGCACCTAATGCAAAACCTTCTCTGCTATGAGCTTGATGTTGAATTTTTATATCCTCTATTTGAGATTCATATTTTACGATATGTATTCCTGGTACATGATTGAATCTTTTTGACAAAATCAAAATTTGATCTTTTGTTTTTCTCTCATCCAAAATCCATGTCTTTTTCATTTTATTATTCACTATATCTTTTGCTAAAGAAAGAGCTGTTCCACTAGGTTTATCTATCTTTTCTTTGTGATGAATTTCCTCTATTGTTACTTCATAATCTTTAGAAGATAACTGTAACAGTTTAGACAATTTTTTATTAATTTCGAAAAAAATGTTCATTCCAATACTAAAATTGGAAGAATATAAAAAAGACCCATTTCTTTTTTTACATATCTTTTTAAGAATTTCAAATTTTTCAAGCCATCCTGTAGTTCCACTTACAATAGAAATATCATTTTCTATACAAATTTTTATATTTTTGAATGCGGAATGAGGTTGACTAAATTCTATTGCTACATCTGAATTTGAATTCTTTAATAAATGTAAAGAAGGAGTATCATCACAACATAATGAAATTTTATGATTTCTAATCTGAGCTATTTTTTTTATAGATTTACCCATTCTTCCATATCCTATTATTGCTATATTCATATTATTTTATTTGATTTATATGAAATTTGAACAGAATAAATTCATAATTCATTCAAAGATAGTTTATTTTATATTTTTTTTTGATGAATTATCAATAAATTCTATTATATTTGAATGAATAGATAGTCAGTAAATAAATGACATTATTGATCGAAAAGAAAAAATGACTGACTAATGAGTAAGGGAAAGCCCACGTGGTGAAAATGGTAGACACGCCACTTTGAGGGGGTGGTATCCGATTAGGATGTGCTGGTTCAAATCCAGTCGTGGGTACAAAATAAATTCATTTTTTTTCAGATAAGAACACGAAATAAATCTGGATTTTTATTTAAATATTGAAAATGAACTTTATGTTTTTTCATTTTTCCTATCAACCCAGAAAATTCGTTTTTATCTGATAATTCTATTCCTATTACTGCAGGTCCTTCTTCTTTGGAAGTTTTTTTAGAATATTCGAAATAGGTAATATCATCTTTAGGACCCAAGATGTTGTTAACGAATTCCTTTAAAGCACCAGCTCTTTGGGGAAATTTTACAATGAAATAATGTTTTTTTTCTTCATACAAAAGAGATCTTTCTCTGATTTCTTCCGTTCTGGTAATATCATTGTTTCCTCCACTTAAAATACAGACAATAGTCTTTCCTTTTATTTTATCAGAATAAAAATCTAAAGCTGCTATTGAAAGAGCTCCAGCAGGTTCTGCTACAATAGCTTCTAAATTATATAAATCTAAAATCGTTGTGCAAACTTTTCCCTCCGGAATCGTTATGATATCAAATAATGTTTGATGACATATATTAAAATTTAATTCTCCCACTTTTTTTACTGAAGCTCCATCAATAAATCGGTCTATTGTTTTTAATTCAACAATTTTTCCTTTTTTTAAAGAGTAACTCATAGATGGAGCCCCTTGAGGTTCTACTCCTATAATTTTCGTTTTAGGACTAAATTCTTTAAAATAACTTCCTACACCAGAAGCCAATCCTCCTCCACCAATAGGAATAAAAACATAATCTATATCTGAAATAGATTGTTGTAAAATTTCTACCCCAACAGTAGCTTGACCTTCTATAATTTTAACATCATCAAAAGGATGAATAAAAATTTTTTCATTTTTTGTACAATCTTTCATTGCTTCAAAACTAACTGCATCAAAGGTGTCTCCGAGAAGAAAAATTTCAATATATTCTTTTCCAAACATTTTTACTCTTTCTATTTTTTGTTTAGGAGTAGTACTCGGCATATAGATTTTACCCGGTATTTTTAATATATTACAAGAATAAGCAACACCTTGTGCATGATTTCCTGCACTGGCACAAATAATCCCTTTTTTCAGTTCTATATGAGATAAACTTTTTATCTTATTATAAGCACCTCTAATTTTATATGAACGTATAATTTGTAAATCTTCTCTTTTTAGAAAAACATTTGCTTTATATTTTTCTGATAAAAGAGAATTTTTCTGTAATGGAGTTTCATTAATAATATCTTTTAAAATATTTTTAGCTCTAATTATTTCTTGGTAAGAAGGAAAGTATCCTTTGAATTTATTTTTCAATCTTTATAAAATGAGTCAGTAAATATTATAAATTTTTATCTTTTTTTTCTTCCGGTCTAAGATTCCGAATAATGGATCCTACTTTCCATAATTCACTTTGTCTAAGATCTTGCAATTCTTCTTGTAATTTCTTTCTATAGTCTACGTTACTATTAACTTTAATAATTCTTTTTGCTTCATTTCCAGAAGATACTTCATGATATAATTCTTGAAATATTGGAAGAGTAGCATCTCTAAATTTTTTCCACCAATCTAAAGCACCTCTTTGTGCAGTAGTAGAACAATTAGCATACATCCAATCCATTCCTTTTTCCGATACTAGGGGCATCAAACTTTGTGTTAATTCTTCTACCGTTTCGTTGAAAGATTCTGAAGGAGAATGCCCTTTTTCTCTTAATATTTGATACTGTGCTGCAAAAATTCCTTGTATAGCACCCATTAAAGTTCCTCTTTCTCCCACTAAATCAGAAAACACTTCATTTTTAAAATTTGTTTCAAATAAATATCCAGACCCTATTCCGATTCCAATTGATAAAGTTTTTTCTAAACTATTTCCACTATAATCCTGATAAATGGCATAACTAGAATTAATTCCTTTTCCTTGTTGAAAAAGTCTTCTTAAACTGGTTCCTGATCCTTTGGGTGCTACTAAAAAAATGTCTATTTTTTTAGAGGGGTATATTTTTGTTTGATGACAAAAAGTTAATCCAAATCCATGTGAAAAATATAAAGATTTTCCTTCAATTAAATATTTTATAAGAGTAGGCCAAAAAGAGATTTGACCGGCATCTGATAGCAAATACATGAGTATAGTCCCTCTTTCAGATGCTTCTTCTAAAGAAAAAAGATTTTTACCTTCTATCCATCCGTCTTTTAATGCTTTATCCCAAGAAGAAGAATCTTTTCTTTGTCCTACGATCACTTGAAAACCATTATCTCTTAAATTAAGAGATTGTCCAGGCCCTTGAATTCCATAACCTAATACAGAAATAGTCTCTTGTTTTAAAATTTCTCTAGCTTTAGATAATGGGAATTCATCTCTTGTAATAATAGTTTCTTCTATTGATCCAAATTTAATTTTCATAATTTGTATTATTTAATTTAAGTAATTTAAGATGTAGTATTTAGTGGTAAATCCATTTTTCTCCATAAATTTTTTTTTGAATTTTTTCTTCTAATTTGTAATAATAAACATGAATAATTCCAATTAACTTTTCAATTGATTTTTTGATTTTCAATAATTGTTCTTCTGGACATTTCAAGTCTATCACATATTGAATATTACTGATGGGGTCATCCTCATTCTTCTTACTAGATACATTAATATGATCAGTTTTAATATTTTTTCGATTGAATATAAGAAGAATTCTACTTAATAATCTTGTTTCTTTTTCTCCTAAAATTATTATTCTGAATTGATGCTTCATAGTATTTTTATATATTATTTTATTTATCAATCATTATTATTATGTTAAACGAATTTCATCTACAGCGGCTCCTGCAGGAATCATAGGAAAAACATTATCTTCTTTTTCGATTACAACTTCTAATAAAAAAGCTTTTTTATAACTTAATGCCTTTTTTACTGATTTTTCTAATTCTTCTCTTTTATTTACTTTCTTTGCTTTGATGTTATAAGCATGAGCTAATTTTATAAAATCTGGATTAACTAATTCTGTACATGAATAACGTTTATCAAAAAAAAGCTGTTGCCACTGACGTACCATTCCTAAAAAATTATTATTTAATAGGACAATTTTAACGGGTATCTTATATTGTAAGATAGTCCCCATTTCTTGGATTGTCATTTGAATTCCTCCATCTCCTACAATGCAAAGAATTTGCCTATTTTTAACACCTAATTGAGCTCCTATAGAAGCCGGTAAAGCAAAACCCATAGTTCCCAATCCTCCAGAAGTTATTTGACTCTTTTTGCAAGTAAAATTGAAATATCTTGAAGCTATCATTTGATGTTGTCCTACGTCAGTTACGAGAATTGCATTTTTTTTCTTGTACTGATTGATCCATTTAATCACTTCCCCCATGGTAATTCCTTTCTTTTTTGGATAAAGATCTCCTTGTATTACTATCGTCTTCTCTTTTTTTTTAAGATGAAAAAATTTATCTTTCCATTCTGGATGAATAGATTCGTTAACATAAAGAATCAATTTTTTTAAAGATGTTTTACAATCTCCCAAAATTGGGATATGACATAAAATATTTTTATTGATTTCGGAAGAATCTATCTCTAAATGAATGATTTTAGCTTGTTTAGCATATTTTTTAACATCTCCAGTTACACGATCGTCAAATCGCATACCTACCGCGATGAGAATGTCACATTGATTAGTTAAAATATTGGGAGCATAATTTCCATGCATTCCTAACATTCCTACATATAAAGAATGATTACTATCCAATGCTCCTAATCCTAATAAAGTACTAGCTACTGGAATTCCAGTTTTTTCAACAAATTTTTTAAATTCTTCTTCGGCTTCCGCTAAAATCACTCCTTGACCTACAAGAATCAAAGGTCTTTCAGCCGAATTGATTAAATCTGCAGCTTTCATGATTTTTTCGTCTTCTATACAAGGATATGGATAAAAATTTTTGATATATTTACAACGTGTATAGTGAAATACAGTTTTTTGAAACTGAGCATCTTTAGTTATATCTATTAATACAGGGCCTGGTCTACCTTGTTTAGCTATAAAAAATCCTTTTTGAATTGATTCACAAATATCTCTAGCTTTTAAAACTTGAATATTCCATTTTGTTACAGGAATAGATATATCTATTATATTTGTTTCTTGAAAAGCATCAGTTCCTAATAAATGAGAGGATACTTGTCCAGTAATGCAAACAAGAGGAGTGCTATCTATTAAAGCATCTGCTAATCCGGTAATTAAATTAGTAGCTCCTGGACCTGAAGTAGTAAAACATACTCCAATTTTTCCAGTTGCTCTAGCGTATCCTTGTGCTGCATGAATTGATCCTTGTTCATGACGCATGAGAATATGCGAAATGGAGTTTAAATAATCGTGTAAAGAATCATATATGGGCATAATTGCCCCCCCTGGGTATCCAAATATGTATTCAACCTTTTCATATAAGAGTGCTTTTATTACTATTTCTGAACCAGAAAATAATTTTATTTCCATAAAACAAACAAAACTAAAATTGATCTGTAATACATCCTTCAGAAGCTGGAGATACCATTTTGGTATATTTATATAAATAACCATTTTGAATTTTTAATAAAGGAGGAGTCCACGTTTTTCTCCTTCTTTGAATTTCTTCATGTTTCACTTCAAGAGTAATGATATTATTTTCCGTATCTATCTTAATAAAATCATCATTTTGGACTAAAGCAATCAATCCTCCAGATTGTGCTTCTGGAGTAATATGTCCTACGACAAAACCATGTGACCCTCCTGAAAATCGACCATCTGTAATAAGAGCAACTTTTTTTCCTAATCCGGATCCCATAATGTATGATGTTGGTTTCAACATTTCTGGCATTCCTGGGCCTCCCATTGGCCCCACATATCGAATTACAATGACAACTCCAGGTAAAATTTGATTATTTAAAATAGCTAAATTTGCTTCTTCTTCCGAATTAAAAACAAGAGCCTTTCCTCTAAAAATTGTTCCTTCTTTTCCAGTAATTTTAGCTATAGCCCCTTCTGGGGATAAATTTCCATACAAAATTCTAATATGCCCGTTCTTTTTGATGGGCTTATCTAAAGAATGAATAATTTTTTGATTAAAAGTTATATTAGGAATATTTTTCATATTTTCAGATAATGTTTTTCCAGTAACGGTTAAACAATCTCCTGATAATATTCCTTCATTTAATAAATATTTTATAATAACAGGCATTCCTCCTATCTTCTTGTGAATATCTTCCATTAAAAAAATTCCGCTAGGTTTTAGATTTCCAATGAGAGGAACTTGATTGCTAATTCTTTGAAAGTCTTTTAAAGAAAAATCAATATTTGCTGATTTAGCAATAGCTAAAAAATGTAAAATCAAATTAGTAGAACCGCCCAAACACATGGATAATTTCACACCATTTTCTATGGAAATTTTTGTTACTATATTTTTTGGTTTAATATTTTTTTTTAATAAATTTTTAATATATATAGAAACTTCTTCACATTCTATTTTTTTATTTTCACTTGTTGAAGGAGAAGAGGAAGAATAAGGGAGCATCATTCCCATAGCTTCAAAAGCAGAAGCCATAGTATTTGCAGTATACATCCCTCCACAAGCACCTGGTCCTGGACAAGAATGTTTTACTATATTTTTGTATTCATTTTCAGTAATTTGACTAGTGTTTTTTTTTCCTAAGGCTTCAAAAGAAGAAATAACATCTAATTTTTTTCTATTATAATAACCGGAAGAAATACTTCCTCCATATACAATGATAGATGGTCTATTCAATCTTAGCAAAGCGATCATAACTCCTGGTATATTTTTATCACATCCAGGTATAGCTATCACTCCATCATAATGATGAGAATCTACTACAGTTTCTATACTATCTGCTATTAATTCTCTAGAAGGAAGTGAATATCTCATTCCTGGAGTTCCCATAGTAATTCCATCACTTACTCCAATAGTAGTAAATTGAAATCCTACTAAATTTTTAGTTATAACCGATGATTTTATTTTTCTGGCCAGTTTATCTAAATGCATGTTGCAAGGATTTCCTTCGTACCAATTACTAACAATTCCTATTTGAGCTTTACAAAAATCTGATTCTTTTATTCCTGTGGCATACAACATAGCATGTGCTGCTGGTAAATTAGGGTCTTTCGTGATTTTTTTGCTAAAATTGTTAATTCTTTTTTTCATGAAATTTAATAAATAAATCAAAAACCCCTACGGAGAAAGTAGGGATATAAAATACAAAACTAGAATAGTTTAATGAAAATAAACTATGTAATAAGTTTCAAATTATATAATATGCAAAAATATGAAAAAATAGATTATATAAAATAGGTTTTTATGTATTTATTTTAAAATATTATTATTTTTTTGATTTATTCATAAATAAATTATAAAGTTTCTAATAATAAATATAAAATATACATTTTTTTAAAAATTTTAAAAGAACAAATTTTATATTCATAAAATGAATTCAATTTTTAAAAAAATAACAAAATATAAAATCATGGAAATAATTCCTGAACCGATTAATTCTTTTCCAAGATACCAAACAGCAAATTGTCCTTCCGTTATAGCACATTGCATGCTTTCAAACTCTATGAACATTCCTTTTTTGATTTTATATAATTTTGATTTTTGTAATGGTTGTCTATAACGAATCCTACAAAGAACATTCATTTTTTCTCCTTCAAAAAGAGTAAGATCTTTCCGTACCCAATGAATATTTTTTTCATGAATAAACAAAGATTTTCTATATAATCCTGGATGTTTTTTCCCCATTCCTGTATAAACAATATTTTCTTTTACATCAGTATCTATCACAAAAAGTGCTTCCTTGTAACCTCCTAATGCTATCCCTTTACGTTGTCCCTTAGTAAAAGAAAAGGCTCCTTGATGATATCCAATTATTTTTCCATCTGATTTTTTGTATTTTTTTTTTCTTGATAGAAAAAATAATTCTTCTTCTTTAGAAGAAAAAATTTTTTTTTCTTGATATACTGAAGCATTAGAATTGATGCATACTATTTCTCCCTTTTTTGGAGTAATTTTTTTTTTAAGAAAATTGAATAAATTAATTTTACCTACAAAACATAATCCTTGAGATTCTTTTTTATGAGCATTCCATAATTTGTGTATTTTGGCTATTTTTCTTACTTGATTTTTAGTTAATAAACCTAATGGAAATAGAGATTTTTCCAGTTGATATTGTGTTAATTGACATAAAAAATATGATTGATCTTTATTTAGGTCTTTTCCAATCAAAAGACGATAAATTGTTTTTCTATTTTTTACAATTTTTTTTTTATTCACATAATGTCCTGTTGCAATCAAATCTGCTCCTAAATCAAGAGCTTTTTTCAAGAAAATGGAAAATTTTATTTTCCTATTACACAAAATGTCTGGATTAGGGGTTTTTCCTAATCTATACTCGTTAAACATGTAGTTTATGATATGTTTTTTATATTCATTTTTCATTTCTATTACTTGAAAGGGGATATTTAATTGCTTAGCTACTAACATAGCATCAATGCTATCCTCTTTCCAAGTACATTTATAATGATTATAACTCTCCTCTTCCTCTTCCCAATTATGCATAAATAACCCAATAACTTCATAACCCTTTTTCTTAAGGATTAATGCAGCAACACTGGAATCTACTCCTCCTGAAAGGCCGACTACTACTTTTTGCATCATAATATCATAAAAATCATATTGAAATCAACAAAAAAAAGAATGAAATCTAACAATTTTCAATGAAAAACTATATTTATAAGAATAAAAATTAGAAAATGATTTTGAGATCTTTTTTAAGAAAACATTTCTCTTACACGATCAAAAAACGATTTTTCTGAATTTCCGGGATGAGGAAGAAAATTTTCATTTTTTCTCATTTTTTCAAAAAATTTTCTTTGTTCTTCATTAATTTTTCTTGGAGTCCAAACGTTTACATGAATAAAAAGACTTCCATATCCATATCTTTCAAGATTAGGCAATCCTTTATTTTTTAATCTTAGAGTTTTTCCTGATTGTGTTCCTGGATCTATTTTTATTCTTGCTTTACCATTAATAGTAGGAACCTCTTTCAAAGCTCCCAATATTGCATCTGGAAATGATATGTACAAATCATAATGAAGATTACTTCCTTCTCTTTTTAATTTAGGATGAGGAATTTCCTCAATTAAGACAATTAAATCTCCAGAAATACCACCAAATGGGGCTTCATTTCCTTTTTCAGAAACTTTCAATTGAATTCCTTCTGTAAGACCTGCGGGTATTTTAATATTCACTAATTCTTCTTCTTTAATTAATCCATGTTTATTCGCTCCATAAGGAATATTTTCTATGATTTTTCCAGTTCCATAACATACCCCACATTGAGAAGTAGTTTGCATTCTTCCTAAAATAGTATTAGTGACTCTGACTATTTGCCCACTTCCATTACAAGATGTACAATTTTTAAATTTGATTCCTTTGGCAACTTTGAGTCTTTTTACCTTAACTTTTTTTTCTATTCCATTCGCTATTTCTTCTAAAGAAAGTTTGACTCTGATTCTTAAATCACTTCCTTTAATAGTTTGATGTCTATTTGATTTTCCAAAACCAAAACTAGAAAAACTTTCACCAAATGCATCCGAAAAAATATCTCCAAAATTTTCAAAAATATCCTCCATATTCATTCCTGAACCCAATCCACTTCCTTTTACTCCAGAATGTCCAAATTTATCATACCGTTGTCTTTTTTCTAGATTGCTTAAGACTTCGTAAGCTTCAGCCGCTTCTTTAAATTTTTCTTCTGCTTCCTTTTTATTATCTAAATTCTTATCTGGATGATATTTGATTGCTAGTTTTCGATAAGCTTTTTTAATTTCTTCTGGAGAAGCATTTCTAGAAACTCCTAATACTTCGTAATAATCTTTTTTCATCATGAAGATAAAATTAATTA
Organism: Blattabacterium cuenoti BPAA; assembly: GCF_000348805.1. Classification (NCBI taxonomy): domain Bacteria; kingdom Pseudomonadati; phylum Bacteroidota; class Flavobacteriia; order Flavobacteriales; family Blattabacteriaceae; genus Blattabacterium; species Blattabacterium cuenoti. The sequence goes on along the minus strand of NC_020510.1, from coordinate 92,768 downwards.
TTTTCCGATAATGACTTTAGCATGTCGGATTATTTTTTCTTTTAGAAGATATCCCGCTTCTATAATTTCTATAATTTTTCCTTTTAAATTTTCCGTCATAGCTGGAATTTGTGTTATCGCTTCATGGAAATCCGTATTAAAATCATCTCCTTTTTTGATTTTTATTTTATTTAATCCCTTTTCTTTTAAAATTTTAATAAGTTTTTCCTGTATCAAAAAAATTCCTTTTACAGGATGTTCATCTTGATATTTTCTTAATTCTTTAATTCCTCGTTCAAAATCATCTAAAATTGGAATTAAATCTATAAGAATTTGTTCATGAACATCTCTAAAAATATCAAATCTTTCTTTTTGAATCCGTTTTTTATAATTTTCGAATTCTGCAAAAAGACGTAAAAATTTATCTTTTTCTTTTTCTAATTCTTTTTTCAAAAATTCAATTTCTTTTTTTGATGGATGATGGTTTTCTCCTTGTTGTTGACAAGAACAAGATTTTTCCTCATCTATTTTAGGAGATAATTTTGACTGTTTTTCAGTATTTTTTTGATTGATATCCATAATATAAAATATTTTTCAAAATAATTCTATGGATTGTAGGGGGCAAAAGATTTGCCAAAAAATATAATTATGTCATAATGACAAATAATATTTGATAAATCAAATTATAGGATTGAATTTCAAATGCTTTCTAATGAAATTTAATCTTTCATAAGCTATTCTATTTGCTTTTTTAGCACCTGAAGCTAAAATATGATCCAACAAAGATTTATTTTTTATGAAAGAAAAAAACTTTTCTCTTTCCGATGAAAATTTATGAATGATATACTCATATAATGCAATTTTTGCCTCATAATATCCATATCCTCCTTTAAGATATCTTTTTTTCATGATCTCTATTTTATCCACAGGAGCTATTAAACTATATAAAGACATGATATAATCAGTTTCTGGATTTTTTTTCTCTTTTACAGATTTACTATCTGTACGAATACTCATAATCTGTTTTTTCAAAATTTCGTCTGAAGAAAAAATGTTAATACAATTTTTTTTAGATTTACTCATTTTATTTCCATCTGTCCCTATCACAAACATGTTTTTTTGTAAAAAAGCATTAGGTAATACAAATAATTTTTTTCCTATTTTTTTATTAAAATAATTGGCGATACGACGAGTTATTTCTATATGTTGTAATTGATCTTTTCCTACTGGAATAAGTTTTGCGTTATAAAGTAAAATATCAGCAGCCATTAGAATAGGATAAGTAAATAAACCAACACTTATTTTTTTTTTATTTTTTATTTCCTTTTTAAAAGCATGAGCTAATGCAAGTCTTTGGTATGGATAAAAACAATTGAAATACCAGGCTAATTCAGTAACAAGTGAAACATCAGATTGTCTGTAAAATAAACAATTATCTATATTTAATCCAAAAGCTAACCATGCCGCCGCAATTTGATAAATATTATTTTTGATTGTTATCATATTATTCTCTTTCTCTATTTGAATCATTGAATGTAAATCCGCTATAAATATACATGAAGAATGTTTTGTATTTTTATTAGCTATGGATACAGACGGAATAATAACACCTAAAATATTCCCTAAATGAGGAGTTCCTGTACTTCTAATTCCTGTTAACATTATTTTTTCTTCCATAAAAAAATTATGTTTTTGTTTGTAAATAAATATATAATTAATATAATTTGAATTGAAATTTTTATTATTTCTTTTTGTTCAAAGATTCTAATCCACTTATAATTTCAAGTATTTCTTTAGTAATCGTAGTTTGTCTTTCTTTATTATAATTTAATATTAGATCATGTTTAATATCAGATGCATTTTCTGTAGCTTTATGCATAGATATCATACGAGATGTATGTTCTGCTGTAGTAGATTTCCAAAAAATTTTTAATAATTTTGCATTTAAAAATTTTGGAATTATAAAATTTAATATTTCTTTTTGAGAAGGTTCTAAAATATAGGAAGATCCTAATGTTTTTTTTCTAAAATCTTTAATAGTAATAGGAAGAAATTTTTCTAGAACTACTTCTTGAAAGGAGGATTTTTTCAAGTGATTGTAGATTAAATAAATCGAAGAAAACTTTTTTTTTAAAAAACCAAAAATGAACTCTGATACTAAAAATTGGATTTTTTGATGGGATAAATTGTTTCCGATCCAATTTTGATTGGACATATTATATTTCTTTTTACATAAAAAATCGAATCCTTTTTTTCCAATAGAAAAAAATAAACATTCATTATGTAAATACCCTTTTGTTTGAAAAATATGATTAATTTTTTCAAAAATTAGAGAATTGAAAGAACCACATAAGCCACGATCAGAAGTAAATACAATAAATAATTTTATTCTTCCTTTTTTTGAAAAATATGGATTTTTTTCAAATTTTTCTTTGTTTCCTGTAAACAAAAGATCGAAAAGAATTGTCTCTATGGAATCTAAATAAATTCTTACTTTCATCAGTAAATTTTTTGCTTTTCGTAATTTTACTATAGAAATCATTTTCATTGCTTCTGTAGTTTTTATAACTGATTCTATAGATAATATTCTTCTCTTGATTTCTTTTGGATTAGACATAATAAAAAATTAAGGAACGTATTTATCACTTAATTGTAAAGCTACTGTTTCTAAAATATCAGATATTTTTTTGTCAAAAATTCCGTTTCTTAAAGAATTTAAGACATTTTCATGTTTTTCGTTTAAATAAAAAAGATATTCTTTTTCAAAATCTGAAATTTTATCAATAGGAACCTTTTTAAGGAAATTTTTAGTACCAGCATAAATAATAGCTATTTGATCTGCGATATCATAGGGGGTATGAGGATTTTGTTTTAATATTTCCATATTAATTCTTCCCTTTTTTAAAATATTCGTAGTAGATGAATCTAGTTCAGAACCAAATTTTGAAAAAGATTCTAATTCTCTGAATTGAGCTTGATCTAATTTTAGAGTTCCAGATATTTTTCTCATAGATTGAATTTGTGCAGCCCCTCCTACACGAGAAACAGATATACTTTCATTAATTGCAGGACGAATTCCAGAATGGAATAAATCTTTTTCTAAAAAAATCTGACCGTCTGTAATAGAAATAACATTAGTAGGAATATAAGAAGAGATATCTCCAGATTGAGTTTCAATAATAGGCAAAGCAGTTAAAGAACCTCCACCTTTTATTTGTTTTCTAATAGAAAATGGAATGTCATTCATTTTTTCAGCCATTTTTTGATCTTTTATTATTTTAGCGGCTCGTTCTAAAAGACGAGAATGTAAATAAAAAACATCTCCTGGATAGGCTTCTCTACCAGGTGGACGTCTTAATAATAAGGATATTTCTCTATAAGAAACCGCTTGTTTTGAAAGATCATCATATATCACTAAAGCAGAACGACCTGTATCCCGGAAATATTCTCCTATAGCCGTACCAGAAAAAGGAGCATAAACTTGCATAGAAGCGGGATTAGAAGAATTTGCTGCTACTATAATTGTATAAGACATAGCTTCTTTTTCTTGTAATATTTTTAAAATTCTTGCTATAGTAGACCCTTTTTGACTAACGGCTACATAAATGCAATAAATAGGATTATTTTTTTCAAAAAATCTCTTTTGATTGATAATTGTATCAATAGCTATGGTTGTTTTTCCCGTTTGTCTATCTCCAATAATTAACTCTCTCTGTCCTCTTCCTATAGGAATCATAGAATCTATAAATTTTATACCAGTTTGAAGAGGTTCTTGAACAGGTTCTCTATAAATCACACCTGGAGCCTTTCTTTCCAATGGCATTTCAAATAGTTTTCCTTCTATAGGGCCTTTTCCATCTATAGGATTTCCTAATGTATCTACAACACGACCCAACATATTTTCTCCTACTTTGATCGAGAAATTTTTTCCAGTTTTTTTTACGATATCTCCTTCTTTCAAATTTTTTGATGGACTAAGTAAAACAATGCTAACATGGTCTTCTTCTAGGTTTAAAACCATTCCTTTAATTCCATTCTGGAATTCTACTAATTCTCCATAAAAAGCAGAATTTAATCCAAAAGACCTAACAACACCATCTCCTATTTGAACAATAACACCAAATTCGGATAATTTGGATTCAAATTGAAAATTTGATAATTCTTCTTTAAGAATTGATGATATTTCAGAATATTTTAAATCTGACATATGAAAATAAAAACTTTTATTTTTTAATTAATATTGATTTTGAAATATATTTTTTTGAATATGGGACAACTGTTCCTGAATGCTAAAATTCCATTCTTTATATCCTATACGAAATATAAAGCCTCCAATAATAGATTTATCAATTTGATTAATGATGTGAAATTTTTTTTTATTAGATATTATTTTATGTGCAATCATTTCTTGTATATCCTTTCTCAAAGGAAAAGAAGAAATTACAATAGATTTTACAAATCCTTTTTGATCTTCTTCGTATATTCTATCGTATTCTGAAAGAATTTCTTTCAAAAAAGATTCTCTTTTTTTTAGAATGAGGAGTTTAATAAATTTAAAAAGTAAAACATCAAAATTGTAAAATATTTTTTTGAAAATTTTTATTTTTTTTTCAGTATATAATAGATTTGTGTTAAGAATTTTATAAACATTTTTATTTTTACTTAAAAAAAAGCATACTTTTTTGATTTTTTGATAAAAAATTTCAATATCATTATCATTCATATTCATAACAGAATACTCAAAAAAAATTCTAGCGTAATGTTGAATGATTTTTTGATTTTTATTTGAAAACATTAAATTAGGACAATTTATCTACTAATTCTTTTATAAATTTATCTTGTTTATCGTATTGATCTAACTCTTTTTTTAAGATTTTTTCGGCTATTTGAATAGAGATATCTCCTATTTTATTCTTTAATTGACGAATAGCAACTTTCTTTTCTATTTGAATATTTTTTTTTGTTTCTTCTATAATTTTTTTCTTTTCTATCATTCCTTCCTCTTTAGCTTTTGATTTTATTTTTTCTTTGATTTGAATAGCTTCTTTCAAAATCATATCTCTTTTCACATGAGTTTCTTTTAAAATTTTATTTTTTTGATCTTCTACATGTTTTAATTCTTTTTTCACTTGATCTGCTTTTTCAATAGATATTTTAATTTTTTCCTCTCTTTGATCAATAAATTTTATTATGGGATTCCAAGCAAATTTTGAAAGAAAAAACATAAGAATTATAAATATTATTGTATGCCAAACAATGAGTCCAATAGAAGGAGTCACTAAATCCATTGAAATTTTATTTAAATACAGCTAATAATGTTGTGACTATTCCAAATAATGCGGATCCTTCAATCAGTGCAGACGCTATAATCATAGCATTCTGTATTTTATTTGAAGCCTCAGGTTGTCTAGCAATAGCATCCATTGCAGAACTTCCGATTTTTCCAATTCCTAATCCCGCTCCTATGACTGCAAGACCAGATCCTAAAGCAGCTAAACCTGAGTAAGTTAAATCTATATTCATATAATAATAATATTTTTAATGTGTTTCATTGTCATAGTCATAATCTTTCACAGACATTCCTATAAGTAAGGAAGACAAAGTTGTAAAAATAAAAGCTTGTAAAAAAGCGACCATAATTTCTAACATAGAAATGAAGAAACCGAAAATTATGGAAAACCCAGTTACGAAAAAATTTTTAAAAATAAAAATGAGACAAATAAAACTTAAAATAATTATGTGTCCGGCAGTAATATTAGCAAACAATCGAATACACAAAGTTAATGGACGAATAAAAATTCCAATAAATTCTATAGGAGCTAATAATAATCTAATTCCCGTTGGAACTCCTGGCATCCAAAAAATATGTTTCCAATAACTCATATTTGCATTGATATTGGTAACAATAAATGTCATAATCGCTAATACTAATGTAATATTTATGTTTCCTGTTACATTTGGAAATCCTGGAATAAGACCTATCAAATTATTAATTAATATAAAAAAAAAGGATGTTAACAAAAAAGGAAGAAAAATTTTATATTTCTTTCCAATATTAGGAATTGCAATTTCATCCCGTATAAACAAAATTAAAAATTCTAAACAAATTCCTAAACTCCATTTCATTTGATGATTTTTATAATTACGTTTCATTCGTATGAAAATATAAGATAACAAAAAAGAGGATATAAAAAGGGATACCACATTTTTTGTAATAGAAAAATCCCAAGGTTTATCATTTTTTGGATTTCCTTTCGAATCCATATGTAATAATCCAATATCATTGGTTTTATATATTGTTTCTCTAAACATCTTATAATATCCATATTTTCCTTCTACCACATTTCCACATGAAAATTTAGAGGAAAAAAAAATTTCTAATCCATTATTCCATAAAATAACTGGCAAAGAAAAAATAATTCCATGATTTGGAGTCCCTGCAATATGCCATTCATGAGAGTCATTGACATGATCCAAAATAATATGAGCTATATCCATATTATTTTTATTTTCATTTTTTATTTTCACATTCTGATTTTTATTTTTATCAGAAGATTCGACAAACAAAAATAAAAACAAAAAAAAGAATAGAAAATATATTATTTTTTTTGAAATCATTTACTAAAAATCGAAAAATAGGAAACAAATTTATATTTTTTTCAAAAAAAATGTCGTTTTTTTAGAAAAAAATTCCAAAAATTGTATTTTCATTTTGAGTACATTTGCATACGAGATTATATAAAATTAATTATAGACAATGAAGGAAGAAACAAAACTTATTCAAAATATTTTATCTGATCCTCTTACAGGGGCTATTTCTACACCAATATATCAAACTTCAACTTACGTACAGGAAGCTCCTGGTGTTCATAAAGGATTTGATTATACTAGAACGAATAATCCTACAAGGAAAATATTGGAAGATTTAATAACTAATTTGGAATACGGTTATGCTAGTTTAGCATTTTCTTCTGGATTAGCATCTGTAGATGCTGTATTAAAATTGCTAAAATGTGGAGATGAAATCGTAGCTGTAGACGATATTTATGGAGGAACATTTCGTTTATTTAATTTATATAAAAAATTAGGAATTAATACTAAATTTGTAGATACAACAGATATAGAAAAAACTATATCTTTTATTTCTGATAATACAAAATTAGTTTGGTTAGAATCCCCTACCAATCCTACGTTAAAAATATCTGATATAGAATTTATTAGTAAAAAATCAAAAAAGAAAAATCCAACTATTTTAGTTGTTGTAGATAATACATTTGCTTCTCCTGCTATTCAAAATCCTTTGAAATTAGGATCAGATATAGTAGTTCATAGTGCTACAAAATATTTATCAGGACATTCAGATGTGTTAGCTGGATCAATTACTGTAAAAAAACCAGATTTATATGAAAAACTCAAGTATATTCAAAATGCAACTGGAGGGGTTTTATCTCCTATTGATTGTTGGTTGACTATAAGAGGAATCCAAACGTTATATTTACGTATCAAGAAACAATCTCAAAATGCTTTCCAAATCGCTTCTTTTTTAAAGAACAAAAAGAATGATGAAATAGATAAAGTTTATTATCCTGGATTATCTCATCATAAAAATCATTTTATTGCAGTAAAACAACAACGATATTTTGGAGGAATTGTTTCTTTTAGTTTAAAAAAAAATACAGTAGAATCAGCAAAACAAGTTGTGACTTCTACAAAGTTATTTAAATTGGCAGAAAGTTTGGGAGGTACAAAAAGTTTAATTTGTCATCCAGCAACTATGACTCACAAATCTACTCCTTTAGAAATCAGAATGAATGCAGGAATACAAGATTCTATGATTCGGTTATCTCTTGGAATCGAAAACACAGAAGATCTTATAGAAGATCTTGATCAGGCTTTTAAAGCTCTATAAAAATTTATTATCATGTAATAAAACTCCTATATGATACAGTTCTTGTCTAATTTTATCTGAAATGATCCAATGTTTTTGTTTTCTTTCTTCTGTACGAAATTTGATCAATCTCTCAATGAGGATTTTTAATTTTTTAGAATCTTCTTCATGATGGTTGATTTCTTGAATTCCTAAAATATCAAAAACAAAATAAATCATATATTTTTTTAATAGATGAAAATGAGATATGTTCTGAATGGAATCATTAATGATGAGTGTAGAAATTTGAAATAAATGAGTTATTAATAAAGGAAGATTAAAGTCATCATTAATAGCTTGATAACAAATATCTATCCAATGATGAACATTAAAAACAATGTCGAAATTTTTTGATGTTTTAGTCTTAGGTTCTAAATTTTTTAATATTTTTATAGCTTTCATGATTTTATGATATCCTTTTTCAGCTTCTATTAGTCCTTTATTGGAAAAATTCATAATGTTTCTATAATGGGTTTGTAAAATGTAAAACCTGAAAATACTAGGAAAAAAAGTTTTGTTACAAGTTTTGTTATAAATAATATCTTTTAATTCCAAAAAATTTCCTGTAGACTTACTCATTTTTTTTCCATTTAAAGTAAGCATATTTGTATGCATCCAATAATGAGCAAAATAACTTTTGTTATAAATTCCTATAGCTTGTGCTAATTCGCATTCATGATGAGGAAATTTTAGATCTATTCCTCCACCATGGATGTCAAAAGTTTCTCCTAAATATTTTGTACTCATTGTAGTACATTCTATATGCCAACCAGGAAATCCTCTTCCCCATGGAGAATTCCAATTCATAATATGATTAGAATGAGCTTTTTTCCAAAGAGAAAAATCATGAAATCCACGTTTTTCTTCTATAAATTTTAATTTTTTATAAAAAAGTTGATCAACTTGATTTTTGCTAATCACCCCATAAGGATAGAATTTTCTATATTCTTTTAAATCAAAATAAACAGAACCATTTACTTCGTATGCTAATTTTTTTTTAATTAGCTCTTGAATCATATCTATTTGTTCTATAATATGACCTGTAGCCGTTGGTTCTATACTTGGAGGTAACACATTTAGAACATTTAATAAGTTGTGAAAAGAAAGAGTGTATTTTTGAACAATTTCCATGGGTTCAAGTCCTTCTAAACGAGATTTTTTAGAAATTTTATCTTCTATATCCAAATTTTCATTTTCTAAATGTCCAACATCAGTAATATTTCTCACATAACGAACTTTATATCCCAAATGTTTTAAATAACGAAAAACAATATCAAATGATATAAAAGTTCTACAATTTCCTAAATGTAAGTAGTTATAAACCGTAGGTCCACATACATAAAGACCAACATATTCCTTGTGAATCGGATGAAATAATTCTTTTTTTCCTGTTAAAGAATTATATATTTTTAAATGATTTCTATTTTTTTGTTGATAACTATTTTCCTCCATTTTTTTTCATTTAAGAAATTCCAATATGATGCAAAAATTCTTTTCGAATTTCTGAATTATTTTTAAAGGATCCTATTAACTCAGTAGTAACAGTACTACTATCTGTATCTTTGATTCCACGAGAATTTACGCACAAATGTTTTGCCTCTATAATACAAGCTACATCTTGTGTTTCTAACATTTTTTTTAAGGATTGAACAATTTGTATTGTTAAACGTTCTTGAACTTGTGGTCTTTTTGCATAAAAGTTGACAATTCTATTGATTTTAGAAAGCCCTACAACTTTTCCATTAGAAATATAACCTACATGTGCTTTTCCTATGATGGGAAGAAAATGATGTTCACAAGTGGAATAAACTGTTATATTTTTTTCTATTAACATTTGGTTATATCTGTATTTATTTTCAAAAATGGAAAAATTAGGTGTATTCTTTGGGTTAAGCCCACTGAATATTTCTTGTATAAACATTTTTGCAACCCGTTTTGGTGTTTTTCGTAAACTATCATCATTCATATCCAACCCTAAAATTTCCATAATCTGAAAAAAATGTTTTTTTATTTTCTCAATTTTTTCTTCATCACTCATAAAATAAACGTTATTTTGTGAAGTCAAATCTGAATTAATTGAATGATTTAAAATAGAATTATATTTTTGATTCAACTTTTTTTTTTTAATTTTATTATGTTTTTCTTCCATCATTAAATGAACTTAATCCATGGGAAACAAAGTTACGAAAACGATTTTTTTATGATTTATTGTTAAATATTTTTTATTATTCATAATAAGATAGAATTTTCATCTTTTATACCATCAGGTATTTTACATATAGGAATAGGAATCATTTTATGTCTATTTTTTTTATGTAACATTTTATATTTTTTTAAAATTTTATATTCCATTTCAGAAAAAGTATCATTTTTTGTTTCCATAATTTTCATAGCCCATTCTAATTCTTCATAAGTCGCTCCTAATTGATCTTCATCTGATCGTTGATCTTCCCAAAGTCCATCCGTTGGTTTTGCTTTTTGAATTTCATCAAGAATATTTAATTTTTTAGCTAAAAAACGAACTTCACTCTTAGTTAAATCAGCTATAGGATGTAAATCCACTCCTCCATCTCCATATTTTGTAAAAAAACCAACTCCAAAATCTTCCACTTTATTTCCAGTTCCAACAACAAGATAATTTTTTATATTAGCATAATAGTATAAAGTTAACATACGAATACGAGATTTTACATTAGCTAATGCTAAAGAAAGTTTCGAATTTTCTGGAATATCATTTGTTGTATGACAAAAAGTTTTGAATAAAGCAGATAAATCTTTTTCAAGATAATAAACATTCGAAAATTTTTTTTTCAAAAATTTTGCATGTTTTATAGGAAAAAAATTTTTTTCTTTTTCCAGAATAGGCATTTCTAATATGAGAGTAGGAAATTTTGTCATAGCTACTAAAAAAGAAGTGACGGAAGAATCAACACCTCCAGATATTCCAATAATAAAACCATTAGATTTAGATTTTTGAATATATCTTTTCAACCAGGAAACAATATATCTAATTACTTTTTCTGTTCTTATCATTTTATTTTTGAATACATTAATTTTTAAAAAATTTAATATATATGTCTTTAATTCTAAATTTAGAAACTTCTACCAAAAATTGTTCAGTCAGTATTGCTAAAAATGGAATATGTTTAACTTCTATAGAAGAATGTTCAAAAGAATATTTTCATTCGGAAAAATTGCACACATTTATACAATATGCTACAAGTACTTCCGGAATTCATCTTAAAGACTTAAAGTCTGTTTGTGTTAGCAAAGGCCCAGGTTCCTATACTTCTTTAAGGATAGGAGCATCGGCGGCTAGAGGATTGTGTTGTGCTTTAAATATTCCTTTGTTATCTGTAGATACATTGACAGTAATGAGTTATAAAATCAACATAAAAAAAGGATTCTTAATTCCTATGATACATGCTAGATCTGATTTTTTCTATACTTCATTATTTAATGAATCAAAAAAAAGATTAAATCCCATTGGAATAAAAAAATTAGATGATGATTTTTTCAAATCGATATCAGAATATAAAAAAGTCCATTTTATTATAGGAAATATTTCTTCTCTTAAAAAGAAGAAAATCCTTACAACAGGAAAAAGAGAACTTTTATACAAAACGCCATCTGCAATGGATATGGCTCTCATTTCTTATAAAAATTTTTGTAAAAAAAAATTTCATGATATAGAAAAATTTATTCCTTTCTATTTATAACAAAATACATACATTTTTTGAGAAAAAGATTTCCAAAATACTGGAAATAGTTCTATATATGCTATTTTTCATATAAAATCTGAATCAAAAATTTAATAACAATCCTTATTTTTTTACCGATTCATTTCCTCTTCTTATTTATTGATAGAGGTTTTTTCTGTAAAAGTCGTAATCCTATCCATTTATTTTTTCTATTTCCCTACCGACTGATTGATTCAGTTATTAATTAATGGAAGGCAAAGGGTTCCAAAAAAATTATATAAACAAACCACTTTCCTTATTTTCGATTTTATAACAAAGAAATGACTTTTAGATATAGATAGAATTGATTATGAAATCAATCATTTTAAGCGATGAATTGTTCTTTCTATAAAATTATGATACAAAAAAAATAAAATTGTTTATTTTAATTAGAAATCAATATCTTTTTTTATGATCAAAAAATTAAAGTCTTTCATACAACAATCATGATCCAAATAAGATTTCAAAATTTTTTGGATATGTTTACTCCAATTATATTTATTTATATAATTCTTTCCTTGGGATGGAAAACTTTTCGATTTTTTAATGTAGAGATCCTTTTAGGAATTGTATTAATAATAAGTATGTTACACTTTTTAATTCTCCTTGATAAAAACCTTGATAAAGGTTATAAATCCATGATTTTTTTATCCTTTTTTATATTGATGCTTTCTCTTATTTTTTCCTTTTTAAAAATTTTTTTCTTTTATTATTATAATGAAAATATAACTTCAGATATCAAAATATACACACTTATTAGTTTAATTGTATATGTTTTGATTCGTGTCACTTATTTCATGCGAATAGTATACGTTAAAATTCATAATCCTGCTTTTATATTCATTACAAGTTTTGTTTTTTTATCCTTTTTGGGATCTATTTTATTAATGCTTCCTGCATCTACAGTCAAAAAAATATCATTTATAGATGCTTTATTTACTTCTACTAGTGCGGTATGTGTAACAGGATTAGTAGTATTAGATACAGCTAAAGATTTTACCTATTTAGGAAAAATTTTTATACTTATATTAATAGAACTGGGAGGATTAGGCATTTTAACTATAACTTCTTTTTTTAGTTACTTTTTTAGAGATGGATTTTCTTTTAAGGAAGCTATTTTTATTAGTAATTTTTTAAATACAAAAACAACAAATAACGTTCTTAGTTTAGCTGTAAAAGTAGTCATGTTTACTTTAACAGTAGAATTTATAGGAACTTTATTAATTTATTTTTCTATTAAAGAGAAAAATACAATAGAATCTGATAATATTTTGTTTTTTTCTATTTTTCATTCTATATCCGCTTTTTGTAATAGTGGATTTTCTACCCTAAGTCAAGGATTATATTCACAATCTGTGAGATTTAATTATATATTTCAATTAATTATCGCTTTTTTACTAATATTGGGAGGAATAGGTTTTAACATTTTATTTAATTTTTTTACATATATATGGTTGACGATAAAAAAATATTTTTTAAAAATATTTAAAGATGAAGATTTTAGATGCCCTGTACATGTCGTAACTTTAAATACAAAAATTGTTATACTAACCACTTTTTTTTTGCTTGTTTTTGGAACCGTTTTTTATTATATCAGTGAATATCATTGTTCTCTTTCCGAACATTCTTCTTTTCATGGAAAATGGATTGTTTCGTTTTTTTCTTCCGCCACATCTAGAACAGCTGGATTTCATGTGTTAAATATGAACACTTTTACTCCAATTACTATTTTTTTTACTATTTTTTTGATGTGGATAGGAGCTTCTCCAGCTTCTACTGGTGGAGGGATAAAAACAAGTACTTTTGCATTAGCGTTAATGAATGTTATTTCTTTATCTAGAGGAAAAAATAGATTAGAAATACAAAGAAAAGAAATATCTTCGGAATCGATTCGTTTATCTTTTTCTATTATTATGTTATCTATAATCGTTATATACATAAGTATTTTAATTATAATTTTTTTGGATCCAAAAGAAGATATTCTATCAATTTCTTTCGAAGTATTTTCCGCTTTTTCTACAGCAGGATTATCTTTAGGAATAACTTCTAATTTGTCAAACGGAAGTAAATTGATTTTAATACTTTTAATGTTATTAGGAAGAATAGGAATTTTTAATGTTATGATTGGGTTATTGAAAAAAAATAAAATTGGTTCTCATCATTATTATAGATATCCTAAAGGAAATATTCTTATTAATTAAGAAGAGTAAGTAAACAGAAAATATGAAAATTATAATTATTGGGTTAGGAAATTTTGGAAGATCTTTAGCACTTAATTTAACAGATAATGGACATGAAGTTTTTGGTATAGATCATAAAATGGAGAAAGTGGATTTATTAAAAGATCATATAGCGAATGTAGTATGTATGGATGCAAATAATGAAGCTGCTTACAAAGTATTGCCAATTCAACAAGCAAATTTAGGAATTGTAGCAATTGGAGAAAACGAAGGTTCATCAATAGTAACGACAGCTATACTTAAAAAATATAAAAATTTGAAAATTATAAGTAGATCTTTATCCAAAATACATGATACAATATTAGAAGCTATGGGAATTAATGACGTAATTCATCCAGAACAAGATGCAGCGTTTCGTTTGACGAAACAAATATCTTTTAATTATGCTTTAGATTATTTCAGAGTAGATAATAAGCATTCTATAGCAGAAGTTTTTTCTCCATATTCTTTTAGTGGAAAATCTGTGAAAAGTTTAAAATTAACACAAAAATATTCTGTGTCTTTAATTACCGTAATACGAGACATTCGTAATCCATTGTCATCCAAAGGGATTTCTACAAGAAAAGTCATAGGATTAGTGACAGGAGAAACTGTTTTACAAAAAGGGGATATATTAACTCTTTTTGGTTCTAACAAATCTATCATGAATTTTATAAAAGATAAAAAAAAATAGATTCTTTTTTTTTATGAAATTGAAGTTTTTTTTTGAAAAAAAAGATGTAATATTTTCTTTACATGTAAGGATACTTATAATTTTTACTTTCCTGAAAAAAAGGATTTCCTTCAGAAGAATTGATTTTTCTTTTATTAAAATTTGAAAATAAAATATAAATAAAAAATCCTCCTATGATTAATAAAGAACCTATGATTTCGAATATACAAAATTTTGCACCCTCATTAATATCTGGAGCTATTAAATTGTATGTGTCTATGTAATGTCCTATGAGTAATATTAAAGAGACGAAAAAGACTATTTTGTTATTTGATTTGCTTTTACTACTGATTAATCCAAAAAAAGGAACTAAAAAATTAGGAATCAGCATCCAAAAATGGATGGAATTGTAAATTTCTTCTCTTTTTATAAAATATGTAATTTCTTCTGGAATATTTCCATACCAATACAGAAAAAATTGTGAAAACCAAAAATAAGTCCACAACAAGCTACCAGAAAATAGATACTTACTCAGATCATGTAAATGACTTTTCCTAAATAAAGGAAAGAATCCTTTTTTGTTAAGATAAATAGATATTATTGTGATAGTACTTATTCCTGTTATCATGAAACTACTCAAAACATACCACCCCAATAAAGTACTAACCCAATGTGGGTTTAAAGACATGATCCAATCCCATGTCATAAGTATGGAAATAATAGAAAAAGATATAACGAAAATAAGAGATCTAAAATATAATTTTTTATAATCATTTAATGAATGGGATATATATAATGTACAAGATATTCTTTTAATTTTTAAATAAAAAAAACTACATATTAATACATAAATAGTACTTCTTACTAAGAAAAATGGAATATTCAAAAAAAATTTTTTACTGGCAATAATTTTGTCATACTTTAAAGAAATAGGATTATATAAATCTGAATTCATCCAATGAAATATATGTACTATATCCATAGCATTTAATAACAAAATGAGAAGAATCATAAAACCACCATATGGAATAAAAGAAGAAACTTCCTCCATGATCGGATGAATAATCACAGACCAACCTGATTTTGATATATTTTGTATTCCTAAAAAAAACAATGCTCCTAAAGATATAGAAGTAAAATAAAAAATTGAAATATATAATGCGGTACAAGGTTTATGATTTTTTGTGATAAAATATTTTTTTTCTGAAAAAATTTGTTCTTTTTGATCAAGAAACATTTTATCTAAAGAAATAAAAATAAAACCTACGATTATTATCATAATAATGATAATTTTTTTATTCATTTTATAAAACTGATACATGTTTATTTATTTTTTAAAAACATAACATATTCTGATACCCTCCATCTATCTTTTTCATTTAATTGTGAAGCATAAGAATTCATATTATTTTTTCCATATGTAATGACATAATAAACACTACCAATAGTAAGATCTCTATCTTTATAATTAGGTATTCCAAAAATTTTTTCGTTTTTAACCAATTCTCCTTGTCCATCTCCATTTTTACCATGACATATAGAACAATTGATTTGATATAATTTTTCTCCTTTTTTTATTGTAATTTCTTTTTTTTCGTAATGACTACTGTATAGTGGATTTTTAATGATATTTTTCGAATAATTCAATCCTTTATTTTTTATATTTATCAAATTATAAAATAAATCATTTCTAGAAACAGTTCCTTCTACTGGATAGAGTGAAGAAGTTTTTTCTTTTGAAAAGAAAGGAATTTTAATGTTTTTATCTTTTTTATTGTAGGAATAAGGATCTGAATAAGGTTCATATGCTTCTGAATAATACATATCAGGCATATATACTATATTAGGTTTAGTTTTATCAACCCAACAAGATTCTAGAAACAGAAATAAAGTCATATTTAAAAAAATAATAATAAACTCGTATAAATATTTATTCATAATAATATTATATTCTTTTATTTAATCTAATTGGATTTAGTATTGTTTTATCACGACCTCTATTGCACCATTTTCTTTTAATAGATTCACTAATTTTTCGGAATGTTTTTTAGTATGAATTTCTACTAAAAACATATTATCAGTAGTTCTTGAATCCGGATTTTTTGACATACGTCCTGGAAATAATTTACATTGAATGAGATAAGTAATGCACATAAAATGTGCAGAAAAAAAAATTGAAAATTCAAATATAACAGGAATAAAAGAAGGAAGGTTTCTAATCCAAGAAAAAGAAGGTTTCCCTCCAATATTTTGAGGCCAATCCCAAACCATAGTATACCAAGTTAACACACAAGCTATGCAAAAACCCAATAATCCATATATAAAAGATAAAAGAGATAAATTCGTTTTTTTTAGTTTTAACACTTTAGTTAAATGATGAATAGGAAAAGGAGAATAAACTTCACATATGTTATAATTATGATATTGTATAATTTTTATACTATTTATTAACGTATGATCATCATCATATAATGCATGTACACATATATTCTTCATTTCACTATTTTTTTTTATGATCTGGTTTCAATATTGTTTTTAATTCTGATTGTGAAATAACAGGAAAAACACGTATATATAACAAATACAGGATAAAGAATAAACCAATAGTCCCTATAAAGATTCCAACATCTACGAATGAAGGAATAAAACCAGTCCAAGAAGAAGGAAGATAATCATGACTTAGATTTAAAACAATAATGTCAAATCTTTCAAACCACATTCCAATATTTATGACAATAGCTATGACATAAGACCAGAAAAAACTTCTTCGTACAGATTTAATCCATAAAAATTGCGGAATAATGACATTACAAATGATTAAAGCCCAAAAGGCCCACCAAAATGGTCCTTTAGATGCTTCTACAGAAAAATAAATAAATTTTTCAAAAGGGGTTCCTGAATACCAAGCAATAATAAATTCTGAAATATAAGCTAATAAAACAATTCCTCCTGTTAATAAAATAATCATATTCATATATTCAATATGATTTCTGGTAATATAATCTTCTAGAGAAAGAACTTTTCTTGCGACGCCTAGTAAAGTCTGTACCATAGCAAAACCAGAAAATATAGCACCTGCAACAAAATAAGGAGGAAATATTGTGCTATGCCACCCCTTAATTACAGAAGTGGAAAAATCAAAAGAAACTATGGTATGAACAGAGAAAACCAATGGAGTACATAACCCAGCTAAAATTAAGGACAATTCTTCAAATCTTTGCCAATCTTTTGATGTCCCCCCCCATCCAAAACTAAGAATATTATAGATTTTTTTTTGAAAAGGATTTGAAATACGGTCTCGTATCATTGCAAAATCTGGAATTAATCCCATAAACCAAAAAACAGTAGAAACAGAAAAATAAGTACTAATAGCAAATACATCCCACAATAAAGGAGAATTAAAATTTGGCCATAAAGAGCCAAACTGATTGGGAATGGGTAAAACCCAATGAGCATTCCATGGTCTACCCATATGAATAATAGGAAATAATCCAGCTTGGATTACTGCAAAAATAGTCATAGCTTCTGCTGAACGATTAATAGATAAACGCCATTTTTGACGAAATAATAACAAAACAGCTGAAATCAAAGTTCCAGCATGACCAATTCCAACCCACCAAACAAAATTGGTAATATCCCAGGCCCAATTAACTGTTTTATTTAAACCCCATACACCTATACCTGTTCCAATTGTATAAAAAATACATCCTAATCCCCATAAAAAAGCGAAAATAGAAATCAATAAAGAAATCCACCATAGATTTCCGGCTTTATTTTTTATAGGATTGAATATATCATCTGTAATATTTTTCAATGTTTTTTTTCCTAAAATGAGGGGGTTCCTTATAGGAGATTCATAATGATTTAACATAATTTTTTCTATTTCATTTTTTCTATTTCATTTTTATTTCTAATTTTTAATTGATAAGAGACATTAGGTCTTACTCCTATAAAATCTAGTAGTTTATAAGATCTAGGATTTTTTATTTTTTTAGAAATGAGACTAGTAGGGTCGTTTATATCTCCAAAAGTGATAGCTTTGGTTGGACAAGAAACACTACAAGCTGTTTCAAATTCTTCATCTTGAATTTTTCTATTTTCTTTTTTTGCGATTCCTATCACATATTGTGTTCTTTGTATGCATAAAGAACATTTTTCCATGACACCTCTGGTTCTAACAACAACATCTGGATTTAGTATCATTTTTCCTAAAGCATTATTCATGTTGAAATCAAATTTCTGATTATTAACATAATTAAACCAATTAAATCGTCTTACTTTATAAGGACAATTATTCGCACAATAACGAGTTCCTACACAACGATTGTAAGCCATCATATTTTGACCTTGTTTTCCATGAGAAGTGGCTCCAACTGGACATACAGTTTCACAAGGAGCATGATCGCAATGCTGACACATAATTGGTTGAAAAGTAACTTTTGGATTTTCATAAATGTTGTTTTCATTGTTTCTTGTTTCTGAAGATGGATCATCATCTGAAAAATAATATCTATCTATACGTAACCAATGCATATCTCTAGATTTTTCTATTTCCTCTTTTCCAACAACAGGAACATTATTTTCAGAATGACATGCAATAACGCAAGCTCCACATCCAATACAAGCATTTAAATCTATAGATAAATTAAAATGATGTCCATTCTTTTTTTCTTTTTTTTTATGATTTGGATTCCAAATAGAAATTTCTTCTGGAAAAAGCATTCCTTTATGAGTTGAAACTTTTTCTTTTTCATTCCAAATTTCTTTTGGTCTGTTTAAAAATATATCTAAATCTGTTTCTTTTACTAAATTTCTTCCTACCATTGTATGATGTAACTGTACGCAAGAAAATTTATGGATTTTATCTACTTTTTTTATCTGTATATTATCTTGTATTATGAAAAAATCTTCATAGATTCTATAAGCGTTTTTTCCGTGAACAATCTTAGACAATTTTCCCTTTTTTTGACCATAACCAAAAGCTAATCCTAAAGACCCTAAAGCTTGTCCAGGTTGAATAAAAACAGGAATATTTTGGATGATTGTTTGATTATTTTTAATCAAATCCACACAGTTTCCATTTAAAGATCCATCTCCAGAGTTCCAATTTTTCAATCCCATTTTGTTTGCATCAAAATATGATATAGTTAAATAGTTCTCCCATGTAGTTCGTGTAATAGGATCCGGGAGTTCTTGTAACCAAGGATTATTATATTGATGACCGTCACCTATACTAATTTTAGTATATAATCTAAGTTCAAAATTTGTTTTTATTTTTTTTTGGTTTACTATTTGTTTTTCATATTTTTTGATTCTTTTTTGATTTATTGAAAAATTATTTGAAATAGGTTTATGATTTTTAATTTTTACCACTCCATGAAATAAAGCTTCATTGAAGGAAGAAACATTGGATTTTGGAATAATATTTTTTTCCCAAGTTTTTTTTAAATATTCGTAATAATTTTTTTCTTGAATCTCACTCCAAATTACTAAAGAATCCTGAAATTGTCTTGTATTAAAAATACATTGAATTGTAGGTTGAATTAATGTATAAACATTAGTCACAGGATAAGTATCTCCCCAACTTTCTAACCAATGAGGAATAGGAGCTGATACATCCATGACTTCACTGGTTTCATCTTTACTCATGGAAAGAGAAACTGTTAGAGGTATTTTTTTGATACACTTTTTCACTTTTTCATAAATAGAAAATGGAAGACTGTAAATAGGATTAACATTATGAATAAATAAACCTCCAACATTTTCGTTCTCTAAATCTTTCAAAAAATTTTTGAATTTATTATCATTACTTTCTTTTGAAAAAAGATATTTATCATGTTGCAATGCATGACTATTAATTTTTTGATTAATTAAAAAAGATAATTCATAAGATTCTTGATCTCCATCTGAAAAAATCACACTTTTAGATCCCATTTTATTTATTAATGAAGCTATTCTTTCCGCATTTTTATCCTTTGGGAGCTTTCCTAAACAAATGTTTTGAAAAATTTCAAGCAACATTTGTTTTATTTCAGAAGGCTTTCTAGATAAACGAATGTCTGCATTTGCTCCAGTTATTGTCATATTGCTTTCTATTTGAATATGTTGCATCATATTTTTTTCAGGATTTCTTTTACAAACATAAAATTTTGCCATATTTTCAGGACTCCAATCCCCCAAAAAATCAGCATCAAACGAAACGATTAATTCTGATTTATTCAAATCAAAAATTGGAAATCCTCGAATTCCGAATATTTCTTCTGAAGCATCCAAAGCTTTGGAATATGAAATAGGATCATAAGTAACCCATTTTGTACGAGGATATTTTTTCTTGAAATCTTGAATCAATTTTTTTGTAGAAAAACTTGGAAAAGAAGAAGAAAGAAAAATTATATCTTTTTTTGTTTTAGATAAAAATTTCAAATTTTGAATAATATAATTATCTATTTCTTTCCAAGAACTTTTTTTTCCTTTTAAAGAAGGATTTTTTAATCTTTCCTCATCATAAAGAGATAATAAAGAAGATTGTATTCTTGCAGAAGTTGTATTAAAAAATTCAGAATAAAAATTAGGTTCTATTTTTATAGGACGACCTTCTCTTGTTTTCACTAAAACACTTCCTATATCGAAAGAATCAATCATAGTGGATGCATAATAGTTAGGAATTCCTGGAGTGATATTCTCTGGTTTGACTACATAAGGAATAGATTTAACAACTGGTCCTTTACAAGCGGATAAAGTCACAGAAGCTGTACTAAACCCTACCCACTTAAGAAAATCACGTCTAGATGTTTTTCCTTGAAAAAGATCCTTTATAGGATTATAATTGTTTAATATTTTATTCTTTTTATTTGATTTCATAATAATTTTTTTATTCTCTTTCATTCCTATTTCATTCTTCAGTAATGACATTTAGCACATTCTATCCCTCCAATCATATCAACAGTGATTTTTTTATTTGTTTTGCTGCTCGGAAAATATTCTTTATAATATTTATTTTTTTTGTCTATTCCAACGTTTTTATGACAAGAAATGCACCATTCCATAGTAAAATCATTAGACATTTCTACTGTATCCATTTTTTGAACTTCTCCATGACAAGCATAACAAACTAAATTTACTTTTTTTAATTTTTTAATTGATTTTTCTCCTGTAAGGATATGTTGAGAATGATCAAAATAGACGAAATCTGGCATATTGTGAATGCGTACCCATTGAATGGGATGAATTTTTTTAGAATATTTCCTTGTTTCTGGATCCCATCCTATCGCCTTATAAATCTTTTGGATTTCTTGATTATATTCCTCTCTACTTTTTCCTTTTTCCAAATAATCTCCATTGTATTCATGAATAGTTATATGACAATTCATGCAAACATTTACTGAAGGAATTCCAGATACCTTACCATACTTTGCCGAAGAATGACAATATTGACAATCAATTTTATTAATTCCAGAATGGATTTTATGAGAAAAATAAATAGGTTGTTCAGGTTTATATCCTTTATTTACATCTATTTTCATTAAAAAATTCCAAGTTTCATATATCCCAAATAACAAAAAAAATCCTGTAAAACAAGAAAACAAATACCACTTTTTTTTATCATTTCCTAATATTTTTTTGTATAAAATATTTATTATGAAATTTTGTTTTCTAAAAGTAGAAACCTTTGTTTCTCCTTCATTAATTAACCTGATTAAAATTTGTATTCTATATAAAATCCAAAGTAGAATTAAAGATAAAATTCCAAAACAAAAAATAATTAATTTGACTAAAAATTGATTTTCTTCTCTATCATTATTTTCATTAGCTTCATTATTATTATGATTTATTTTATGATTCTCTTTTTTTTTTATTAAATCTGGATTTTTTATAAAAGATAATATATCATCTATTTGTTTTTCAGATAATTGAGGAAATGGATTCATTTCTATATTTCCATATTCTTTGTAAACCTCTAAAGCTTCCTTATCTCCACTTTCTCTTAGAGATTTATTATTCTTAATCCATTGATGTAACCATTTACGATTTCTTCTTTCAGTCACTCCATGTAGAGCAGGTCCTATCATTTTTTTTTCTAAATCTATGGAATGACATGTTGTGCAATTTTTTTTAAAAAGTTCCATTCCATTTTCAACATCTCCTTTCTCAGCTTTTAATTTGCCTTCTTCTATTAAAAAAAAAGAAAAAATGAAAATAAAAAATAAAATTCTTCTCATACTATATAATGAATTCATAACTTTATAACAAAAATAGAATAAAAGAAAAAATCCCATTTTTTGGAAAAAAAAATTCGTAAATTTCTTTTTTGAATCTTTAACTTTGTTTCATGAATAGGATTTTCATTTTTTTCTTAATGTTTATAACTATGATACTGAATCATTTGAGTCCAAAAAATTTTAACCGTTCTAAAGAGTTGTATCAAATTAAGTTTTTCGAAGAGAAACTATCAAATGGATTGCATGTTGTTTTACATCAAGATAAGACAACCCCTTTAGTTTCTATTTCTGTTTTGTATCATGTAGGAAGTAAAAACGAAACTCCTGGAAAATCGGGTTTTGCTCACTTTTTCGAACATCTTATGTTTGAAGGATCCAAAAATATTAAAAAAGGAGAATATTTTAAGTACATTGCCTATAATGGAGGAAAAAATAATGCTTATACAAATCATGATGAAACTTGTTATTACGAAATTTTACCATCTGATCGTCTTCCATTAGCTTTGTGGTTAGAATCGGAAAGAATGCTTCATGCTAAAGTCGATGAAGAAAGTATTAATATTCAAAGAGAAGTGGTGAAAGAAGAAAAAAAAATGCGTGTAGAGAATCAGCCATATGTAAAAGCCATTTCTGAGATTATTCCTTCTTTATTATTCAAAAAACATCCATATAAATATCCAATTATTGGATTATATCAAGATTTAGATACTGCAACAGAAGCTGATTATAAAGAATTTTATAAGACTTACTATGTTCCGAACAATGCGGTTTTAGTAGTATCAGGTGATTTCGATATGAATGAAGCTAGAATGCTGATTAAAAAATATTTTTCATCTATCCCTAAAGGAACAAGAAATTTTAAAATGAATAAAATAGAAGAAGAACCGATGAAAAAAGAAATATTTTTCACTTACGTAGATAAAAATACTAAAGTGCCTGGAGTATTTTTATCGTATAGAGTTCCAAAACTCACAGATGAGGATTCTTATGTATTAAAAATTATTGATCATGTATTATCTTCTGGAGAAAGTTCTCGCATAATGAAAAATATTGTAAATACGAAGCAAGTAGCTTCTTATGCAGGATCATCTTTAGATACAATGGAAGATTATGGTATTTTTATGATATATGGATTAATTAATCCTGGAATTACAATAGATCAATTGACAAAAATAATAGATGAGGAAATCGATCTTTTAAAAGAAAAAGGAATAACAGAATATGAATTGGAAAAACAAAAAAACTGTTTTGAAAAAAAATTTATTTCAGACAATTATTCTATGAGTGGAATCACTGCGAATTTATCTCACTATTATTTATATTATCATAATGCTGATTTAATTAATACGGATATAGAAAGATATAGAAAAATAACTACAGGAGATATAAAACAAGTTGCTAACAAATATTTAAATAAAAATAACAGAGTTCGTTTATATAATGTTCCAGATAACGAGAACACAGATAAATAAATTTATTATTAAAATAATCCTTGCTGTAATAATTTTTTTTCATACAATAATTATGTTTGCTCATATATTTAATCGAAATGTCCCCCCTCCATCTCTCAAAAGAAATACTACTATAAACATTGAAAAACCTAAGTTTTTTCAAATGAAAAATGGATTAAAAGTTCTCATTGTAGAAAATCATAAACTACCTTTAGTTAGAATTGGTTTAGAATTGGATTATCAACCTTTCTTGGAAAAAGATAAGACTGGAATCAAAAAAATTTTGGGTCAAATGCTTCGTTCTGGTACGAAAAATCATACTAAAGAAAAATTAGACGATATGATTGATTATATGGGATGTAGTTTATATACTTCTTTCTCTGAAACATCTATTTTCACTATGAAGAAATATTTGAATCAATCTGTATTTATAATGAGTGATATTTTGATGAATAGCAAATTTGATAACTCAAAAGAATTGGATAAAATCATTAAACAAAGAATTATAGATATTAGTCTTTCAGAAAAAGATCCCAATGCTATTTTACAAAGAGTACGAAATGTTTTATATTTTGGAAAAGATCATCCTTATGGAGAGTACGAGACCCATGATACAATTAAAAATATTACTCTTTATGATTTGAAGAAATTATATGAAAAATATTATATACCAAACATTTCCTATCTTTCTTTTATTGGAGATATCTCTCAAAAAGAAGCGGAAAAATTGTGTGATCTTTATTTTTCTAAATGGGAAAAAAAATCATATATAGATGATCCTGTTCTCAAACAGTATGTGATTCCATCTAAAATAGAAATAGATATAGTGGATATTCCTACTTTAACTCAATCTACTATTTGTTTTGGTGGACCGGTTTGTTTGAAAAAAAATGATCCAGAATATTTTTCTTCTATGTTAGCAAATGGAATTTTGGGAGGTGGGCCTCAGAGTCGTTTGTTTTTAAACCTTAGAGAAAAAAAGGCTTATACATATGGAGCTTATTCTATTTTGAAATCTGATAGAAATATTGGTTATTTTTCAGTTTATACTCAAGTAAGAAATGAAGTTACAGAAAAAACAATAAAAGATCTTATAAAAGAAATTTTTGAAATAACAGAAAAGAAAATTTCTTTGGAAGAATTAAATATAAAGAAGAAAGAAATTAGTGGTCAATTTATTCTTGATTTTGAAGATCCTAATAGAATTAGTGATCTTTTTATATGTGAATTAAAAAATGACCTTCCAAGTGGATTTTATAAAAATTATTTAAAGAAAATAGAATCAGTTACGATAGATGATGTCTATCAATCATGTCAAAAGTTTTTTTTCACAAAGAATGGTAGAATCATAATTGTTGGAAAAGCTCACGATATATTACCTAATATAAAAAAATTAGGTTATTCTATTCGTTTTTTTGATCAATTTGGATCTTTAATCAAGAAAGAAGAAAAATGAATCCAAGTTATTCTTTAGAAGATCGTATTATTTCTGTATTAAAAAGTATATATGATCCAGAAATTTCAGTAGATATTTATGAGTTAGGTTTGATTTACGATGTTCAAATTTCTGGAAAAAATAAAGTGAAAATAGTAATGACTTTAACTACGCCTAATTGTCCGGTTGCAGAAAGTCTGCCTTTAGAAGTTAAAGAAAAAGTCCAATCTATGATACAAGAAATAAAAGAAGTAGATGTTATTTTAACATTTGATCCACCTTGGAGTAGAGAATTTATGAGCGATGAAGCTCGTTTAGAATTAGGATTGTTATAAATTTTTTGAATATGAGTATTTTCAGTTTACTGTTTTATGGAATATTGGCACTTTTGATTTTATCTATTTTTTCTAGTTTTATCTTTATAGTAAACCAAGAGACAGCAGCTATTCTTGAAAGAATGGGTAAATTTCATAGCATTCGTTATGCTGGATTAAATTTTAAGGTTCCTATTATGGATAATATAATAGGAAAACTTACATTAAAAATTCAACAATTAGATGTATTAGTAGATACAAAGACGAAAGATAACGTTTTTGTTAAAGTTAAAGTATCGGTTCAATTCAAGGTAATCAAAGATAAAGTATATGAAGCTTTTTATAAATTAGATAATTCTCATGCTCAGATTACTTCTTATATATTTGATGTAGTGAGAGCAGAAGTTCCAAAAATGCGTTTAGATGATGTTTTCGAGCGAAAAGATCATATAGCTCTTGCAGTTAAAGGAGAATTGGAAGGATCTATGTTAAATTATGGATATTCTATAATTAAAGCATTAGTTACAGATCTTGATCCAGATGAACAAGTAAAACAGGCTATGAATCGCATTAATACAGCTGAAAGAGAAAAGGTTGCTGCTGAATATCAAGCAGAAGCTGATAGGATTAAAATTGTAGCTAAAGCAAAAGCAGAAGCTGAAAGTAAAAAATTACAAGGAATAGGAACAGCAGATCAACGTAGAGAAATAGCTAGAGGAATTCTAGAATCTGTAGAAGTGTTAAATAATGTAGGAATTAATTCACAAGAAGCTTCTGCTTTGATTGTTGTTACACAACACTATGATACTCTCCAATCTATGGGAGAAAGTGGAAATACTAATTTAATTTTATTACCCAATTCACCAGGATCGGCTAGTGAAATGTTAAATAATATGATTACTTCATTTAATGTTTCTAACCAAATTGGAGAAACTCTTAAAAAAAAGAATAACAGCAAAAAAAAATAAATTTTAAGTTCCATGGAAATCATAGGAATAGTCAAAAAATTATTTGATATTCAAAAATTTGATAGCGGATTTCAAAAAAGAGAAATAGTTCTTACTACTGAAGAGCCATATTCTCAAAACATATTAATTGAATTTATTCAAGATAAAGTGGATTTGTTAGAAAATATTAAACCAAAAGATAAAATAAAAATATTCATAAACATTAGAGGAAGAGAATGGAAAAATCCTGAAGGAGTTATTAGATATTTTAATTCCATTCAAGGATGGAAAATAGAACATTATTCTACAGGAAAAACTTCAAATAAAATGACTTCAACATCTCCTCCTTTATCATCTGATGATTTTGATGATTTACCTTTTTAAGAATTTTAATAAAAATGTCATAATAAATTCTTGTTTAATAATTCTTGATAGATGATATCTTTTTTTAAATTCCATTTTCTAGAAGGAGAATATTTTTTAGCATAAGAGATAATTTGAAGATGTAATTTTTTCCAATTTTTTTTTTTGAAAAAGCGTTTTGCATCTTGTTCTGTTTGTTTAACATTTTTTCCATTGCTCAATTTCCAACGAAACATCATTCTATGAATGTGAGTATCCACAGGAAATACAGATTCATTGGATACATGGGATAAAAAAACAGAAGCAGTCTTATGTCCTATTCCAGGTAAAAATTTTAATTCCGAAATATTTTTCGGAATTACTCCATTATATTTTTTGATTAATATAACAGATAAATCATAAATATTTTTAGATTTTGTATTGTAAAGTCCTATATGTTTTATAATATTTTTTATATTTTCAATAGGAGTACAAATTGTATCTATGGGGTTATTGATTTTTCTAAATAGAATTTTTGTAATTTCATTGACTTTTTTTTCTTGACTTCTGGAACTTAACATAATAGATATCAATAAAGTGTATTCATTAATATAATACAAAGTAGGAGTTGGATTAGGATATAAAAAATCCAATATATTTTCAATAATTTTTATTTTTTTTGAAATAAAATTCATTTTTTTTGATGAATAAATACTTCTACATTGTCATTATTTTTATCCATTTTTAGTGAAATTTTATCTCCTTTTTTTAATTTTTCACTAATTATATATTCCGATATAGGATTTTTTATAAATCTTTCTATTACTCTTTTTAAAGGACGTGCTCCATATTCTTGATCAAATCCTTTTTTTTGAATAAAATCTATTACTTCAGGAAGTAATACCAATTCATAACCTAAATTAGACACATGAAAAATTATTTTGTTTAATTCAATACGAGTTATTTTTGATATATTTTCTCTTGTTAAAGAATTAAAAATAATAATATCATCTATTCTATTTAAGAATTCAGGAGAAAAAGTACGTTTTAAAGCTTGTTCCAGTACATTTTGTATATAATTATTTAATTTTCTTGCTTGAGTATGAAAACCGATTCCTTGACCAAACTCTTTTAATTGTTGTGTTCCCGTATTTGAAGTAAAAATAATCACGGTATTTTTAAAATTTATTTTTCTTCCAATACTATCTGTAACACACCCATAATCTAACATTTGTAACAAAACATTAAATACTTCATGATGTGCTTTTTCTATCTCATCTAATAATATTACAGAATAAGGTCTACGACGTATGATTTCTGTTAATTGTCCTCCTTCTTCATACCCCACATAACCTGGAGGAGCTCCGATTAATCGGGATACAGAAAATTTTTCCATATATTCACTCATATCTATACGAATCAATGATTCTTCTGAATCAAATAATTCTTTAGCAAAAATTTTTGCTAAATAAGTTTTTCCTACCCCTGTTTGTCCTAAGAAAATAAAAGAACCTATAGGAGAATTAGGATCTTTCAATCCAGTTCTATTTCTTTGAACTGCTCTTACTATTTTTTCTACCGCTTCATCTTGTCCTACTATTTTTTCTCTTAAAATATCTATCATTTTGCTCAATTTTTTCATTTCAGCTTGAGCTATTTTATTGATTGGAACCCCACTCATCATTGAGACCACTTCTTCAACATTCTCTTCGGATACAATTTCTTTATTCTTTTTAGAAGATTCTTCCCACTCTTTTTGGGCTTTCATTAATTGTTTTTCAATACGTTTTTCTGTATCACGTAAACGTGCCGCTTCTTCGTATTTTTGACTTTTAACTACTTTTGATTTTTCTTTTCGAATACTTTCTAATTCTTTCTCTAAAAAAACTATTTCCTGTGGAACTTTTATGTTTTTAATATGAACACGAGAACCTGCTTCATCTAAAGCATCAATGGCTTTATCTGGTAAAAAACGATCTATAATATATCGTCCAGTAAGATAGACACAAGCTTTTATCGCTTTTTCTGTATAAATAACGTTATGATGACTTTCATATTTTCCTTTTATTTTTCTTAAAATCTCTATAGTTTCTTCCTCAGAAGAAGGGTGAACAATGATTTTTTGAAATCTCCTTTCTAAGGCTCCATCTTTTTCTATATATTGTCTATATTCATTGAGTGTTGTTGCCCCTATACATTGAATATCTCCCCTTGCTAAAGCTGGCTTAAAGATATTAGAAGCGTCTAAAGAACCAGTAGTTCCTCCTGCTCCAATCATAGTATGAATTTCATCTATAAAAAGAATTAGACCTTTATTTTTCTCCGATTCATTGATAATGGCTTTCATTCTTTCTTCAAATTGACCTCTATATTTAGTTCCAGCAACTAAACTTGCTAAATCTAATACAACCACTCTCTTATTGTACAAGACTCTGGAAACTTTTTTTTGCACAATACGTAATGCTAATCCTTCAGCAATAGCAGATTTTCCTACTCCAGGTTCTCCTATAAGAAGAGGATTATTTTTTTTTCTTCTACTCAATATTTGAGAAACACGTTCAACTTCTTTATCTCTACCTACTACGGGATCTAATTTTCCTTCCATAGCTATGGAATTCAAATCTCTTCCAAAATTATCCAAAACAGGAGTTTTACTTTTTATCCCTCCATAATAACCAGAACCTGTTCCGCTCCCTCCAGATCCATAAGAAGAGGAAGAACTGTCATTTTCAATATCTTCATCGGAATAAGGAGAAGATAAAAAAATTTTTTTAATACTGTTTGACGAATAATGATAAATCATAAATGGAAATCATTCAAATATTTTATTCAAAAAAAGATAAAATATCTCTTTCATTTCTACAAATGAAAAAAAAATAATTTGAATAGAAATAAATCTCATACAAGAAAAAAATCGTTTACAAGAATTTTTTTTTTCCTTGTATTTCATAAGAAGAAATTTTTAAATTCAATCGTTCTATTAATGTTTCTATTAATTTATTTTTATGATATAAAAGATTATATTGTTCTATTGTACTTGAATTTTTTTTCACTATTTCAAATTCTAAATGCGGATAATTGAATTTTTCTTTAAAATATTTAAAAAAATGTGTTTGAATTAACAAAAAATTATAATTTCCTAATTTAGATGGAAAAACAAGAAATATTTTATTTTTTTCAATCTGAAATTGTATTTCATTTTTCAAAAAAAATAAATAAATAGGATTTATTTTTCCAGAATATTTCTGTAAAAATTTTATCCAATTTTTTTGTAAACATTGAATTTTTTCATCTTCTTTGAAATCAGAAAATTTTTCATTTTTTTTTTCTTCTTCTATTAAGAAGGATTTTTCATTTTTTTTTTCTTCTTCTATTAAGAAGGATTTTTCATTTTTATGATTATCGAATAAATATGCCAATTGTATTATATAAATTTCAATTGTTAATCTATAACTTTGATTAAACTTTTCATATTCTTTTTTCAATCTAAGACAAATGCTTAAAGCATTCATTAAAAAAAAATAAGACATTTTTTTTGATTGTGCAATGTAAGAGAATATGATCTCTTTTTTTAATTTCAAAATAGAAATTGTTTCATAATTTTTAGATAAAAATAAATTTCTGAAATGTTTGGTTAATCCTATAATTAAATCATAAGAATTTACTTTATTTTGTAAAATTTTATCCAATAAAATGAATATTTTATGTATTTTTTTATCTAAAAGATAATCTACTATTTTGAAATAGTACTTTACGTCAATAATTCCTAATTTTTGAATTAGGAATTCTTTGGATATTTTTTTTTCACTATTTTTATTATATAGAATCAATCTATCAAATAAATAAATAGCTTTACTGATAGATCCTTTTACATGTTTTGATAAAATTAATAAGGCTTCATTTTCTACTTCTATATTTTCTTTTTCAGCAATCATTCTTAAATGTAAAAAAATTTCTTTTGTAGAAATCCTTTTGAATTCAAAAACTTGACAACGTGATAAAATCAATTTTGGAATTTTTTTTTCTTCTGTTCCACAAAAAATAAATAAGACATGTGGATGTTTTTCTTCTATAAATCTTATAAAAAAATTGAAAAAACATTGAGGAACCATATGTACATTATTAATTATGAATGTATTATATTTTCCTAATTTAGGAAAAAAACGAAATTGATTAATTATTTTATAAATATGTTCTAATGAATCATTCAACAATCCATTAATTTCAAATCTATTCAAAGAATAATATTTTAATTCTGAAAAAGAATTTAATTCATTGGATAAAATTCGTGCACATGTATTCTTTCCTACTCCTTCTGGACCAAAAAAAAATAAGATTTGAGATAAACGATTTTCCTGTATTGCTTTTTTTAAAATCAGAATTATATCTTTTTGTCCTATTACTTCATTCCATTTTATAGGTTTATATTTTTCAGATAATACAGAAAAAACTTTATTCATAAAAGATCAATCTTATTTTAGATACAAAATTTCTTGAATTTTATCAGCTGCTTCTTCTAAAGTATCAGTAGAATAAATAGGAAATAAACTTTTTTGAATTAATTTTTTTGCCAATTTATCATTTGTTCCTTGTAAACGAACAACAACAGGAACTTTAATATCCTGATGAATCTTAGAAAAAGAATTTATAATTCCTTTTGCAACCGTATCACAACGTACAATTCCTCCAAATATATTGATTAATATTGTTTTTACAGATTTATCCTTTAATATCAGATAAAAAGCTTTCTCTACACGTTCTAGATCCGCAGAACCTCCAATATCTAAAAAGTTAGCAGGGACTCCTCCACAAAATTTAATCATATCCATAGTAGCCATTGCTAATCCAGCTCCATTTACCATACATCCTACATTTCCTTCCAGTTTTAAAAAATTTAATTTAGCTTCATATGCTTCTCTTTCAATTTCATCAATAATATCATCACGGATCAAATTATATTTTTTATGACGAAACAAAGCATTATCATCTAAAATCATTTTTATATCAACTGGTATCAGTTTTTGATCAAATGTTTTAATTAAAGGATTGATTTCTAACAACAAAGTATCAAAAGTAATATAAGCTTTATAAAGTGATAACAGAAACAAGCTAAAGTTTTTCAAAGATTCATTATCATGAATACCTAAATTGAAACCAATTTTTTTTGTTTGAAACAATTGAAGTCCTAATATCGGATCTATAACTTCTGTATATATTTGATTTGGATTTTTTTTTGAAATATCTTCTATATTTACTCCTCCTTCTTTAGAGTAAAGAATTATATTTTTTTCTATATCACGATTTAATAATATGGATAAATAATATTCTATAGGAGGAGCAGATTCATAAAAATAAACATCTTCAGACAACAAAATTTTTCGAACTAATTCTCCCTTTTTAGAAGTTTGGGGAGTTATTAGGAATTTTCCTAAAATATTTTTTGATTTTTCATAAACTTCATCCAAATTTTTTACTATTTGAATACCTCCAGCTTTTCCTCTTCCTCCAGCATGAATTTGAGCTTTAATCACTAAAGAATTTTTTTCAGTTTTTTTAAAAATAATTTTAGCTACTTTCACAGCTTCTTCAGGAGAAGAAGCAATCATCCCATCAGGAACTTGAATGGAAAAAAAATTTAATATTTCTCTACCTTGGTATTCATGTAAATTCATTGAAATAATTTTAAAAGTAAATTTAAACTAAAATTCGTTTATTTTTAATTTGATTTCTTAAATTAAGAATAAAGAAGAATTAATTTACGAAAAAATGATTCAGGCTAAAAATATTTACAAATCTTTTGGAAAAGACAAAATTTTAAAAGGAGTAAATATCATGGTAAAAGAAGGGAGTATAGTATGTATTTTAGGGGAATCTGGAGCAGGAAAAAGTACTTTATTACATATTTTAGGAACTTTAGAAAAACCAACGATAAATAAAAAAATAAAACCGATTATAAAAATTAATAAAAAAGAAATATTATCTCTTACAGACAAAGAACTTTCTATTTTAAGAAATCAAAAAATCGGTTTTATTTTTCAAACTCCTCAACTTTTTCCTGAATTTACTGTATTAGAAAATATATGTTTACCAGGGTTTATCAACAAAAAAAATGTAAAAAAAAAAGCTATAAATCTATTAAAAGAATTAAATCTATATAAGTATGAAAATTCAAAAATAGAAGAATTATCTGGAGGTCAAAAACAGAGAGTTTCTGTAGCAAGAGCTTTGATTAATGATCCAAAAATCATTTTTGCAGATGAACCTTCTGGAAATTTAGATATAAAAAACGCAGAAAAATTACATAATTTTTTTTCTTTCCTGAATTTCAAACTCAAACAAACTTTTTTAATTGTTACTCATAACTTACAATTAGCAAATATGGCTGATGAAAAACTAAAAATAGAAAATGGAATATTATACAAGATTGATAAATAAAAATATTTTATGCTTTTAAAAAATCAACTTTCTATTAAACATATTATAAAAAAAACCGTCTGTGGAAATGAAAAGACACTCTTTTTGATGATTCACGGATATGGAAGCAATGAAAAAGATCTTTTTTCTTTTCAAAAAGATATTCCAGAAAATTTTTTTATAATTAGTATTCAAGGTATCTATTCAGTTGGAACAAATAAATATTCTTGGTATGATATAGACTTTGATAATAAAAACCAATTTATTAACATAATACAGGCTAAAAAAACCATTGAAAAAATATCATTTTTCATCCATGAAGCCATAGAAGAATATAAATTGGAAAACAATCCAGTATGGATATGTGGGTTTAGTCAAGGAGCTATTCTAAGTTATGCGATAGCATTAAAAAATTCTGATAAAATAAAAAAAGTAATCGCTTTAAGTGGATATTTAGAAAATCGTATTTTGCCAAAACAAATTAATCATTATTCCGATTTAGAATTTTTTATATCTCATGGAAAATATGATCCTATAATTCCTGTAAATTGGGCAAAAAAAGGATTAAAATTTTTAAAGGAAAAAAAAATACTTTCTTTTTATAAAGAGTATGAATCTGGACATACTTTAAATCATTTAAATTATCAAGATCTTATTAATTGGATTAAAGAAAAACATATAAAAAATAAATCAAAATATGAATCATGAGTAAATATTCAAAAATAGTATTGTTTCTGTTTATTTTTTTAGGATCTATTTTTTCATTTTTTCAAAAAAATTATTTATATGGATGTATTCTACTTTTAGTAAGTCTAATTCCTGTTTTTCTTATTTTTAGGAATGAATTTTTATTATTAGCCTTTCTTAAAATACAAAAAAAGGACATGAAAGGATTAAAAAAATATTTAGAATATGTTAAAAACCCTAAATTACAATTAACTAAAAACCAGATGGCTTATTATTATTT
Organism: Blattabacterium cuenoti BPAA; assembly: GCF_000348805.1. Taxonomy (NCBI): domain Bacteria; kingdom Pseudomonadati; phylum Bacteroidota; class Flavobacteriia; order Flavobacteriales; family Blattabacteriaceae; genus Blattabacterium; species Blattabacterium cuenoti. The sequence goes on along the minus strand of NC_020510.1, from coordinate 58,141 downwards.
TTTGAATGGAATTTTATATTCAGAAAATAATATTTTTCAGTCAGAAAATTATATGCAAAAAGCTTTAGATTTAGGACTAAAATTTAAACCAAATATAGCTATAGCCAAATTTAATTTGGCTATAGCATCCTTATCAAAAGGAAATAAAAAAAGAGCCGAATGTTTACTATTAGAGGCACAAAAAATGGATATTTCTGGTTTATTACATGATCAAATTCAAATCATAAAAATACAAATGAAAAAAATAAATATCGGAAATATAAACAGACCTAATCCTTATGTTAGGAAAAAATTTTAGATTAAAATCTACGTTTTCTTTGAAATTTTATTATCATAATTCTAATTTCTTAGAAAGAGTTTCTTCACTTCCACCCATCAAAAATTTTATAGGATTTTCTATAGACTCCTTGACAGAAACTAAAAATCCTACAGATTCTCTACCATCAATGATTCTATGATCATAAGAAAGAGCTAAATACATGATAGGACGTATTTCAATAGATCCATTAACCACTACAGGTCTTTCCATAATTTTATGCATTCCTAATATGGCACTTTGTGGTGGATTTATAATCGGAGTAGATAACATAGAACCAAAAATCCCTCCATTAGTAATAGTAAAAGTTCCTCCTGTCATCTCATCTATAGAAATTTTTCCATTATGAACCCGTGTTGATAATTTATATATTTCTTGTTCTATTTCACGAAATGATAGATGTTCTGCATTTCTAATTACGGGAACCATTAATCCTTTAGGCCCAGATATAGCAATACTAATATCATAATATTCAAAATTAATTTTTTCTTTTTCACTAATCATGGCATTGACATCTGGATAAAGTTTTAAAGCTCTAACACAAGAAAGAGTAAAAAAAGACATCAAACCCAAATTGACCCCATGTTTTTTCTTAAAAAGATCTTTATATTTTTTTCTAATAATAAAAATTTTTAGCATATCTACTTCATTAAATGTGGTAAGAGAAGCGGTTTGATTTTTTACATAAACTAATCTTTCGGAAAGTTTTCTTCTTAAAGAAGAAAGAGGAGTTTTGGTTTCCGATCTATTATACATTGTTGTAATAGGTGGTCTATTATTAGGAATAATAGAAGTTTCATTTTTTTCTAAATGAAAAATGCAATCTTTTTTTGTTATTCTTCCATGTTTTCCAGTACCTATAACAGATTCTATAGAAATCTTTTTTTCTTTCAAAATTTTTCTTGAAGCTGGAGAAGGAATTTTAATCTTTTTATTTGTAGGAGAAACTTTTTCAACATGATCTTTTTTGTCTTGAACAATTTTTTTTTTATGTTTTTTTGTATCTTCTTTATTAGAAGATTCGATAATACATAAAACATCTCCAACTCGTACTTTTTCTCCTTTTTCTACCATAATAGTGATTATTCCATTTTCTTCTGAAGAAATTTCTAAAGTCGCTTTATCTGAATCTATTTCTGCTATTATTTGACCTTTATGAACATAGTCTCCGTTTTTTACGAGCCATGTGGAAACTTCTACCTCTGTGATTGATTCTCCTGGAGAAGGAACTTTTATCTGTATTATCATGATTTAAATTTTAAAAAATTTTTATTATTTATTATAATTTAAATTTCAAAGAAAAGCTTTTTTTAATATTTTATTTTGAATTCTAAAAAAATCAATATAAGATCCTGTAGACGGACTAGAGCTTTCAGATGGAGCTATTAAATTAAATGAAATCATATTTCCTAATTTTCTTAAAATAAAACTCCACAATCCCATGTTTTCTGGTTCTTCTTGTACCCAAAAAATTTCTTTTTTATTTTTATATTTTTCTAAAAGTTCCTTGATTTTCTCTATTTTTAATGGATAAATTTGTTCTATGCGAATTAATGCGGTTTTTTCATCTAGAATAGATTCTTTTCTATTGAGCAATTCATAATAAATCTTTCCAGAACAAAAAATTAATTTTGTAATTTTTTTGATATCCTTTACATAAGGATCATCCAATATTTCCTGAAACTTTCCCATAGAAAGATCTTTTATTGGAGATAAACATTTCTTATTTCTAAGCAGACTTTTAGGAGTAAAAATAATAAGAGGTTTTCTATATTTTAATTTCATTTGTCTTCTTATAAGATGATAAAAATTAGCTGGAGTAGTACAATTGACTACAAATAAGTTGTTGTTAGCACAAAGTTGTAAATAACGTTCAATGCGTGCAGAAGAATGTTCTGGGCCTTGTCCTTCATATCCATGAGGTAATAACAATACAATTCCATTTCTAATTTTCCATTTATTTTCTCCAGAAGAAATATATTGATCTATTATGATTTGTCCTCCATTTACAAAATCTCCAAATTGAGCTTCCCACAAAGTTAAAACATGAGGAGAATACATGGCATATCCATAATCAAAACCTAAAACTCCATATTCTGAGAGAGGAGAATTAAAAATTTGTATTTTTCCTTGTTTTGTACAGATTTTATTAAGAAGAATAATTTCTTCTTCTTCTTCTGTTTTAATAACAGCATGACGTTGAGAAAACGTACCTCTTGCCACGTCTTCTCCTGATAAACGAATATGAATTCCTTCATATAAAAGAGTACCATAAGATAGTAGTTCTGCCATACTCCAATCTACCAATTTTTTTTGAATCATTTCTAATCTTTTTTGAAAAATCAATTCCGTTTTTCTAAAAAATTTTTTCTTTTTAGGAAGAGAAAAAATTTTATGAGATATCTTTATAATTTTTTCTATGGGAAATTGTGTTTCTACTTCTTTAAAGATTTCTTCATTTTTATATACTATAGGAAAATTTTTCCATTCTTCTTCTAAAAAAGAATTCAATACGTTCCATTTAATATTACTTGTTTCATTATATTTTACATGAAGAATATTTTCATATTTTTTTTCCATATTTTTTACATCATCATTACTAATAATTTCTTCTTGTTCCAATTTTTTTCTGTATAAGTTGTAAGAGTTAGAATGTTGTGAAATTGCTTTATATAAAGAAGGTTGAGTAAATCTTGGTTCATCTCCTTCATTATGTCCATATTTTCTATATCCCAATAAATCTATGAAAATATCTTCATGATAACGCATTCTAAAATCTACAGCAAAATAAATAGCTCGAATAACAGATTCTACATCATCCGCGTTAACATGTAATACGGGAGACATCAGAATTTTGGCAATATCGGTACAATATATACTGGAACGACCTTCAGTAGAATTCGTAGTAAATCCTATTTGATTATTCATTACCATATGAATGGTACCTCCAGTTTTATATCCTTTTAATTGAGAGAATTGAAGAACTTCATATACAATTCCTTGACCGGATAATGCCGCATCTCCATGAATCAAAATAGGAATGATTTTTTCAGAATTACTATTTTGATTATAGATGATATCTATTTTAGCACGTGTAATTCCTTCTACAATAGCATCTACAGATTCTAAATGAGAAGGATTAGGAACCAAATAGATTTTAACATCTCTATTTTCACGAGTTTTTCTGTTTTTTGAAAATCCTAAATGATATTTTACATCTCCGGAAAAAGTTTTTTCTTTATATTCTTTTCCTTGAAATTCGATAAATATTTGAGAATAATCTTTTTGAAAAAAATTAGAAAGTATATTTATACGACCTCTATGTGACATTCCAATTATAAAATCTTCAGTAAAATATTTACTGGATGCATATTCGATCATTTCTTCCAATGCAGGTAATGTAGATTCATTTCCTTCTATAGAAAATCTTTTTTGTCCTACAAATTTGTTATGAATAAAATTTTCAAATGTAACTGCTTCATTTAATTTTTTCAAAAAAAATTTTTTTTCTTCTGGAAGAAATTGGAATTTTTTTTCTAAAAACCATTTTTCAATCCATTGAATTTTTTCAGGATTATAAATATACATGTATTCTATTCCTATAGGTCCACAATAAATATTTTTTAGATGACTAATTATATTTTTTAATGAAGTTTTTCCTATCCCTATTAATTTTCCAACTTCAAAATATGTATCTAATTCCTTTTCAGATAATCCAAAATTTTTTAAATCTAAAGAAGGAAAATGCTTTCTTCTTTTTCGTATAGGATTTGTATTCGTGAAAAAATGACCTCTTTTTCTATAATCGTGAATTAAATTCAATACTAAAAATTCTTTTTGTATGATATTATCTTTTCCTAATTTTGTAACGTTGTTATAGTTTTTTATTCCAAAATCGAATCCATAAAAAAAAGCACTCCAACTTGATTCTATTGAATTAGGATTTTTTTGATACTGATTATATAGAAATTCTATATCTTTAAAATGAATGGCATTTAGAAAAGAATATCTATCATTCATAATACTGTTTTTATTTTTTTAAATTTAAACATTTATTTTGTAGATGATTTTGATATGCTATTGCATCTTTTAAGACTAAATTCAATCCATTTTTTTTAGTACCCATAGCTGTAGCAAAAAAAGAGTCTCCCCAATATTTTCCATGTATATGAGAAGCCATTCCACATATGATTTTATGAGCATGAATATTATAATTTTTAATAACGGAATCAGAAACAGATATAAAAAGAATTACTTTTTCATTTTTTACAAATCCTGTAATCATAAATAAATTATGAATTTCATGTCTTAAATCTAAGACTATTTTTCTCATAATGTTGATTTCTTTTTCTTGATCAAGATCAATTTCACATATATATTTTATAGAAGATAGTTTTATGGCTTTTAAAGAATATTCTTTTTTTAATATTTTTATTTTCTCTAAATGAATTTTTGATATTTCTTGTTTTAATTTTTCATTAGAGTTTTTCAGAATTGAGAAACTTTTCATAGGGTCATCTGGATATTTCATCATTTTTTTTAGAGATTGATATTGATCACGAATAGATTTTAAATGTTGAATTGCTTTTTTAGAAGTGATAGCTTTAATTCTACGTATTCCATGCGATATAGAAGATTCTGATAATATCTCAAACACTTGAATTAATCCAGTATGTTTCACATGTGTTCCAATACATAATTCGGAAGATTTACCAAAGGTTACAACTCGTACTTCTTGTTGTTTATATTTATTTTCAAAAGTTTCACTAAAAAAAGCATTTTTTTGAGCTTCTTGTAAAGAATGAAACGTTTTTGTTTTTAATAAAATATCCGAAAAAATTAATTCTTGAACAAAATTTTCAATTTTATACAATTCTTGAATCTTTATTTTTTGATAATGAGAAAAATCAAATCTTATATAATCGTCTCCTACATAAGAACCTTTTTGTTGAATATGATTTCCTAAAACTTGTTTCAAAGCAAAATGTAATAAATGAGTAGAAGTATGATTTTTCTCAATTTCTTCTCTTCTATTTTGATTTACTATGGCTCTAAAAGAAGAAAAAACATTTGAAGGTAATCTTTGAACACAATGTATAACAATAGAATTTTCGATTTTAGTATCGAAAACGTCAATTTGATCAAATTCATTTTTGATCAAACCCGTATCTCCCAATTGTCCTCCACCTTCAGGATAAAAAGGAGTTTTAGAAAAAACTAGTTCATAATAACGGATTTTTTTGAGCTTGTTTTCTACTTCTCTATATTTTAATATCAAAATATTACATTCTATCAAATCATATCCCACGAAATTTTGACCTTGATAAGAATCATGATATACTTGTATCCAATCTTTTTTTATGATTGAGTTTTTTTCTTCTTTGGATCTTTTTTTTTGTTCCAATAATTTTTTTTGAAATGATTTTTCATCAATGAACAAATTATTTTTCTCAACCAATGTTTTAGTTAATTCCATGGGAAATCCATAAGTATCATATAATTGGAAAATTTCTTCTCCATTAATAATTTGTTCATTTTTTTCTTTATGTTGGGTAATTATATGTTGAATTTTTTTACTTCCTTTTTCAATAACACTGAAAAATGATAATTCTTCTTCTTTAAGAATATTTCGTATGTATTTTTTTTTCTTTTCCAATTCTGGAAAAGAATTTTTCATTTCTCTCACTAAAGAATCTACAAATTTATAAAGAAAAGGTTCTTTTTTGTATAAAAAACGGATACAGAAAATAACGGCTCTTCTAAGTATTCTTCTTATCACATAACCAGCTCCGTTATTGGATGGTAATTGTCCATCTAAAATAGAAAAAACAATAGCTCTTAGATGATCTGCTATAATCCGTATAGATACATTTTGATTAAAATCTTTTCTATTATAAACATTTCCTAAATCGCATTCTATATCTTGAATAATAGGATAAAAAATATCAGTTTCATAACTAGAAATTTTTTCTTGTAATACCATGCATAATCTTTCCAATCCCATTCCTGTATCTACATGTTTTGTGTCAAGTTTTTCCAATGTTCCATCTGATTTTCGTATAAATTCTATAAAAACAAGATTCCAAATTTCTATTACTTGAGGATGTTTTTTATTAATAAGATATCTACCAGATAATATTTTTTTTTCTTTTTCATTTCTTAAATCTATATGAATCTCTGAACAAGGACCACAAGGCCCTGTGTTTCCCATTTCCCAAAAATTCTCTTTTTTTCCAAAAAAAAGAATATTATTTTCGTGAATTAAAGTTTTCCAAAATTTCAAAGTTTCTTTATCCATGGATAATTCATCTTTTTTATCTCCAATAAAAACGGAAACATAAACATTTTGATGAGGAATATGATATATTTTAGTTAATAATTCCCAAGCCCATTCTATCGTTTCTTTTCTTGAATAATCTCCAAAAGACCAATTTCCTAACATTTCGAACATAGTGTGATGATAATTGTCATATCCTACATTTTCCAAATCATTGTGTTTTCCCGTTATTCTAAGACATTTTTGAATATTGGCTATTCTCGTATATTCAGGAGTTACATGTCCTAAAAAATAATCTTTAAAAGGATTCATTCCGGCATTAACAAAAAAAAGAGTGGGATCATTTTTCGAAAAAATGGGGAAAGAAGGAATAATTTTATGTTTTTTTTTTTGAAAGAAATTTAGAAAAGTCTCTTTGATTAATTTATATTTCATTTATGTTTGAAATTTATGAATTATCCTTTTTATATTTTGGAGATTGTTCGATGGCATCCATAATTTTTTCCATAATAGAATCTGTTGTTTCTTTTTTCAAATCCATTTGAATAGGTTCTTTAAATTTCATTTTTTGTAAAACTCCTTTTTTTTTAATGCGAATTCCTTTTTTATCATAGGCTTTTTGAAATCCATCTATTACAATGGGAACAACAATAGGAGTGTATTTTTTGATAACGTGAACAATTCCTCTTCTTCCAGGAGCAAAAGCTTGAGTTGTCCCTTGTGGAAAAGTAATTAACCACCCATCATTGAGAGCAATCCCCATACGAGTGATATCAGATAATATATTTATAGAAGGATTAATTTTGTTTTTCTCTTTTTTCCAAATTCTTTTCACAGTAATTCCTCCTGAATAAGTAAATAATTTAGTTAAAAAACCTTGATTCATAGTTTCTTTTGCGGCTACATAATATAAATTAACTTTTGGATTTAAAAGATAAATAGGATTTCTGATGCTATTGACGAAACCATTTTTTACACTACAAAATACATGAAACATAGCGAACACATCGGCAAAATAAGTTTGATGATTAGATACAAAAAGAACTTTTTTATCAGGTAAATCTTTGATATATTCAGTTCCTTCCAAATGCAATTGATTAAATCCATTATAACGATTATAAGAAATACAACCAAAAGTAAAAATTAAGAAACGTTTTATAAAATGAAAATTTCCAAATGCATCTCTAAATAAAGTACTTTTTTTTTTTCTGAAATGTTTTTTAAAAAAAAACGAATGAAAATTCACTGTTTATTGATATATTTTATTTTTTTATGAAATTTGAATGAATAATAAGATAAAATAGAGACAATTAACAAAACTAACAAACTATAATAGACCCAGTAAGGAATAGAAATAGGATCTCCTTTTGCATAAGAATGTAGTCCGGATAAATAGTAATTTACTCCAAAATAAGTCATTAAAATAGAACTTACAGATAAAATACTGGAAAAATTAAAAATAAATATATTTCTAAGATATGGAATTAATCGCATATGTAATACAAAAGCGTAAATCATTATACTAATCAAAGCCCAAGTTTCCTTAGGATCCCAACTCCAATAACGTCCCCAACTATTATTCGCCCATACAGAACCTAAAAAAGTTCCTATGCTTAATAAAAAAAGTCCTATGGTCAAACATATTTCATTAATAATAGTCAATTTTTTAATATGAATGTAAATCATTTCACTATAATTACGAAAACATATCTTTAATATAAAAAGAATCAGGACTAAAAAACCTAAAAATGCTCCTGTTAAAAAAAAACCATAACTTGATGTGATTGTTGCAACATGTATAATCAACCAATGAGATTTTAATACGGGAACCAAATTGGTTATTTCTGGATCCATGACATTTCCATAATGTGCAACCATCAGTAAAATGGATGAAATTAAAGCGGTAATTCCTGAAACAAATTGATTTTTATAAAATAAAAAGCTTATCCCAATCAAACACCAACTAATAAAAATCGCAGATTCATACCCATTAGTCCATGGAGCATGTCCAGAAATATACCATCTAGAAATTAATCCGAAAAAATTTAAAATAAATAGTACGAACAAAATGGAAATAAATATTTTAGAAAAAAAATACATATATTTTTTTTCTAAAAAGATTGTTAAAAAAGAATGAATAAGAACAATGACTCCAAAAAAAGCATATAGAAAAGATAATACATAAAATATATTTAATTTGTTATAAATAATTTCTACATCTATTTTATTTTCTGAAGGCAAAATAGGTTTTGCATGCTGAATTTGATATAATCGTATTTTTTGAATTTCTTTATCCGCAATATTCCAATTTTTTTCATTTTGAGAAAATAATAAAGATTTAAGATAATTATTAAACATAGATAACCCTAAAGGATTCAATTTATTTGATGAATTGGAAACCCAACTTGACCAAGTCTGATTGACATCATGAGGAATAGGAAAAATACGGATATATTTTCCTTGAAAAATTTCATGCATTATTCCTACACGTTCACTAAGATTCAATATGGCTTTATCATATTCATTTCTTTGAAAAGGATTTTTAGAAAAAGCTTGTTCATAATCTTCTTGAAGAAGAAATTTTAGTTTTGAATTTTTTGAATCTATAAAGTATAAATCCATAAGAGAAACATAATATTGTCTATTTGCTTTTACTTTATTTAAAAATTCATGTCCTCCTTTTTTATCAACTTTAATAAAAGGAATTTTTGTCCAAAATATATTATCTTGATGAATTGATATAAACCATTGATTTGCATCTAAATTTCCTATAGAATCTTTTTTGTGTATTTTTCTAAGCAATTCAATAGCAATCGTATTAATAGGTTTAATTCTACCTTTTTGATCTTGTACTAATAAACGGCCAAAATTATCTCCATGTTTTTTAGGAATATGAATTGCATCAGAAACGTTTTCTAAAGGAATTTTTTTGAATTCTTGTATTTGAGAAAATACAGAATTTTGTATACTACTTAGAAAGTAAAATCCAATAAATAATATTGAATAATTTTTATAAGATAAATATTTTAGTTTTTTTTTAAGATCATTAAATCTAGTTCCTTTCCAAAATAAAGTAAAAAACATCCCTATACTCATAAGGAGATAACCCATATAGGAAAAGTATGTTCCTAAATAATCATTATTAACAGAAAAATGAGTTCCTTTTCCATCTGGATCGTATCCAGATTGAAAAAATCGAAATCCTTTGTAATTCAAAACATGATTCATGTAAATAAAATAGTTTTTTTTATTATTTTTATCTATTAATGTTACATGACTTATAAAAGTGGATGGAAATTCAGAACCTGGATAGTTTTCCAATTTGAATTTTTTTAATTTTATAAAAAAAGGAAGATTAAAAAAAATTGATCCATATCCAATGGATATTTTATAATCATTAAAAAATAAAGGAGGACTCATATTTGTTGTATTTTTTCCTCCTAAAAAGGTTACTATTTTAGATTGATTTTGAAATGATATTTTTGCCGTAATAGCACTTAATTTATTATTTTCTTCTTCATGATCACATGATTTTACATATTTTAATTTTCCTTTTACAACTCCTTCAGGAATAACCCATTGCATTATTTCATGATTTCGATTGATTTTAATTTGATATAAATGTCTAATTTTCAATAGATGATCAACTTTTTTTGAAAAAAAATTGATTTTTCTATTTATCATGTTAATACTTTTACCTGAAAAAGATGATTTTATATAAAGCCTATGATTTTTTTCAAAAATTATAATCCCAAAAGGGATTTCTCTATTAAAAGAAAATATAATTCCATTTACATTTATAATCTCACCATTTTTAACAAAATGTTCCGTTCTTCCTTTTTGATTTGTTGAAACTATTTTTATAACTTTTTCTTCGGTATTATCTTTTGATAAAAATATTTTTGCACATGGTATATAATCTATGACTTTAACTTTCAAAGGATTTTTTTTAAAAAAAAATCCTCCTTGATATCCATTATGAAAAGAAGAAAAAATATAAGGATCATGATAAAACCTTGTGTTAGATCCTTGATTTATTTTTAATTTAATGTAATTTTTACTAGAAAGTATTTTTCCATTTATTTCTCCCTCTCTTATAGACATTGTTCCTTCAAGACTGAAATATCTAGAAAAAATTCCACCAATAAAAATGAATATAAATGAAAAATGAAAAATGAACAAAGGTAATTTACGATAACTCCATAATTTGTATTTCCAGATATTTCCTATCAGATTTATTATTATAAGGAATATGATAACTTCAAACCAAGTAGATTCGTAAATAAATATTTTTGATACATCTGTAGAATATATTTTCTCTATAAAAGTAGCTATAGCCATAGATAAGGCCAATAATAAGAATAAAAAAGAAGTAATTTTTGTGGAAAAAAGTATTTTTTTTATTTTTTGCATTTGTTAATTTCTTATCCATATATAATTAATCGATCATAAGCCAGATATACATTTTTAGGTAATTGTGTTTCAATTTCTTCATGAAATCCAAATGTATGACTAATATGTGTTAAATAAGTTTGTTTAGGACGAATTTTTTGAATAATATTTAAAGTTTCAGAAAGCATGAAAGGAAAAGAATTTTTGACTATTTTTCTTAATACATTTAATACCAATATGTTTATTCCTTTTAATTGTTGTATGGTTTGAATGGGAATACTACTAGCATCTGTGATATACGCAAAATTTTCTATACGAAATCCTAAAATAGGAAGATGTCCATGCCATATGGATAAAGGAAAAATTTTAAAATTTTCTACAAAAAAAAATTTTTGAAAATTATCTAATTCATGAACAGAAATATTGGAAATATTTGATTTTTTGTTTTTCAAAAAAATATAAAAAAATCTTTTTTTTAAATTTTCTATAACTCTACGTAATCCATAAATAGGAATAGGTTGTTTCATATTAAGATTTATTGGTCTTATATCGTCTAATCCTCCTATATGATCTTGATGTTCATGTGTCATAAAAATGGCATTTAATTTTTCATAATTACTTCTTAGCATTTGATAACGAAAATCTGGGCCGCAATCTATCAAAAAAATTTTTTTATCTTTTTCAATTAAAATAGAGCTTCTAAGTCTTTTATCTTTATAATTATTCGATAAGCATACCGGATGTTTAGATCCAATAACAGGAATCCCCTGAGAAGTTCCAGTTCCCAAAAAAGTAATTTTCATATAATATTCTTGTATATATTTTTTTGTATTTCATTTATGATATTTTCTTTCTCTTTTAAGAATTCTTTTACAGAATCTCTTCCCTGACCTAATTTGATATCTCCATAGCTAAACCAAGAAGCATTTTTTTTGAGAATTCCTAAATCTACTCCTAGATCCAGAATTTCTCCAATTCTTGAAATTCCTTCTCCGTACATAATATCAAATTCAGCAGTTCTAAAAGGTGGAGATAATTTATTTTTCACTACTTTAACTTTTGTTCTATTTCCCAATATTTTTTCTCCGTTTTTAATTTGATTTCCTTTTCGAATGTCTAATCGTATTGAGGAATAAAATTTTAAAGCATTTCCTCCTGTTGTGACTTCTGGATTTCCATAAACTCCTATTTTTTCTCTCAATTGATTAATAAATATCAATATGCTTTTAGATTTTCCTATACTAGATGTTAGCTTTCTCAAAGCTTGAGACATTAACCTTGCTTGTAATCCAATTTTAGAATCTCCCATTTCTCCTTCTATTTCACTTTTAGGTGTTAAAGCCGCTACAGAATCAACTACTATAATATCGATCACACCAGATCTAATTAAATTGTCTACAATTTCTAGGGCTTGTTCTCCATTATCTGGTTGAGATATAATTAATTCTTTTATGTTTACTCCTATTTTTTGAGCATAAATACGATCAAAAGCATGTTCTGCATCAATGAAACTAGCAAAACCTCCTAATTTTTGAGATTGATTTATAGCGTGTAAAGCTAAAGTAGTTTTTCCGGAAGATTCCGGTCCAAATATTTCAATGATCCGACCTTTTGGAAATCCTTTTATACCTAAAGCAATATCTAAACTTAAAGATCCAGAAGAAATGACTTCTAAATTTTTTATATGAGAATCCCCCATTTGCATTACGGTTCCTTTTCCATATATTTTATCCATCTTTTCCAATACGAGTTGTAAAGATTTTCTTTTTTGTTCAGTTTTTTCGTTCATAGTTTTAAAACAGAAATATGTTTCCTATTATTTATATATAAAGATGAAACAATCAATTTTTATGGATTTTTTTTGAAAAAAATCTCTCTTTATTTTTTAAAATAAAAATCTTATTTTTTGGTAATCTTAACTTATTTCCTGAAGGAATAAGATCTACAAGATATTGCGGATTGAGAAGGATTAAATCTTGATAGGAAATATTTAAATTGTAAGCGTAAAATTTCAATGAAATTTTTTCCTTGATAGGTATTAATATTGTTTCTTTATATTTGTATTTGTAAGGGGAAGAACTATATTTGTAAATATTGTGTTCCTTATGATAATTCATTACATAATTTATAGCTATAAATTTTGGAATATAATTCTGGGTTTCTTTCGGAAAGAATTCCCATAATTCCCAAAAATTTTTTCTATTTTTAGAGCGTTGTAATATTTTATCCACGGTTCCAGGTCCTGCATTGTATGCGGCTAAAACAAACTCCCAATTTCCTATTTTTCTATACAAAAATTTCAAATACCGACAAGCTGCTTCTGTAGATTTAATCGGATCATTTCTTTCATCATAAAGATGATTAATATCAAGATTATATATTTTTCCAGTTTCAGGCATAAATTGCCAAATACCTTTCGCTCCTGCTTTGGAAGTAACAACAGGATTTAAATTGGATTCTATAATAGCTAAATATTTTAATTCTTTTGGAAGACGGTAATTTTCAAGTTTTTCTTCAAACATAGGAAAAAAAAAATCTGACAGTGAAATAATTTTTCCTATATATTTACTCATACGAAGATAACTTTCTATAGAAGCATGTACTATACTGTTGTATTTTAGTATTTTAATTTGAGATTTTTGATTTAGAAAATTTAGTCTTCGTTTTAATTCTTCAGTATTAACATTGAGAAAAGCAGTATTTTTTTTCTTATTTTGAGAGTGCTTTTTTTCAGATAAAGATTTTTTTTTTCCTACTAACGTTTTATTCCATAATTTTTCCGCATGTATATTATTTAAATTTAGTTTTGGATTAAAAACATTATTATAAAAATTGATTACATTTTTTTGTTCCAAGAATGGTTTTGATATAGATTGAATGACCAAGCTTTTTAAGATGAACACAAAAAACATAATATTTCTTATTTTTGTTGTTTCCATTATTTGATTTGATGAGTTTGATTAGTTTCTAAAATTATTAGAAAAAATAATACTAATCAACAAACATAAAACGTAAAGTGAAAGAAAAATATCTTATTTTTTTTCCTTTTTAACTTCTGATTCTGAATTTTTTTCTTCTTCAGAAGCTTTTTTAAATTCTTTCAATCCAGTTCCCAATCCCCTCATTAATTCTGGAATTTTTTTACCTCCAAATAGTAAAAGAGCAAGAATGACAATAACCACGATTTCTGTGGTACCAAAAGTACCAAGTGGTATATAAAAAATAGAAACGAAATCCATATACATGGAGTTTTTTTTCAAATATAAAAAAAATTATGAATTTTTGATTTATTTGAAAACAGAATAATCACTCAAACTTACTTCTTTTGCTTTTTCTCCTATATAAATAGAGTGATTTCCTATTATTGAATGATTTAAGTTTGCGTGTTGAATAATTGTATAATCTTGAATTATAGATTTTTTTATATTACTATTTTTTAGTTTTGTGAATTTTCCTATTGAAACATAAGGGCCTATAATACTGTTTTCAATACTTGTATTTTCTTTGATTGAACAAGGTTTTTTAATCAAACTATTTTTTATAATGACTGTTTTATGAATTAATTCTGAATTTTGAGATTCAATGGATAATATTTTTGAATTTGAACAAATAGTTTTTTTTTGATTACCAAAATCCATCCATTCTTTTACCTGTTTGATAATGAATTTTTCTCCTTTTTTTCTCATATTTTCTAAAGCCGATGTTAACTGATATTCTTGTTTATTCTTAATATTATGATCCAATAAAAATTGTAATTCTTTTTTTAAAATCAGACTATTTTTAAAATAATAAAGTCCCACAATAGCAAAATTTGATATATAATTATTTGGTTTTTCTATAAAATGAGTAACGATTCCTGAAGAGGAATATTTTACTACGCCAAATAAATGAGGATTTTCAACTTTCTTTGTCCAGATAATGTTATCTACTTTATGAGTAGTAATTTCTTTATCAAAAAAATGATGATAGAATAAAGAATCAGAAAAAGCTACAATAATTGGTTCTCCTGTTAAAGATTTTTTAGCCTTCAACAAAGCATCTGCTGTTCCAAGAGGAATGACTTGATAATATATAATAGGATGAACTTTCATATCATGAGATAAACTGATTAATTGTTTTTCTACCTGATTTCCAAAATTTCCTAAAATAAAAACTATTTCTTGTATAGAGAAAACTTGAATAATTTTGGATAAACTTTCCAACAATCTTCTCAAAATTGTTTTTCCTGCAATATGAATCAATGGTTTAGGAGTATTTAAAGTATGTGGAAAAAGACGTGATCCTTTTCCAGCCATGGGGATTATAATTTTCATATTATTTCATTTGTTTTTATTCCTTATAATATTCCAGTGCTTCCAAAACTATTATTTCCTCTCATACTTCTGTTTAAAATAGAAGATTCTTTCCATTTTATTTTTTTAACATTTGTAACGATATCTAATACTCCTAATTCTTCATTGGGTTTAATCATTATTTTTTTTTTAGGAGAAACGTTGATTACAATGATTTGAATTTCCATATAAAATGGATGTTTTTTCTTTTTCGTGAGATGAATGACACAAATTGATTCTATCATTTTTTTTTTCAAGAAAAAAGAATATCTAGTATTTTCATAAATCAAAAGACCTGTTGAAATCAACTTTCTTCTCAAAAAATTGATTTCAACAGGTCTTTTGATACTGGCTACTAAAGTGTATCTATATATTTTTCTACGCAAAATTGATTCTTATTTGATTAAATTGGTCAATCTTTTTTTCTCTGAAAAAAAAATAATAATTAGATATAAAAATTGTAATAAAAAGCTTAATTCCGTTTTTTTTCTTATCAAAAAAACGATAAAAAGTGCAAATAAAAAATGCATTATAATATTTTTAATTTTTTTATTACAAAATTGTAAAAACTGTTTTTTTCCCCAAATATATAAAACTATAAGCATAGATCCATAAGACGTAAAAGTACCCCAAGCCGGAATCATAAAACTATGATCAGTAGAAATGAAAATAAAAATAACATTAAATAAAAAAGTAATCAATACACCAATTAATGAGATATAAGTTCCAATAATAGGTTTATCTATAATCTTATAAAAAATGGATAAATTCGTATAAATTCCCAAAAAAAGATTTCCCATCATTATTATGGGGATAATGGAAACAGCTACATGATATTTTTTATCAATTAAAAATTCCATAAATATGTTAATATTCCCACATATTAACACATAAAAAATTAATCCAAATAAAATAAACATATAAATGATTTCTTCATAATAATATATTGCATCTGCATCTTTAGATTTTTTAAAAAAAAAAGGTTCAATTCCTAATCTAAAAATTCTAAGATACAAACTTATAAAAGAGGCAATTTTGTAACAAGCTGAATAGGCCCCATTCATTTCATCTGAAACCCATCTTTTAATCAAAATCTTATCTAAATTTTCATTAATGGAAAAAGCAATAGTTCCTATCATAATAGGAATTCCAAAATTTAACATTTTGATAGCAAGAACTTTATTAAACTTTTTTATAGTTACCTCTTTGAAAAGAATAGGAAAAACTAAAAATAAATTTATTAAAGAAGAGATCATATTCGAAAAAAAGATATAACCTATTTTATCTGTAAAAGAACTAATCCATTTAAAAATGAAAAAAGAAAAAGTGTTTTTACCATAAAAAATATTATCAGAATAAAAAAATAAATATATTATTAGAAATGATTGTATTAATATATTTACAATATTTATTGTAGAATATTGTACAGGTTTATCATTTGCACGAAGCCAAGCCATAGGAAGAATACAAATTGTATCAAAAAAAATAATAAAAAAAAACATGAAAAAATATTCTGAATGATGATGATATCCAGCAATAAAAGATAAATATTTTATTAAATTTATAGAAATTAACAAAAAAAAAGAACTGATCAACAATTGTATTATCACTCCCGTTGAAAAAACAATTTTTTTGTTATAATTTTTCTTATATAAAAATCTAAAGTAGGTATTTTCTAATCCAAAAGAAAGAAATCCTATAACAATGAAAGATAATGCATACATATCTGTGTAAAGAGAAAATTCTTCTCTTTTAAAAAAAACAGTAAAAAATTTTAAAAAAACATAATTCACCATTTTAGGAAATACAAATCCTATAGAGTATATTATTGTTTGTATTACTAGTTTTCTGTACAAAGCCAATATCTTTTAAGATTAAAAATTTCTAATTTCTGTATTTTTTATGCATGTATAAACTTTTTTTTACAAAATTTTACATAGAAGAAAGTAACTTTGATAAAATTTTCAATTTCAAAAAAATGAATTTTCATAAAAACTCAGAAGAGTTTATGCTATATGCAAAAAAACACAAGAGAATTAATAGTTTAACAATGAATGATTATATTATTAAATCCATGACTCCTTATATTGTAGAAGAAAGAAAATTAAATGTAGCTCAAATGGATGTTTTCTCTCGTTTAATGATGGATAGAGTCATTTTTTTAGGAACTTCAATAGAAGATCAAGTTGCAAATATAGTGCAAGCTCAACTATTATTTTTGCAATCTGTAGATTCTATGAAGGATATACAAATATATATTAATTCTCCAGGAGGAGATGTTTATGCTGGATTAGGAATATATGATACAATGCAAATTGTAAAACCTGATATATCAACTATTTGTACTGGAATGGCTGCATCTATGGCCGCTGTTTTGCTTTGTGCAGGAGTTAAACATAAAAGATCAGCATTGAAACATTCTAGAATCATGATTCATCAACCTATAGGAGCAACACAAGGTCAAGCTTCAGATATTGAAATAACAGTTCGTGAAATTTTAAAATTGAAAAAAGAGCTTTATGAAATTATATCGAAACATTCAGAGATTTCTATTGAAAAAATAGAAAAAGATTCAGATAGAGATTACTGGATGACCTCTGTAGAAGCTAAAGAATACGGGATGATCGATGAAGTATTAGAAGGAAAAAAATGATCACGACAGGATTCGAACCTGTGACCTACTGCTTAGAAGGCAGTTGCTCTATCCATTTGAGCTACGTGATCTCACAATCATAAATAAATCGGGGTAGCAGGATTTGAACCTACGATCTCCTGGTCCCAAACCAGGCGCGATAACCAAACTACGCTATACCCCGTTTTTTTTTATAATATATAATATTATAATATTACGGAGAATGTGGGATTCGAACCCACGCAGTATTTACATACCGACAGTTTAGCAAACTGTTCCGTTAACCACTCCGGCAATTCTCCAAAAAAATACAAATCTAAAATAGATCTATTAAATAACCAAATAATTTATTTTATAAATTAAGGATTATATTATTCTAGTGTGATAAATATTTTTTAATTTTTTTTTCAAAACTTGTTTTACTTTTTCTATTTCTTTTAAAGTAATATCGGCGTTTGAAAATTGATTTTCTATTTTTTGTTTTTCGATTATATTTTCTACCAAATTTTCCAAATCTTTATCTGATGGATTTTTGATACTTTTTGAAGCCGCTTCTATAGAATCAGCTATCATGACAATAGCCGTCTCTTTTGAAAATGGTTTAGGACCAGAATATTGGAATTGTTTTTTATCCACTTTTATATTTGGATATATTTTTTTTTGTTTTTCATAAAAAGAATAAACAATACTATTTCCATGATGAGTGCGTATAAAATCAGTAATGGAATCAGGTAAATGATATTTTTTTGCTAGTTTAACCCCTATTGATACATGTTCTAAAATAATTTTTGCACTTTGTTTTGGACTTAATTTTTGATGAGGATTAATTATATTTTGTTGATTTTCAATAAAATACTTAGATTTTTTTATTTTTCCTATATCATGATAAATCGATCCTATTCTTACTAATAGAGAATTAGCGCCAATTGCGACAGCAGTTTCTTCTGCTATATTTGCGACTGTTAAAACATGTTGTAAAGTCCCTGGTGCTTTTTGGGATAATAATCTTAATATAGGAGTATTGGTGTCAGATAGTTCTAATAACGAAATATCTGAAGTTAAATTCAATAATTTTTCAAAAAGAAATATTAATGGATGAACAAATAAAGTTGTTAAGATTCCACTAAAAAAAAATAAAGAAAAAGTATCCCAAGAAATTTTTTCTAAAGATCCTTCACGGATTAAAGTGAGTAAACTAAAAGTAGTAATATAAGTTATGGTTATTTTTGCTGCAGCAATAAAAAGATTTTCCATTTTGGAAATATTTTTTTTTGTCAACATCACTAAAAAACCTGCAATCATTTGTAAAAAAATAAATTCAAAACTATTTGGTGTAATTAAAGACAATAACAAGATTGTTATTAAATGAATAAAAATACTCAAATTCAAATTGAAAAAAGCACGTACACTTATAGGAAGGATACAAAAGGGTATTATATATAATATTTTAGATTTATATTTTAAAATCATAATGGTAATTAATGATATTAGTAATATATTTATAATCAGAAAATTCAATTTTCTGTTATTTTGAAATATTTTGTTTTCAAAGTAAAAAACATATAACATAAATAAAGTAAGAATCATACTTATGATAAAAAAATATCCTATAACAAGACAATAATATTTTTTATTATTCCATATTTTATTTTCATATTCCTTTTTAAAAGAGGACAAAATTTGAAATTTATTTTTACTTATAATCTCATTACTATTAATAATGTTATCTCCTTTTGTAAAGGAATATTTAATTTTTTTTATAGATTGAATTTTTTTTTTCAAAAAAAAATCTGTATAATATTGGCTATAAAATAAATTAGGTGCGATAATTTTTCTTAAAATTTTTTTTAAAATCCTTATACCATGATCACTTTTTTTCCTGAAATTCTTTTCAAGAAGATCGTTGATTTTATCATATGTAATAATATTTTGATATAAAATGGGAATCCAACTTTTATCCTTTTTCAAGAAAATTATAGAATTTTTATTTTGTTTTGTGAAATTATCATAATTATCCAGATATCCATATTTATATATTGTATTGATTATTCTATGAACAATTTGATTGTAATGTTTGTTTTTTCGTATAATTGAAATTTTTTTTAACTTTTTTTTTATATTTTTTACTGTTTTTTCATTTTTAATACAAAATATCTCTTGATGTTTTTTCAATTTTTGGATTTCCAAATCTATATCTTGACTATTTTTTGGAACTAAAAAATTAAATGGAGAAAATAAATTTTCATAAGACCAAGTTTTTCCTTCTAAAAATTCATATTTCATGATCTCTTTTTTTGGGAAAAAAAATGTCAGTAATAAAACTGCAATAATTAAAACTAAAATTTTATATGCAATGTTTTTATTATAAAATTTAAAGAAGTTAGCCATTACCTAAAAAATTGGAGCCTAAGCCATTTTTTCGGAAGGAAAAATTTTTTTCTTTTTTAAAGAAAAAAATTCATATTTAAATGATAGATAATAAGAATTTCCAATTATATTATTTATAATTTATAAGATGTTTTGATGTTTTTGTAAAATATTGGATAATAATCTATTTTCATCATTGATACTTTCTTCTAGACAAATAGTAGATTCTGTTCTGAGTACTCCTTTTATTTCCCCTATTTTAGAAATCACATCTCTTGCATCTGAAGGATCTCTAGCAATAATTCTACAAAATAGATTATATTTTCCTGAAGTGATATAGAGTTGAACTATATTTGGTATTTTTTTTAATTCTTCTTTTACTAATTTAGATTCACGAGAATCCGATAAAATTCCTACGAAAGCTATTAAATGAAATCCTAATGACTCATATCCTATAATTAAAGTACTTCCCTTTATAATTCCTGCATCTTCTAATTTTTTTACTCTAACATGAACGGTTCCAACAGATAATGGTTTGATTTCTTGACTGATTTGTTTACTGATTTCAGTGTAGGGAGTTCTAGCATTTATGTTTAATTTTCTAACAATAGTATTGTCGATTTCGTCTGTATTATATCTTAGAATCATTGTTTTATATTTTTATTTTTTATGAATTTTTTTTAAATATAAGGTATTAAAATACCAAGATACAAAACTTTCTTTTTAAGAAATAAATTCTTGTTTTTCAATATATTTTATAGTTTTTATTCTATGATAGAATCAATTTCATAATTTATTTGCAGTCAATTACATATAATTTCCTAAAATGAGATCAAGAATTTTATATTTCTTGATTTTTCATTCTAAAAATGAAATTAATTAACATATCGTGCATTTTTTTTTCTTGTTTCATTAAAAAAAAACTATAATCATTTTTTAATTACAAAAAATTATGTAACAACAATTTTGAAAATCTTCAAAAGATATAACGATTATTTATAAATTGATTAATTTGGATTATTATATGATGATAATATATTTTTTATTTTGTTCAAAATAATTTCATATATAGAAAAATAGAAAAAATTTTTTTTTATAAAAAATTTTTCTAATATTAGAATAGATACAAATTGCATTGTTTTTTCTTCAAAAGAGTTTAATTTTTCTGATAGTTTTTTTTGTATACTTTTCTGAGTATCAGGAAAAAGAATATCCATATTAATATTAGGTTTTTGTATTTTACCGGAAATATGAATTCTTAATTCTGTAAATATTATATTTTTATGATTCTTTGAATTTTCTTCTATGAAAAAATCTTCTATATATTCAATAATATTGTATACGTATTTAGTCTCATAAGCAATGAGATTAATCATATTCGATTGATAAAAGTCATTTTTCCAAGTAATAGATCCTCCCGGTTTTATTTTGAATGTTTTTTCTAACTTTATGGGAATTTTATCATTTTTATAAAAATGATAAAATCCATCTTTTACAAAATATCTACCACTAGTTTGTACATTCTTTTTGAATGTTTTTTTTATTGAAAAAGAACCTTCTCCTCTAAATTCAATAAAATGATTTTTATCTAAGAATATTGATACTTTTGTATTTTGATTTATAATAGTATTAATATCTATTAGTAAAGAATCATCTTCTTCTTTTTTTTTGAGATCATTTAATTTTTTTTTGGATAGATTTTTTTTATGAAATTCTAATATTTTAGGTTTAATGTATAAATGAGAAGAATTCAAAATTTCTCCATTTTTCATGGAAATCAGAGTACGATTTTCTCTTTTTGTTATTTGAATTTTTCCATGAGTAAAGATCTTTCCAAATAAAAAATTGTTGTGTGTTTCATCCGAATCTAAAACAAGCAAATTTTTTGTATTGATAGATAATTTTATTAAATTCCATTGAATAAGGTTTTTGTGTGAAAAAAAACCATTAATATATCCTGTTGTATTATATTTAGTATCTACGAAATAAGAAGTGGATAAAGTGCAAAATTCAGAAAAAATATTGATATAAGCAGGATTTATAATTTCATAATTTGTCTTTGCAGAATTGATTTTGATTCCAAATTTTGAAATTTCTAATTTTCCGAAATAATGAGGGTCATTCAAATGACCAAAAATTTGTATTTTTCCTGTTATATTTCCTCTGATTTCGGTATTCATTTTTTTCCAAAAAAAAGAAAAATTATTTATTTTCAAATTTTGAATGATGATATCCAAATTAAGTTGGGGTTGATTTGGGTATTCATTTTTAATATTTCCAAATATTTTCAAAATATCACAAGAATTTTTTCTAAGAATTCCATTAATCTCATAATCTTTTTTATTTTTTTTTAAAGAATAAATGGAAAAATTTCCTAAAAATTTCTTTCCAATTGAAAAATTTTTAATATCTATATTAATGTTAGGTTCAATTTTATTATAAACATTTTTATAACAAAAAAAACCATTTGCTAATCCATCTATATTTTTATTAAATATGATTTTTTTTAATGGTACATTTTTGAGATAAAATTGAAACATTTTTTGTTTATTTTTAATACAATTTGCATTAACAATAATTTTCTGTTTTTCATAGGAAAAAATAATATTATCAATAATATATTTTTGATGGATTAAATCGATTTTAATGATTCCTAAATTGTTAGGATAATTATAATCAATCATCCAATTATTTCCATTTATATTTAATTTAGAAAGAAAGGGATTACATGTGAGAACATTTCCTTTTGTTTTGCAAAAAAAATTCAGTATTTGTTCCTTGTATTCTTGTTTTTTTAATTTGAAAAAAAACTTAGAGTTTATTATCCAAAAATTTGTATAATCGAAAATAGATATATTTATTTTTTTAGAAAAAAAATTTTTAGAAATGATTTTTTCTACATGAATCTTTATTTTTTCTTTCAAAGAAGAATCTATCATTACAAATAATTGATCAATCAAAATATTATTTAATTGTATGGATTTTGTATAAAAAATCATTTTGAATGTATTATCTTTTTTTTCTCCTGAAATTTGAATATCAGAAAGTATATTTCTGTTTTTCATTGGTTCTATAAGATCAAAAAAAGATTTTTTAATCAAAAAATTAAATTTTACATATTGGGTTTCTTTTTTATTATATGGATTTTTTAAACAATAAATTTTGAATAAATTTTTCCATTTTATATATCCATAAATATGACCAATAATCATATCATGCATGTTTATCCTGATCTTTTGAAAAGACTGATTTTTATGATTATTGATAAATATTATTTTAATCCTTCTATTAATTTTGTTTTTATTGTATATATTAACATATATATTTTGAAGATTTTCAAATACTTTTCCTGTAAAATGGATTTTATATTCTGAATAAGAAAATAGTAGAGTTATAAAAACATTATAAAAATTTTTTTTTAAATTTAGAATACATAAGTTTGATAATGTTGTATTTATAATTGGTTTTTTCCTTAAAAAAAAATATTTTTTTTCTATAAAAATTTTACCTATATATTGTTGATTCGAAAAATAAACGTAAGTAGTTATTTTAACTACGAAAAAACGATTTTTAACAATTCCTTTTATTTTTATTAAATTCTTTTTGTTTCCGAATGAGGATAGTAGGAAATCTCCTTGATAAATAATAGGTTGTTTTAAATTAAAAAACAGTCTAGAAAATTGAAATGTTGAATCCAAATTATATAGAATTGTTTTTTTCATATCAGAAGGATGGAATTGAAAAAAAGTTTTAAAAAACTTTATTTTTTTCCATTTCTTTTTTACATCATAAAAAATATGAATTTGATTTGCGAATAATTTGTTCTTTTTTGAATCTGTTATAGAAATATTGTAAAGAACAAACATTTTGTTTTCATCATTAAAATTTCCATGAATAGTACCTTGAATAAATATTTTCGAGCAAGAGTTCCATTTGTTATAAAACAAAACTCCAAGATCTGAACCTAATTTTGATCCTTCTAAAATTTGGCATTGTATGTTTTTTTTTGGAAAAACATTTTTACTTTCTTGAGTTTGAAATAAAGTGAAATTTCCTTTTAAAGAACTACTAGTTGTTTTTAAGAAGACATTCTTTCCTTTTAGTTTTGGAACTGAATAATAATATATTAAATCACAAGATAAATGTCTTATGAAAGGAAATTTATTTTTTTTAATAAATCCTTTTTTAGATTGAAAAGAAAAAATAGAAGCTTTTATTTTTGTATTATCAATTTGAATATTAGTTATCCAACTAGAAAAAAAATATTGAAAAATCTTTTTATTAAAACTTGTATTCTGATATTCTAAATAAGATTGATTGATTGTTAATTTGGAACAGGTAATAAAATTGATGCGAGATTTATTTAATTTTTTATGAATCAAAAAATTTTTGATAAAAAAAAGAATATTATTTTCTTTTTCTTTAAAATATTTTTTTATAAAAAAAGAAGAATTTTCAATGAAAATATTTCTTATTTTTAAATGTTCTGAATTTACAAAAATAAAATAAAGTAAATTATCAATGGATATTTTACATTTAGATATATGAATAAAAGAAAAACGATGATGATCTAAAATTTTTAGATCTTTAAAAATAAGTTCTCTTTCTAAAAAATTAATAGAGGCATGTTTGATAATAATTTTTTCATTCCAATGATTCCTTACTTTTTTCAAAAAAATTTTCAAAAAAAATGTGGAAACTTTTTCTTTTATTTTCTGTTTCTGATAATAAACAGAAAATAAAAGAAATCCTAATAAAAAAAGTAGAATAAGGGTTCTTTTTTTTTGAAATTGATAAAAAAAAATATTATTCATTTTCAAAGATATCGTTATTTTTTTATGAAAAAAAAAACAATAATTCTTGGGATAGAATCATCTTGTGATGATACAGGTGTTTCTATTATTCAAAATAGAAAAGTATTGTCCAATATTATAATTCATCAAAAAATTCATAGTAAATATGGAGGAGTTGTTCCTGAATTAGCTTCAAGATTACATGATCAAAATATCACAAAAGCAGTTCAACAAGCGATTTTTTCAGCAAAAATTCATAGAGACCGAATTAATGCTATATCTTTTACTTTAGGTCCAGGATTAATTGGTCCTTTATTAGTAGGAGCTTCTTTCGCAAAATCATTTTCCATGGGATTAGAGATTCCATTATTAACTGTAAATCATGTACAAGCTCACATACTCTCTCATTTTATACAAAATGCGAACATTAACAATTCTTATCCAAATTTTCCATTTTTAGGTTTGGTTATAAGTGGAGGTCATACTCAAATTATAAAAGTAAACGATTTTTTTCAAATGGAAATATTAGGATCTACTTTAGATGATTCTGTGGGAGAATCTTTAGATAAAATAGCTAGAATATTGGGATTTTATTATCCTGGTGGACCTATGATAGAGTTTTTTTCTAAAAATGGAAATCAAAAAAAATTTATTTTTTCAAAACCTATAGTCAGTGGACTAGACTTCAGTTTTAGTGGATTCAAAAGTGATGTATCACAATTTATAAAGAAAAAATTAAAGAAAAATACATTATTTGTAAAACAAAATTTATCTGACATTTGTGCTTCCATACAAAATATTATAGCAGAAATACTTTTAGAAAAAGTAGAAAAAGCTATTTCACAAACTGGTATTTTCAGAATAGTTTTAGCAGGAGGAGTATCTGCTAATCATGAAATCAGAAGATTATTTATGTCTTTGTCGAAAAAAAACAAAAAATTAGAAATTTTTATACCAAAAAAAGAATACACTACAGACAATGGGGCCATGATCGCCATAACAGGATTACTAAAATATGAAAGAAAATTATTTGATTCTATTCACATCACTCCATATTCCAAGTTTAAAACATTTTCATAATAAATCAATAACTATATAAATTATATACATGTACATATTAAATTTCTGTCTCCATATCCATCATCAACACGATTGACTGATGGCCAAAATTTTCTTTCTTTAATCCAAGATAAAGGATAAGCTGCTTTTTCTCTACTATAAGGATATTTCCATTCATTTTGAGTCAAAATATCTATACTATGTGGAGCATTTTTTAACACATTATTTTTCTTGGAAAATTTTCCATTCTCAATTTCCTTAATTTCTTGTCTTATACTGATGAGAGTTTCAATAAAACGATCTAATTCTTCTTTAGATTCACTTTCTGTAGGTTCTATCATCATACATCCTTCTACAGGAAAGGATATAGTGGGAGCATGATATCCATAATCCATCATTCTTTTGGCTATATCTATAACTCCTATATTCGTAGGTCTATTAAAAATTCGACAATCTATAATAAACTCATGTGCCACAGTATTATTTTCTCCCACATATAATATGTTATAAAATTTCATCAATTTTTCTTTGATGTAATTTGCATTCAACACAGATATTTCTGTACATTTTCTAAGCCCATCTGGGCCTAATAAACGAATATAAGCATAAGAAATTGTTAAAATTAAAGAAGAACCATATGGAGAAGAGGAAATAGTTAATATTTTTTCGTTTTTTTTATTCCTTTTTGGAAAAGGATGATTGGGTAAAAAAGGTTTCAAATGTGAAGCTACACAAATAGGACCCATTCCAGGCCCTCCTCCTCCATGAGGAATCGCAAAGGTTTTATGAAGATTAAGATGACAAACATCTACACCTAAATATGCGGGTTTAATTAATCCTACTTGAGCATTCATATTGGCCCCATCCATATAAACTTGACCTCCATTTTCATGAATGATATTTATAATTTCCTGAATATTTTTTTCATATATACCATAAGTGGAAGGATAAGTGATCATTAATACAGATAATAAATCTTTATTTTCCTTTACTTTTTTTAATAAATCATTCTTATCAATAGAACCATTACTGGTTGTATCTATTAATATAACTTTCATTCCGGCCATATTTGCTGATGCAGGATTCGTTCCATGAGAAGAAGAAGGAATTAAAGCTATATTTCTTTGATGTTCTTGTAATGAATGATGATAATGTTTTATAACCATGAGTCCAGCGTATTCTCCTTGAGCTCCTGAATTTGGTTGTAAAGAAACTCCAGAAAATCCAGTAATTTCTTTTAAATATTTCTTTAATTTTCGAATAACAAAATGATACCCCATTGCTTGTTTTTCAGGAACAAAAGGATGTACATTTTTCCATTCATGTTGACTTAAAGAAAATAATTCAGAAGAAGCATTTAATTTCATAGTACATGATCCAAGTGGAATCATAGAATGAATTAAGGAAATATCTTTTTTTTCTAATCTCTTGATATAACGTATGAGCTCGTTTTCTGAATGAAAATTATGAAAAACTTTATGTTCTAAAAAATTAGAAGTTCTTTCTAAAAAACTAGGAAATCTATATTGATCATGAATACTTGTATGATATTTTATTTTTTTATGTGTTTTCTTATCTTGATTATATGCTTCGTAAAAAATTGATAGAATATGATTTATATCTTCTTGACAAGTAGTTTCATCTAAAGTAATAGTTAAATGATTTTTATTAACATATCTAAAATTAGTTTTTTTACGTTCTGACACTGTTTTTATTTTACTTATAAGATCTGTTTTAATTCTAAGAGTATCAAAGTAAAAAGTATTTACTTGAAGAAGATGATTGATATTATTAATCAATAAAAATTCTAGTTTTTTAGTATATTCATGAATACATTTTGCTATTTCTATTAATCCTTTTTTTCCGTGATATAAAGCATACATAGAAGCCATTACAGCAGGAAGTACTTGTGATGTACAGATGTTAGAAGTTGCTTTTTCTCTTTTAATATGTTGTTCTCTTGTTTGTAAAGCCATACGAAAAGCTTTTTTATTTTTTCGATCTACAGATATTCCTATAATTCTTCCTGGAAGAAAACGTTTATATTGTTCATGAGTAGAAAAAAAAGCAGCATGAGGCCCTCCATATCCCATAGGAATTCCAAAAGACTGACTGGATCCTATAACTACGTCCGCACCCCATTCTCCAGGGGGTTTTAACAGAGATAAAGACAAAAGATCTGTAGAAACTATGATTGATATGTTATGACATTTTGCATACTGAACTGTTTCAGTATAATCATATATTTCTCCTAGACTAGATGGATAAGATATTATTAATCCGAATATTTTTTTATTATTATATTTTCTTTTTAAATTTTTATGAGAATCATTTATAATATGGATTCCTAATCCAAAACATCTTGTTTTTAAAACAGCAAAAGTTTGTGGAAGGATTTCATCCGAAATAAAAAAATGATAATCATTATCTATTTGATTTTTTTTTATTTTTTCATGATAAATCATGAACATAGCATCAGCGGCAGCTGTAGATTCATCTAACATAGAAGCATTACTGATTTTCATTCCGGTTAAATCTGAAATCATAGTTTGAAAATTGATTAAAGCTTCTAAACGTCCTTGAGATATTTCTGATTGATAAGGAGTATATGGAGTATACCAACTCGGATTTTCTAAAATATTTCTTTGAATAACACTTGGAGTTATAGTATTTTTATATCCTAATCCTATATAAGAACGATAAGTTTTATTTTTTTTACTTATTCTATAAATGTGATTTAAATATCGATATTCAGAAATAGAATTAGGAAGATTTAATTTTTTTTTTAAACGGATTTGTTTGGGAATAGTTTGATTTACAAAATTCTTAATAGAAGAATATTGTAATTCTTTTAACATATTATTAATTTCATTACAAGACGGTCCTATATGTCTATGATAAAAATTTTTTTTTCTAACGTCATCCTCTTTCATAGAAATAGAAATTGTGTTTATCTTTATATTACATTGCAAATTTAGATAAATAAAATAGATAGTCATTAACAATTATATTACAACACCATACCATATATTATGAAAGTAACTATTATTGGAGCAGGAAATGTAGGGGCTTCTTGTGCTAGTTTACTAGCTCAAAGAAATCTTGTCCGAAAAATTGTTTTGTTAGACATTAGAGAAAAACTTTCAGAAGGAAAGAGTTTGGACATATCTCAAATGCTTTCTATGATAGAATCAAATACTAAAGTGATTGGAATAACCAAAGACTATTTTCAATCAAAAAATTCTGAAATCATTATTATTACTTGTGGAATTCCTAGAAAACCTGGAATGAGTAGAGAGGATCTTGTTAAGACTAATGCAGAAATCATTCGTACTGTAACTAAAAAATCTATTCTTTTTTCTCCAAAATCTAAATTTATTATTGTATCTAATCCATTGGATGTGATGTCATATGTAAGTTATATGACAGCAAAGGTAGATTCTTCTCGTATAATTGGTATGGCTGGCATATTAGATTCTGCCAGATATCGTTTTTTTTTATCTAAAAAACTCAATATATCTCCTATTGATATACAATCTTTATTATTAGGAGGACATGGTGATACAATGGTTCCTTTATACAGATATACATCTGTATCAGGAATTCCTATCAAAGAATTTTTATCAGAAGAAGAAAATGACGAAATTATTGAAAAAACTAAGAAAGGAGGAGAACAAATTGTAAATTTATTAGGAACATCGGCTTGGATGGCTCCTAGTGCATCTGTTGTAAAAATAGTGGAAACGATTTTAAAAGATTCTAAACGGATTTTTCCATGCTCTGTTTTTTTAAAAGGACAATATGGTTTGAAAGATATATATTTAGGAGTTCCAGTTGTTTTAGGGAAATCTGGAGTAGAAAAAATCGTAGAACTGAAATTGAATCAAAAAGAAAAAAATCTTTTGAAAAAATCTGCCAATCATGTAAAAATGATGATCAATAAACTTAAAAAGTTTGATACATCATATTAAAATTTTATTTTTCTATAAATATTAATAATTCTCCTTTTTTGTAATTTATTTCTATTTTTTGTTGATAAGTTTCGTTTCTGATTCCTATTGTTTTTCCTATTTTTAATAATCCTTTTTTTATAGAATATTTTAGTCCATAAGTGGATAATCCTTCTACTATAGGAAATGGAAATAAAGACACTTTTTTATTTTTTTTCTGATGAAAAGAAGTTCTTTTATCAGAAAAAAAATAAAAATGATATTGATCATGAAATATAATAGATAATTTTTTTTTATATTTTAGAGCTGTAGATAAATTTCCTAAAAAGTGGTCTTGTTCCATTCCACTTGCGCCCCAAACATTTATGTTTATAAATCCAAAATTATAAATAACATTCAAAGCTTTATCAAAATCAGTATATCTTTGATCATCAATTTTTAATAAAGGAGTTGTTAAAGGTATATCCTTTTTTAAAATAGAATCAAAATCACCAATAATATAATCAACTGAAATTCCGAGTTCATTTAGATAATAAAATGCTCCATCTACGGCAAATATTTTTTCATAAAAAGGAAATTTTCCTTCTAAAAAAGGAGGTTTTTCTCCATTTAAAAATAATCCTACTTCCGGACCATCAAATCTATGATTCATTTTTTTTTAAATTTATGATTCTATTTCCTAAATAAATTTTTCTTATTAAAGGATCTTGCAGAATTTCTATAGTAGATCCACATTTCATGATTTCTCCATTAAACATTAAATAAATACGATCTGCTATGTTAACAATTTCTTGTATATTATGATCTGTAATTAATATACCTATATTTTTTTTTTTTAGAAAAAAAATTATTTTCTGTAATTCTTCTATAGTAATTGGATCAATTCCAGAAAACGGTTCATCTAAAAGAATAAATTTAGGATTTATAGCTAAACACCTAGCGATTTCGGTTCTTCTTCGTTCTCCTCCAGAAATCAGATCTCCCCGATGATTCCGGATTTTTTGCAATCCTAATTCTTTAATCAGTTTTTCTGTTATTCTTTTTTTTTCTTGATTCGATATATTTTGCATTTCTAATATGCACAAAATGTTATCTTCTACAGATAATTTTCTAAATATAGATGGTTCTTGAGCTAGATATCCAATTCCTATTTTAGTGCGATGATGCATTGGATAAAATGTAATATCTTGATTAAGAAGGACTATTTTTCCTCTATCAGGTTTAATTAATCCTACAATCATATAAAAGGAAGTTGTTTTTCCTGCACCATTAGGACCTATTAATCCAACTATTTCTCCTTTATTCAATTGAATTGATACATTGTTTACAACATATTTATTTCTATATTTTTTGTATATATTACTAGCTTTCAAAGTCATAATAAAAAATTTAAAAATTTTTTTTTATTAAATAAAATATGAATATTTGTATTTCGTATGGATAATTTAAATAGGAAATTTTTTTTTATTATACTTTTTTTATTCTGTGTTTTTCACAACTGTTTTTCATATTCTTCCGGTTTAGAAAAACTAAGTGGGATTTCTGTAGTGATAGGAAATGATATCATTTTAGATTCTGAGATTAGAAATCGTAATGAAGAAAAATCGTTTTGCGACACTGATTTTTTAAATAATCTTCTCATTCAAAAATTAATGCTTTCTTATGCAAAGAAAGATAAAAGTATAAAAATCAGTGATCAAGAATTAAAATTGAGAATTCAAGAATTTCTATTAGAAATGAAAAAAAAATATATAAACCAGGAAGAATTTTTAATGCAATTTCAAAATAAAGAATTCTTGAAAAACTTGACGGAAGAAATTAAAAACCAAAAATATATAGAAAAATTCTACGATAAGATAACGGATGATGTGGAAGTTTCTCCAAGAGAAGTCATAAATTTTTTGACTCAAAAACAGAATCAGATCCCTTCTATTCCAAAGAAGATATGTATTTCTTATATTATATTCTATCCTAAATTAAGCAAGATCAGCAAACAAAAAATAATTGATTTTTTAAATCAAATCAAAAAAGAAATCCATTCTGATACTGATTTTTCCACTAAAGCTATTTTATTTTCTGAAGATAATTCTTCAGCATTGAAAGGGGGGCTTGTTCAGGGTATGAAAATCCATAATCTTTCACAGGAATTTGTAGATTTAGTTCTTTCTTTAAAAGAAGGAGAAATATCTAAACCGTTTGAAACAGATTTAGGGTTTCATATTATCAAATTGGAAAAAAAAAGAAAAGATGAGATTGATTTTAGACATATTTTAGTCAAACCTAAATTTTCAAAAAAAGAATTATACAAAACAAAACTATTTTCAGAATTCTTTAGAAAACGGATGATTCATCAAAAAATTAATTTAGATAATAAAGTCCAAAGTTTACTAAATCAAAATAAAGTTGTTGATGTAATAATACAAAATCCAATTTGGATGGAGGAACCCCAACTTTCTAAAAGTACGAAAAAAGCATTCTTTTTTTTAAAAAAAGGAGAAATCACTAATCCTAATAAGGAAATTATAAATGGAAAAGAGGCCTTTGTTATCATAAAATTATTGGATGAAATACCATCTAAACCCCTTTCCTTTGAAGAAAATTACAATCTTTTAAAAAATTTTGTAAAAAATATCAAAAAACAAGAAAAAATAAAAAATTGGGCAAAGGAAATTTTAAAAAATACTTATTACGTAAAAATTAATTGTTAGATTGTTTTTTCTCAAAAGATTCTTTATATAATCCAGCATAATATCCATTCAATTGAATTAATTTTTGATGAGTCCCTTCTTCTACAATAGATCCTTTATCTATAACTAATATTTTATCAGAATTTTCTAATGTAGAAATACGGTGAGTAATAATAATAGAAGTTTTATCTTTCGTTAAAAGATCCGTAGTTTGATAAATCATTTTCTCTAATTCTTTATTTAATGATGCAGTAGCTTCATCTAATATTAGTACGGAATAAGGATGCATTTGAACTCTTAAAAAAGAAATCAATTGTTTTTCCCCAATAGAGAGTAAATTTCCTTTTTCTTTTACTATGGATTTATATCCATTAGGCAAAGATGTAATAAAATTATGGATTCCTATTTTTTTTGCCATGTCTTCTATTTTCCCAATACTAATAGACGGATCTCCTAAAGTAACATTATTAATGATTGAATCATTAAACAAAAAAGTATCTTGTGTAACTACTCTAATATGGGATCTTAAATTTTTTAACTCTATATCTTGAATAGAAGATCCATCGATCCAAATATTACCTTTTTTTATATCATAAAATCTAGAAATTAAATAAGTAATCGTAGATTTTCCAGACCCTGTAGCTCCTACTATAGCAACTTTTTCCCCTGGTTGAATTTCAAAAGAAATTCCATTTAATACCATTTCATTATCTATATAAGAAAAATGAACATTATTAAATACAATATGTCCCTTTAATTTTTCAAAACGTAAATTCCCTCTATTAGGAGGAATAAATTCTTTAGAATTTAATATAGAGAATATACGTTCTATTCCAGCTATTCCTCTTTGTATGATATTGAATCTATCAGCTATTTGTCGCATAGGACGGAAAAGAAGATAAATAAAAAAAATAAACGCAATAATTTGTCCTGGTTTTACATTTCCTATTTTTTCAATAGCATGAAAACCTCCGTAAAATATGATAATACTTATTGTAATTCCAGAAATTATTTCTACTATAGGAAAAAAAATAGAAAAATAAAAAATGGTTTTAAAATGAGCATTCATTAATTTACGATTAATAGATTCAAATTTCAAGTATTCCTCTTTTTCTTTATGAAAAAGTTGAATAATAGACATTCCTACAATATTTTCTTGTAAAAAACTATTCAAACGTGAAGTTTGAATGCGTTCTTCTTGAAACGTTTTTTTTAACGTTTTTTGGAAAAAACGAGTAATGATATACATAAAAGGAATAGTGAAAAAAACTATAAAAGATAATTTTTGATGAACTGTATACATCATAATAATAATCATAATAATTCTTAAAACATCTCCAGCAACAAGTAGAATTCCATCATTAAATATTACGGCTATAGTTTCTATGTCTGATACAGAATAAGACACCAATTTCCCTATTGGAGTTCTATTAAAAAAAGAATTTTTAAAGTGTAATAATTTTTCAAATAAAAGAATTCTAATTTTTTTAATGACATTTTGAGCCAATACATTAGATAGATATAATAAAATAAAATGAAATATACTTTCTAAAAAAAGAAGCATAATTATTAATATCAGTATATTTTTCAGGCCTAAAAAATCTCTATAAAGAATATGAATATCTATAGCTTTTTGTATTAATTTAGGACGATAAGCAGAAATGAAGGAAATTAATATAGAAATAATAATTGTTGATATTAATGTAAGTCTATAATTTAAAGAAATTAGAATCAACTGTTTTAAGGAAGATTTTGTTTGATTCAAATTTTTATTATTCATAAAAAAATCTCTTCCGGATAGAGAATTTGAGTCAGAAATAACCCACATGCAGGAACTATAATTTTGCAAAAATTAGAATTTTTCAATTCTATAATTTTTATAAATTCATTGATACTAATTTTGTTTCTTCCCACATCAATAAGTGTACCTATAATAGACCTAACCATAGATCTTAAAAATCGATTAGCTTCAATAGTAAAACATAAAACATTTTTATTTTCAGAAGACCAATCTGCGTGATAAATTTTACATACATTGTTTTCCTTTTCATTTTTATTAGTTTTTTTCTTGCAAAAGGAACTAAAATCCTTATATTCCATAAGTTTTTTTGAGGCTATATTCATTTTTTGAATATTTAATGGATGATAAAAACAGTACCAAGAAAAATCTTGATTAAATGGATTTTTTTCTTGCGTTAAATAATATTTATATGTTCGTTTTACAGCATCAAATCTTGCATGAATATTTTCTTTTACTGGAAAAATATTGAATACTTTAATAGATTCAGGTAGAAAAACATTTAATCTATTTACGAGATTATTTTTGATTTCTTTTTCGAAATCAAAATGAGCAAACATTTGTTTAGCATGTACTCCTTTATCCGTTCTACTAGCACCTACAATATTTATAGATGTTTTTAATAGTTTTGATAAACAATATTCTAATTTTTCTTCTACCGTACTTACTTTTTTTTGAGTTTGCCATCCAAAAAAATGTTTTCCATTATAAGCCAATTCAATAAAAAATCTCAATTTTATTACTTTTTTAAAGTTTATTTAAACTTTCAATAATAATAGAACATCCTTTTTGAATTTCTTCTTTTGTGATAGTTAATGGGGGAGATATACGTATGTAATTGTTATGAAATAAAAAACGAAATAATATTAATCCTTTTTTTATACAAGTTTTTAAAACTTTTTCTACCTTCTCTTTATTTTTTAATTCTAAAGAAAGAAAAAGACCTTTTCCATGAATGTTTTTGATTTCATTATGAACCAAATATTCCCGAATCCATTTTTCTTTCACTGACACTTGTTCTATGATATCTGAATTGAGAAGTTGATTCAAAGTAGCTAAAGAAGCAGAAGCAGAAACGGCATTTCCTCCAAAAGTAGTTAAATGTCCTAAAGGAACAATATTCCTAAAAGTTTTCATAATTTTTTTGGATGAGACAAATCCACTGATAGGCATTCCACCTCCCATTCCTTTTCCTATTATTAAAATATCAGGGACGATTTCATAATGTTCAAATGCAAAAAGTTTTCCTGTTCTTCCAAATCCGGTTTGGATTTCGTCAAGTATCATCAATGCTTTTTTTTTATAGCACTGTTTTCTTACTTCTTTTAAAAAAGAATTATTAGGTAATATAATTCCAGAAGAACATTGAATAGTTTCTAAAATTACACAAGCAGTTTTTTCTGTAATAGAATCCATTAATTCTTCGACATGATTAAATGTAATAAATTTTACTAAAGGTAACAGAGGTCTAAAAGACCTTTTATAATCCTCATATCCCATAACACTCATAGAACCATGTGTACTTCCATGATAAGACCATTTACAAGAAATAATTTCTTCCCTTTTCGTATAACACTTAGCTAATTTTAAAGCACCTTCTACTGCTTCTGTTCCAGAATTTACTAAATAAGTGGTAGTAAGTGGATGTGGAATATTTTCTGATATTTTTTTACATAAACTTACACAAGGATTGTGTATGAATTCTCCATATACCATAGTATGCAAGTATTGATCTACTTGTTTTTTTATAGCTTCTTTAATTTTTGGATTTCCATGTCCTAATACATTTACGGAAACACCTGCTACAAAATCTAAATATTTTTTTCCATCTGTTCCATAAATATAACTTCCTTCAGCATAATTTACCATAATATTCATAGGATACGGATTGATTTGAGTTTGATATTGAAAAAAATCTTTTTCTAATTTTTTTTTTTTCATAAAAACTTTTTTTCTATTTATTTTTTACCATATTTTCGATTGTTTTTTTTTCTAACAAACTTTCTTCTTTATACTTTTCTATTTCTTTATGGATAAGAAGTTTTTGATTGTTTTTTGGTTTATCTTTTTCTTTCCAATCAAATTTGGATAGATAAAGAAATTTTTTAGGTGTTTTTTGATCAATCGGAATCAACTCTGAACGTGCTTTTTTTTCGCAATAGATTTTTCTGATTTTTTTTGATTTATCCAAGTAAATTGATAAAATTTCACAAGATGATTTATTAATTATTTTTTTTTCTTTATTAAGAGGATAAAGAAAAAAAATGCTATTAATATTTCCTTGAATTATCACTTTTTCTAAAGAATTTTCTTTATTAAAAAATCCAGTGATGATATCTCCTTCTATCTGATTAAATTCTTCAGAATTTATTTTTTCTATGTAAGAAGCATTTTTTATAATTTTTATATTCTTGATTATAGAATCATTTTCTTCATCATTTTGAATATATATTGTTTTTCCAGTTATTTTTTGATTATGAAACCATAATATTGGATTTCCATCAAATTTCATATCACCATTTGAAGATTCATAATGGAAAAAATTACATGTTCCTTGAATGTTTTCAGTTCTATTCAAAAAAAAGCTTTTAATAGAAAAAGCTTGAATGGAATATGTATCATTTTTTTTTAGATTTATTTTCAAGATATTTGAGTGAATAAAAACCGAGTTATTTTTTGATGTTTTTATAATTTTTGGATCTTGTTTTAAGATTAAAAAACCAGAATGAAGATCAAACTTTCCATATCCACTACTTATAAAAAAATATTTTTGTTTTGTATTTTCTAAAAAAATATTTCTCATAAATCCACATTTTTTATTTTGATCAAAAAATAAATATTCTCCTCTTACAATTTTACCATTATAATGAATGCTTACATAATTTTTAAATAAAAATGTTTTTTTTCGAAATGAAAACAGTGCTTTTTTAGTATAAATGAAATTATCAAAATTTGTATTTTGTACTATGATAGCGGGATCATGAAAATGGATTTGATCTTGTTTAAAGAGATATACTAACGTATTGGCATATACAGTATAATTTTTTCCAATCAATTTTATTTCATGTTTTAACTCTATTTTTTTTTTATTAATGTAAAAAAAACCTTCTTTACTACATATGGTATAATTTCCATAATGGAGAATGCTTTTTTTTTTATAAAAAATTTGATTTGATATCAAATTATATTCCAACATATTAGTTATTAATTGGACTTTATCAAAAAATAGAACAACATTGTTGATAGCTTGAAGTAATTTTTTTTTTAAATTAAAATTAATAGTATCCGCTGTCAACTTTGTTTTTTCTTGATATAGAACAACCTTCCCTGATAGTTGAAAATCAAAAAAATTTCCTACTATATTCTGAGATATTATTTTATTTTTTCCTGATGCTAATCTTACATTTCCATATCCATAAAATTTATGATTTTTTTTATCATATATAACCTTATCACAAAAAAGATGATACTTATCATATTTTAAATGAATATCTCCTGTCAAAACAAAATTTTGATTCTCATTATTTTGAATCAAATCTGCATGAATGATTTGTATAGTTTTTTTTTCTTTATTAGAAATAGAAAATGTTCTGTTTAATGACAATAATAAAAAAATAATAAAAATTAAAAATCCATATTTCACAATTAGTTCTAAAAATAAAAGAATTAATTTTTGTATGCAATTAAAGATATTTCAACATTAGCATTCTTAGGAAGCCCAGAAACTTGTACAGTTTCTCTGGCTGGATAACTTCCTTCATGAAAAAATTGGGAATATACATGATTTATTTTAGGAATAAAATTTATATCTGTTACAAAAACAGAAGTTTTTATAACATTTTGAAATCCTATTCCATTTTCTGAAAGAATAATTTCTATATTCTCCATTACTTTTTTTGTTTCCATTTCTATATTATCGGAAACTAATTTTTCCGTATTTTGATCTAGCGCTATTTGTCCGGAAACGAATAAAAAACCTTTGATAAAAACACATGTATTATATGGACCATAAGATGGAATTTTATTGATTGAAAATTTTTTTGGTATCATAATTAATGAATCATTTAGTTTTTTTCATTATACTGTATAATATTTCTGAAATTAGGATCTTTTAATCCTATGAAAAAAGACCAGGAAGAATTTCTTATCCAATTGAAACTCATTTTAAAACTTCTTAAATCTCTATCAAAAATTATATTAGAAAATATGATTTTATTTTTCAATAAATCATAATCTGTATGAAAACTGATTGTCCAATATTTTGTGATATTTACAGATCCATTCAAACTTAACAAAGTTTGGAACAATTTTTTCTTATTCAAATCATTTTCATAATTGGAATGAAAATCAATTTTTAAATTCAATGGAATTGAATATTTTGCATAATTGTTTTGATCGAAAAAAAAATAATCATAACGATTTTTCCCTTTTTTTTTAAATTCATTTTTTATAGAAAACAAATTGATGTCATAATGAGAAGAAAAAGAAAAATCAAAATATATCATTTTATTTTTTTTTTCTTCTTTCTCAAAATTTATTCCTGCTTTATATTTTGTTTTCAGATTTTTTGTTAAATCAATATCACCCATAATTTGAAATTTTTCCCATTTTATAAAATTATGATCAACAATAAATGAGGAGTTTATTTCTTTTATAATTTTTATTTTTTCACAAGAATCAACAACACAATTCCATGGATTTTTTATGATCCAATCATTATTGAAAATCAAATTTATTCTTTTTTCAAAATGATTTTTTACGTTATAAAAAACGGGAGGAAAATACATTATATGAAAAGATAAAATAGGTTGAATTTGATGTTTCAATAGGGCTTTATTTTTAAATTTCCAAATTTTATAAAATGGGATAGATACTATATTTGTTGAAAAATCCATCTTTTGAAAACTTGAAATCTGAAAATCAGGAGAATTCCATGCATAAAAATCCTGATAGAAAATTTTAGATGAAATTTTTAAATAAGGATAAAAAAAAGGAAAATAAGCCGTCATGTTCATATTGTGATTAAATAATAATCCAGAATGGAAGTATTTTACTTTTTGAAAATCTATAGAATTATTAAAATGAAATCTATTTTCAAGATTAACCTGACTTAAAAAAAAGTTTTTTTTATCATGAAAGAGCACATTTTTTGTGTGTAAAATTAGTTCTGGAATTAGAAATTTAATTTCTTTTTTTTCTTTATTTTGAATCATATAAATATCCATAAACCATAAATAATTAGAAAACTTTTTTCTTATGTTTACATAAGAGTAATTTTTATTGTATAGAAAAATATTATCATAATTAATATTGGCATTGAAATTTATTTCAGAATTTGATTTAAAATCTGAGTTATGTTCCCATTGAAATAGATAGTTTTTTTGTTTATGCGACATATTTTGATAATCAAAATTGATCAATCCATGATCATTATATTTGTTCAATTTATATTCTATTTTTGTTTTAATTTTCCATGTTTCAGGATTATATATGGAGGCATTCATTTTTAAATTTAAAAAATTAGAAATGGGAAAAAATAATCCTATATCTTTCATGTATATTTTTTTGTTTTGTATTCCAAATTTTGGATACATAATTCCACTATAAGATGTTTGGTTCAATTTTGTTATAGGAATATATAAAAACGGAAAGAAAATAGGCATTGGAACTCTATATAAATAGAAAAAAATTGGACCAGAAAAAATATATTTTTTTGAAAAAGAATATTTTAATTTTTCTGTTTTTAAGTATAAATCAGGAAAATTATCTTTATTTTCTAAAAAAAAAGGATCTGATGTATATATTACTTTTTTCATTAAAATATCCTCTTTTCTTTTTAAAATATCATCAGCTATCACAATATAATTTTTTTCTTTTAAAAAAAAATTTTTTGCTTCTCCTATTTTTTTGTTTAAATTCCAGTGAATTGTTCTAAAAAAATATTGTTGATTCTCCTTTTGAAAAAAAATAGATTTTTCTTTTGATTTTGCATATAAATCTCCATTTTTCCAATCAAATTCTATATAATCTGCTTCAACTTTTGTATTATGATATTCTATAGTGGCATTTCCTTTTAAATATGATTTTCCTTCTTTTATGTCATGTTCTTGTATATCTGACTTATATTTGAAAATATCTTTCAACAAAAAGAATTCATTTTTTATATCATGATGATTAGATATTTCATCATTATTTTCTTTTTTTTCATTTCCGTAAAAAATAGAAACGGAAGAAATGAATAATATTATGATGTAAACAGAAAATCGAATTTGATGCAAATTTTTTATTTAATAAAGAAAATTTATTTTGAAATTTTTTTTACATATAATTTATCTATACATAATCCTAAAATTTCTAGGATAGTTAAATTAAACATTGGATGATTTTGATTTGGAGCAATTTCACACATAGGTTCTAAAACAAATCTTCGTAAATGTAATAATGGATGT
This sequence comes from Blattabacterium cuenoti BPAA, assembly GCF_000348805.1. NCBI lineage: Bacteria > Pseudomonadati > Bacteroidota > Flavobacteriia > Flavobacteriales > Blattabacteriaceae > Blattabacterium > Blattabacterium cuenoti. The sequence goes on along the minus strand of NC_020510.1, from coordinate 17,090 downwards.
GGAATTTTCAAAATAAAACTATAAATCATGATATGATCATAAAATAAAATATCTATATCGATTTCTCGGTTTTGATACTCTCCTTGACAAGAATTTTTTCTTCTTCCTATAAAAAATTCTATATTCAAAATCTTTTTTAAAAGATCAATAGGAGAATAATTTGTTTTTATGTGTATAGCTCTATTATAAAAAATAGAATAATTTTTCATATTCCATGCTTCACTTTCAAAATATGATGAAATTTTAATAACTTTTCCAAGTTCGTCCGATATCAAAATTAAAGATTGGTCCAAATATTTTTTTTTATTTTCTTTGTTACTTCCTTGTAACAAAAAGACATCATGTTCTTTCAAAAGAAAAAATTATTAACATATTTATTCAATATACTGAAAAACTGTATTTTTATTTAAATTAGGTAGATATTTTCATAAATAAATATTAATGGGTTTAGTCGTTGATTTTATGAAGAATCTTTTTACTCAAGAAATAGCTATAGATTTAGGAACAGCAAACACACTGATCATGCATAATAACAAAGTTATAGTTGATTTACCTTCAATAATAGCTATAGATGTGAGAACAAAAAAAGTATTAGCCGTAGGAGAGGAGGCTAAACAAATGCAGGGAAAAACACATGAAAATATTAAAATATACAAACCATTGAAAGATGGGGTCATTGCAGATTATCAAGTGGCCGAATTAATGATCAAAGAGTTCATAAAAAAAGTTCCAGGTGTTAATAACAAATTTTTTACTCCATCATTAACGATGGTCATTTGCATTCCATCTGGAATAACAGAAGTAGAAAAAAGAGCAGTAAAAGACTCAGCTCAACATCTTAATGCTAAAGAAGTTTATCTTATTGAAGAACCTATGGCAGCTGCTATTGGTTCAGGAATTTCTGTAACTAAAGCAGAAGGAAATATGATCATTGATATAGGAGGTGGAACAACAGAATGTGGAGTGATAGCTTTAGGAGGTATAGTATGTCAAAAATCTATAAAAATAGCTGGAGATGTTTTTACAAATGATATATCCTATTTTCTTCGTTCTAAATATAATCTGTATATTGGAGAAAGAACTGCAGAAAAAATAAAAATAGATATAGGAGCGGCTATGGAATCCATAGAAAACCCTCCAGATGATATTCATATACAGGGAAGAGATCTTCCTACAGGAAAACCTAAAGAAATGAATCTTTCTTATAAAGAAACAATTCCAGCTCTAGATAAATCAATTTTACGAATTGAGGATGCCGTAATGGAAACCCTTTCTAGAACTCCACCGGAACTTGCAGCAGATATTTATAAAACAGGAATATACATGGCAGGTGGAGGTTCTCTTCTCAGAGGGTTAGATCGAAGGATATCCAATAAAACAGGTCTTTCTGTTTCTTTAGTGGAGGACCCTTTGAGAGCTGTAGTAAAAGGAACAGGAGTGGCACTAAAAAATATTGATAAATTTACATTTTTAATGAAATAGGGTTGATAGATTAATTTTATGCGTGAATTTTTTAATTTTTTTTTGAAATGGCGTTTTTTTATTTTCTTTTTTTTACTAGAATCCGCTGCTATTTTTCTTTCTTTTTCAAATTCAAAATTTCAACAATATATTTATGATGGTTCTTCCAATTTTATGATTGGAAAAATTTATGAAACCATACATAAACTTCGAAATTATTTTTTATTAGAAATTGAAAATAAAAAACTTTTAAATGAAAATAAAAGATTACATAATGCTCAAATATTTTCTAAAATAAGAAAAATATCTAAGGATTTTAAAAAAGAGGATATTAATTATTTACAACAATATACTTTTACTCCAGTACAAATTATAAATAACAGTATTCATGAACAGGAAAATTATATAACTATCAACAAAGGAAGTGTAGATGGAATAAAACCAGATATGGGGATTATATTATATAATGGAATTGCAGGGATTATTATAAAAACTTCTCCACATTTTAGTATAGCGATTTCTCTTTTAAATCAGAAAATTAAAGTTAATGCCAGACTAAAGAAAAATAAATATTTTGGAACTCTGAGTTGGGATGGAGTAGATTATGAATATGTAGGTTTATATGATATACCCAGACATTCCACTATCCATAAAGGAGATATAGTAGAAACAGATGGAAAATCAGCTACTTTTCCTGAAGGAATTCCTATTGGAAGAGTCCATTCCTATAAATTGGATGAAGAACATGCAAATTATATTATAAAAGTGAAACTCATGGCTAATTTTTCTTCGATAGAAAATGCTTATGTTGTAAAAAATTTATTAAAAGAAGAATGGAATGATGTTCAACTTTATAAAGTTGAAAATAAATAATGAATTTAATTAAAAATTTTATTATTTCTGTCTTTTATATTTTTTTTCTTTGTTTAATTCAAATATCAATATTAAATCCCTTATTTTTCTTTTTAAGATGCTATTCTTATATATATGTTCTTTTTATACTAGTATATCCATACAATAAAAATAAATTTGTATTTTTATTTTTATCATTTTTAATAGGATGGGTGATAGATCATTGTATGAATTCTGGAGGTTTTCATGCTTTTTCTTCTACTTTATCTGCTTTTTTAAGACTAAAAATTCTCCATTTTTTTGATGGAAAAAATTTTATAAATAGAAATGATTTTTCAATTTATGAATTGCCTTTGATTAGGAAAATGCTTTATATATTTTCTTTAGTTGTTATACATCATTTTTCTTTATTAATATTAGAAATATTGAAAGGTACTATTTTTAACAGAATTGTTTTATTTAGAACAATATTGAGCAGTATTTTTACAACTATTTTATGTATTATATATTTTTTTTTCAGAAAAATTAAACATTGAAAAAATTATATAATTTTTACGTTTTGTTAAGTTTTTTCGGTATAATTTTTATAGTTAGGCTATTTTATATACAAATATATACGGAAAAGTATATTTTGAATGCATTTAATACTTCTATTAAACAAGAGATTATTATTCCTGAAAGAGGTTCTATTTTTGACAGAAACGAAAATCTTTTGGTTTTTAACAAATCTATTTACGAATTAATAGTCATTCCTATTCTTATAGATGAACATTTTAATATTATGGAATTTTGTAATCTTGTAGGAATTGAGAAAAATACTTTTTCTAAAAATTTAGAAAAAGCAAAAGCTTATTCTAAATATTTACCATCTGTTTTTTTACCTTTCATTTCTAAAGAAAAATTTGCCAATATACAAGAAAAACTTTATAAGTATAAAGGATTTGATTGGACAAAACGTTCTCTTAGGGATTATAAAGTAGAAAGTTCAGCTAATGTTTTAGGATATATAGGAGAAGTGACTCAAAAAGATATTAAAAAGGAATCTAATTATTATCAAATAGGAGATTTTATTGGTTGGGCTGGGGTAGAAAAATCTTATGAAAAAGTTTTGAGAGGAAAAAAAGGGTTAAAATATTGGTTAAGAGATAGAAAAGGATGTATTATAGGAGGATATAACAATAGTAAAAATAATGTAAAAGCTGTAAGTGGGGATGATATTTCTTTAACGATAGATTGGAATTTACAAAGTTATGCAGAACAGCTTATGTATCAAAAAAAAGGAGGAATAGTCGCTATCAATCCTAAAAATGGAGAAATTTTATCCTTGGTTTCTAGTCCCATTAATAATCCTAATTTGTTTGTAGGAGTGAATCGTTCTAAAGAATTTCAAAAATTAATGAAAGATACGATAGATAACCCTTTATTTGATCGAACTACACAAGCTCGTTATCCACCAGCTTCTCCATTTAAATTACTAACTGAGTTAGCAGGTCTTCAAATGGGAGTTGTAGACCCCAATACTACTTTTATATGCTATAAGGGATTCAAATATGGAAAGAAAAGAATTCATTGTCATTCTGGATTTCATGGATTTCCTATAGGGGTAGAAACGGCTGTAGCTGTTTCTTGTAATAATTATTTTGCACAAGTTTATAAACGTGTTATAGAAAAATATCCCAAAGATTTGACAAAAGGAGTGAATGAATGGTGTGATATCATAAAAAGTTTTGGTTTTGGAAATTATTTATATAATGATTTAGCTACAGGAGAAAAAGGGGTCATTCCTTCTGGAGATTATTATAATAAAAAATACGGAATAACAAAATGGAATGCCATTACGATCATTTCTAATAGTATTGGGCAAGGGGAAATCAATGTAACTCCTATGCAGTTAGCTAATATGGTTTGTGCCATAGCAAATCGGGGTTTTTTTTATACTCCACATATAGTAAAACGAATTAATCATCAACCAATATCTAATCCTAATTATACTGTAGCTAAACATACTAAAGTTAAAAGTAAATATTTTGATTTTATTATTAATGGAATGGAAAAAGTTTTTATTATTGGGACTGGAAAAAGTTTCAAATCATCTGATATTAGAATGGCTGGAAAAACAGGAACTTCTCAAAATTTTATTAAAGTGAATCATAAAATAGTTTCTTTACCCGATCATTCTATTTTTATATTATTTGCTCCCGTAGAAGATCCTAAAATTGCTATTTCTGTTATTATAGAAAATGGAGGATTTGGATCTCGTTGGGCTGGGCCTATTGCTAGTCTTATTGCAGAAAAGTATATCAAAAATAATGTGAATAGAAAAAATCTTGAAAAAAAAATAATGACATCAGGACTACAAAAAACATATAGTTCAATAGCAAGAATGAAAAAGTTCAATAATTTTTACACAAAAAATTCTATTGGTAAAAAGAAATAAAATATTGTTAAGAAATATAGATTGGAGAATTGTTGTCATTTATATGATTATGATATTTTTTGGATGTATGAATTTATATTCCGTATCTCCAGAAAAAGCAGAAAAACAATTAATATGGATATTACTAAGTTTTTTTTTCATATTTATTATTTTTTTATTTAAACCTATTCATTATAAGCACATAACTCCATTTTTCTTTTTGTTTACGTTATTTCTTTTAATTGGAGTATTTTTTTTTGGAAAAAATGTAAATGGGTCAAAATCTTGGTATGTTTTTGGATCTATTAGTTTTCAACCATCTGAATTAGCTAAAATATCAACATCTTTGATGATCGCTCATATTATGAGTCAGGAAAATATAGAGAATAATAATAAAGCATTATTACATATATCTATTATATTAGTGTTACCTTCTTTTTTGATATTGTTACAACCGGATCCTGGTTCTTCTATCGTTTTTTCTTCTTTTCTTCTTACTTTATATAGAGAAGGGCTATCTATTTCTTTTATACTTTATTTCTTATTTTATATTTTATTGTTTGTAGTTTCGATAAACTTATCGCCTTGGATCGTCATTTTACTTTTATTTATTAGTTTTATTTTTTTCTTTTTTTTGAAAAAAAATATATCATTTCTAGATTTATTTTTTTATATATTCTTATTTATTAGTTTTTCAGTTTTTTCTTTTCTTTCTCCATTTGTTTTTCAAAAATTTTTTAAACAACATCATAAAGATAGAATCAATATTTTATTTCAAAATGAATTTGACAGAAAATATAGAGATAATGTAGGATATAATTTATTATATTCTAAAACAGCTATTGGTTCTGGAAAATTTTTTGGAAAGGGATATCAAAAAGGAACTGTTACAAAAGGAAAATTTGTTCCTGAACAACATACTGATTATATTTTTTGTACAGTAGGAGAAGAATGGGGTTTTATAGGAAGTATAATTTTGATTATATTTTATTTATTATTTATTAGTCGTATTTATTTTCTATCTGAAAGGCAAAAAAATATTTTTGGAAGAATTTTTGGGTATTCAGTTGGAAATATTCTCTTTATTCATCTTATTATTAATTTAGGGATGGTTATGGGGCTTTTTCCTACAATAGGAATTGTTTTACCTTTTTTTAGTTATGGAGGATCATCTCTTTGGTCTTTTACGGTTTTATTATTTATCTTTATAAGAATAGATGCATCAGATCAAACCAGTTTGATCTGATAATTTTTTAATATTTTCAATAATGATTTCAAATTAATTGATTGTAATAATAAATGGGGCTGATTTTGGATTTGACAGCAAGATCAGTTATAGAAGAAAGCATATCGTGTCACGTAAGGTATTACACGAAAATCAAGCGTTACAAAATATATAAATGGCGAAAAAGAATACGCTTTTGCTGCTTAATGTTGTTAAAAACGTTATAGCTTAGTCTGCAGAAAAAGCAGAAGCAAAATATCTCTCAGAAATTTTTCCTTATAATTTCTGATATAGAGGTACTCAAAAGTATTAAGGATAAGAAAACAGATGATTCTTAAGTTTTCTGAAATTAAATTTTGAATTTTAAGTTTTTATTCAAGATCCAAAACTTGGATAAAAAAATATAAAAATTTTTGGATAAATATGTAGAAATCTTTTATACTACTTGTTTGGACGCGGGTTCGAATCCCGCCAGCTCCACTGATTAACAATAAGTTAAAATTTTACACAACATAAAAAAAATTGAATTTTTTATATATAGTGTATTTTCTGGAATTTTGTTGGGATTAGGATGGCCTACTGATGGATGTCCCTTATATTTATTTATCGCTTTTATTCCTTTATTATATGTAGAGAATTATTTGAATCATTCTTTATTTTATATTTTATTATTTTCTTTTATTACTTTTTTAACATGGAATGCTATTTCTACACAGTGGTTATCTTATGCAAAAAGAACTAATGGAACTTTTGCTATAGAAGCTTATTTAATTCCTGTATTTTTTAATTCTTTTTTTATGTCAATTATTTTTTCTTTTTATTCATGGATTAAAAGACATGTAAAAGATAAAAGAATAGGATATGTATTTTTGGTTTGTTTATGGATTTCATTTGAAAAAATGCATTTAGAATGGGAATTATCTTGGCCATGGCTCAATTTGGGGAATGGGTTTGCTAATCGGACAGAATGGATACAATGGTATGAATATACAGGAATTTTAGGAGGATCTATATGGATATGGATAGTCAATATTGGATTGACAGAATCTATTATTAAGTATCAAAATGAGAAAGATATATTCTCATTATATAAGAAAATATTTTTTAATATAGGAATAATTTTTTTTATGATTTTGATTTCAAATTTTATATACGTAAAATATAAAGGGAATCAGTATGAACGTACTGCAAATGTATTAATTTTGCAGCCTAACATAGATCCATATAATCAAAAATATTCCATTTCAACAAATAAATTAGTTTCAAAATTAAAAAGATTAATAGATCAAAAAATATCTAAAGAATCTATGATTATCATAGCTCCTGAAACTATGTTTCCAAACAAAATACAAATCAAAAATATCAGTAGCAATAAAATCATTTCTGTATTCAAAGATTACTTAAAAAAAAAATCTCCAAACACAGTGTTTATAACAGGAGTAGAATTAATCACTTTACATCATAATAATAAAGATAAAAATGAAATTTCCGTTCCTATTTTTTCAAAAAAAAAAAAAGAGATGCAATGGATAGACATCTTTAATTCTGTGATTCAAATAGGAACTAATGAAAATATTGAATTTCATCATAAATCTAAACTAGTACCAGCAGTAGAAACTTTTCCTTATAAAAAAATTTTTTCACCTATATTAGGAAATATATTACTTAATTTTGGAGGTACAGTTATGGAACTGGGAAAAGAAAATCATCCTTCTGTTTTTCAATATCCTTATTTAGGAATCAAAATAGCTCCTATTATTTGTTATGAATCTGTTTTTGGAGAATATGTTTCTAATTTTTTTAGAAAAGAAAATGTGGAACTCATGGTTATTATTACTAATGATGGATGGTGGGGCGTCTCACAAGGACATAAACAACATATGTATTATGCTCGTATTAGAGCAATTGAAAATCGAAAATGTGTAGCCAGGTCTGCAAATACAGGGATTTCTTGTTTTATTAACGAAACAGGAGAAATCATATCATATATTCCTTATGGAAAAGAAGGATTTTTATATGATAAAATATATCTCAATAAAAAGAAAACTTTTTACATTAAACATGGAGATTTTCTTTCCAAAATTAGTTTATTGACAACAACTATAATTTTATTATATACCATTACATATAATATCTATGATCAGATTACAAAAAAAAATTGGATGAATAAATTTAAATTTTAATTTTTAGATAAGCTTCCCCTATATGATGAATAATATCATTCGCAATGATAGCTTCTTCGCTTAATTTTTTTGAGGCAATATCTCCGGCTAATCCGTGTAAATAAACACCCATGATGCATGATTCTTTTGGAGAATACCCTTGAGATAAAAAACTCATTATCATTCCAGTAAGAACATCTCCACTTCCAGATGTTGACATCCCTGGATTTCCTGTACTATTAAAATACAGATTTCCATTTGGTGTTGAAATAACGGAATGTGCTCCTTTTAACACAATAAAAATTTTATGTTTCTTAGACATTTCTTTTAAAAAATGTAATTTTTCATAATCATTTTTCCATGATCTACATAATAATCTTTGAAATTCTTTTGGATGTGGAGTAAGAATGGTTTCTTTTGGAAGAAGCTCCAATAGAAGTTGATGTGACAATATATTTATAGCATCCGCATCAATTACCATTGGTATTTTTTTATTTTTTATTTTTAATAAAAAAGATTCTAGAGCATACACCGTTTTAAAATGAGCCCCCATTCCTATTCCTATTCCTATTGCATTGATCTTATCATTATTAGAAAGAACTATATTACTGATATAATGTTTTTCTACATCTGTATTTACAATAGCTTCTGGAAGTGTATTTTGTATAATTTGATATCCACAGGAAGGAACATATACACTTAATTTTCCTATTCCAGTACGAAAACTAGCAGTAGCGGAAAGAACAACAGATCCGATCATACCAAAACTTCCGCCTATAATGATTCCATGTCCATAATTTCCTTTATGTGTAAATTTTTTTCTTATTTTTTTTTTATATATAGCATGAATAGATTCATCATCTATATAAAAATTTGTAGTTTGTATTTTACGAATACAATCCTCTTTCCATCCAATATTTATCAAATGCCATTTTCCAACATAATCCGCATAATTGGGTAATAGAAAAGATAATTTTGGAACTTGAAAAGTTAAAGTATGAGTGGCTTTAATTATTCCTTCAAAATTTTCATGACTTTTTTCCATAAAAAGTCCAGATGGAATATCTATAGATATAACTTCTTTAAATTTTTTTTCGTTGATATAATGAAAAAAAAATTTCCAATATTGATTCATTGTACGATTGAATCCTGTACCAAAAATAGCATCAATAAGATAATTTTCCTCATTTAAAACTGGGAATTTTTCTCCTTCATTAATCATTTTAAAATTGATTTTTTTCTGTAAGATTTTTTTTTTATTAATTAAAAACTCATTTGAAAAATGATTAGAAATATTAATTCCATATACAAAAACAATGGCTCCGTATAAATGTAACATGTAAGATAAAGAAAGTCCATCTCCTCCATTCTTTCCATTTCCTACTAATACTATAAATGGATGTTTTCTAATTTTGAAAGATTTATTATGAATGATCCAATTGAAACAACCTTTTGCTGCTCTTTCTATTAATTGGGCAGAAGAAATTGATTCGGAATCAATACAATATTGATCCGCTTTTCTGATTTGATTTAAAGAAGGAATTTTCATTTTTTAAAATGAATTTATTATTTTTGATTTTGTTTGATAAGTTTTTTAAGATTGTGAAATCTGATTAATATCTGCAAATATAAAACGATTAATTTAGATGGCCGAGTATAATTTGCCCCTTCCAGCCATGGGTGAAAGTATAGCTGAGGCTACTATCATTCGTTGGTTAAAAAAAGAGGGGGATTTTGTAAAAAAAGAAGACCTTTTGGTAGAGATAGCTACAGATAAAGTAAATTCTGAAATATCTTCTCCCGTAAATGGTATTTTAAAAAAGAAACTATTTGCTCCTAATGAAGTTGCTAAAGTAGGAAATTTTATTGCTATTTTAGAAACGGAAGAAAAATTTTTAGAGGATATTCCAATAATAGAAAAAAGAAAAAAACGTTTTTACTCTCCTCTTGTACGCACAATAGCTCAAAGAGAAGGGATTAGTTTCTATGAATTGGAAACGATAGAAGGAACTGGAGAAAAGGAGCGTGTGACGAAGAAAGATATATTAAAATATATCCGTATTAAAAAAAATAATATTGTAATTCCTAAATATAATAGATATAATAGTATTCAAAGTATAAATAAGAATCAAAATGAAAAAATAGTAGAAATGGATAGAATGCGTAGAATTACTGCAGAACACATGATCAGAAGTAAAAATATTTCCGCACATGTTACTTCTTTTGTTGAAGCAGATGTTACTAATATAGTAAAATGGAGAGAAAAAATAAAGGACACTTTTCAAAAAAATACAGGAGAAAAGTTAACTTTAATGTCCATTTTTGTGGAATGCGTGGTCAAAGCTATAAAAGATCTTCCCATGATAAATATTTCCGTAAATGGAACAAGTATAATCAAAAAGAAAAATATCCATATAGGATTAGCTACTGCTTTACCCAATGGTAATTTAATTGTTCCTGTAATTAAAAATGCTGATTCTTATAATTTAATAGGATTAATAAAAATTATTAATGATTTAATAAAAAGAGCGAAATCTAATCAATTGAAACCTGAAGAAATTCAAGGTGGAACTTATACAATTAGCAATATTGGAAGCTTTGGAAATCTTTTTGGTACACCAATTATACATCAACCGCAGGTTGCTATTTTGGCGATAGGGGTAATTCAAAAAAAATTGTCTATAATAGAAACACCAAAAGGAGATTTAATAGGAATAAGACACAAAATTTATTTATCTCATTCTTATGATCATCGTGTCATAGATGGGGTATTAGGTGGATGTTTTGCTAAAAAAGTCGCTTTATATTTAGAAGAATTTAATTGTTATACAAAAATATAATATGAAAGTCAGTTTTGATGCACTTATCGAAATTCCAAAAGGAAGTAGAAATAAATATGAATTTGATAAAACAAATAATCTAATTCGATTAGATAGAGTATTATATTCTCCTATGAGTTATCCAACAGATTATGGTTTTATTCCAAAAACTCTTTCTATGGATGGAGATCCATTAGATGTGTTAGTTTTTTTAACAGAACCAACAATACCAGGTTGTTTAATACAAGTAAAACCTATAGGAATTTTTTTCATGATAGATGAAAAAGGAGAAGATGAAAAGATTATTTGTGTTCCTGTTTCAGATCCTAATTATAATATTATCAATAATATTGACGAAATCGCTTTGCACACTAAAAAAGAGATAGAACACTTTTTTTTGGTATATAAAGATTTAGAAAACAAAAAAGTGAAAATAGGAAATTGGAAAGACAAAAAAGAAGCAATTTCTGTATATAAACAGTCTTGTTTACGATATCAAAATCATTTAACGAAAATGTAATTCTTTTAATTTTTCTTTTTCTAAAAAAGATGGAGCATTAATCATTATATCTTTTCCATAATTATTTTTTGGAAAAGCAATGAAGTCTTTTATATTTTGATTTCCTTCTAAAAGATTAACTAATCTATCTAAACCGAAAGCTATTCCTCCATGAGGAGGAACACTATATTCAAAAGCTTTCATAAAAAAACCGAATCTAGATTCTATTTCTTTTTTAGAGAATCCTAAATGTTTAAAAATTAAATTTTGTATGTGTTTATTGTGAATCCGTATAGATCCACTCCCAATTTCTATTCCATTTATAATCAAATCATAAGATTTAGAACGAACGTTTTTTGGGTCTTTTTCCAAGAAATGAAGATCTTCTTCTTTTGGACTAGTAAACGGATGATGTACAGATTTATATTTTTTATATTTTTCTTCCCATTCTAAAATAGGTAAATCTTTAATCCACAAAGGAGTAAATTTTTTAGAATTTTTTAAATTCAAAATATCGGCGATTTTTATTCGTATTTTTCCAAGTTCTTCTCTAGTTTTTTTTTCTTTTCCGTAAGAAACAAATAATAAATCACCAGGAATAGCTTCAAAAAATTTGACAAAAATTTTTAAAATTTCCTCATTCAAAAAATTTGAATGGGAAGAAAGTAAGGTTTGATCATATAAATATTTTATCCAAAAAAAATTTGGATTTTCTATTTTTTTGAAAAAAAAACTCATTTTATCATGTAGGTGATGACATTTTTTAATTTTAATTCCTATTACCAATTCTTGTGTTTTCAAAAAATTAATATTTTTTCTTTGAACTAAATCGTTCAGTTCTATAATAGGCATACCAAAACGAATGTCAGGAGAATCCGTTCCATATATTTTAATAGCATCAGAATGAGAAATACAAGGAAAAGGATCTAATTGAATATTTTTTATTTTTTTGAATATATGTTTGATAAAATGTTCAAAAAATACTAATACATCATGAACTTCTACGAAAGACATTTCACAATCTATTTGTGTAAATTCTATTTGTCTGTCAGAACGAGAATCTTCATCTCTAAAGCATTTTACAATTTGGAAATATTTATCTATTCCTCCTATCATTAACAATTGTTTAAATAATTGTGGAGATTGAGCTAATGCATAAAATTTATCTATATGTGTTCTAGAAGGAACGACAAAACTTCTAGCTCCTTCTGGAGTATCATTTATCAATACAGGAGTTTCTATTTCTAGAAATCCATTTTTAGAAAGAAAATTACGTGTTTCCAAAGCTAAATTATGACGAACAATCAAATTATTTTTAATAGGATTCCTTCTAATATCAAGATATCTATAAATCATTCTCATCTCTTCATTTCCATCTGTTTGATTTTCTATAGTAAAAGGAGGAGATAAAGATGAGTTTAATAAATCTATATGAGATACTAGAATTTCTATTTCTCCTGTAGGAATATTATAGTTTTTAGATAATCTTTCTACTACTTTTCCTTTTACTTTAATTAAAAATTCTTTTCCTAAAAAAAAATTTTTTTTTACGGATTTTTTAGAAATTATTAATTGTGTAATTCCGAAATAATCTCTAATATCTATGAAAAATAAAGATCCTAAATCTCTTATTTTTTGAATCCATCCAGATAATATTATTTTTTTTCCAATATCTTTTTGACTCAATTCTCCACAATTATGTGTTCTATACATTGATTTTTTTTAATTTTTTTTGGATTCATATAATTCTTCATAAACTTCTATCATATCTCCAGATCTTAAATTATGATAATTTTTGATTCCTAATCCACATTCATATCCTTTTGAAACTTCTTTTACATCTTCCTTAAAACGTTTAAGAGAAGTAAATTCTCCATTATGAATAACAATTCCTTCTCTAATCAATCTAACTTTTGCTTGACGGAATAATTTTCCTTCTATAACCATACATCCGGCTATAGTTCCTGTTTTTGGAATTTTAAATATTTCTCTAATTTCAGCATTTCCCAATATTTTTTCTCTGATTTCTGGAGACAACATTCCATCCATCGCTTCCTGAATATCATTGGTTACATCGTATATGATCGAATAAGTTCGTATTTCTATATTTTCTTTTTTTGCTATATTTTTGGCTCCAATATTAGGACGAACATTAAATCCTATAATAATGCCATCTGAAGCACTTGCTAATAAAACATCAGACTCTGTAATTTGACCAACTCCTTTATAAATAATATTAACCATAATAGTATTCGTAGATAATTTTTGAAGAGCATCCGCAATAGCTTCAACTGATCCATCTACATCTCCTTTAATAATAATTTTCAATTCTTTAAAATCTCCTAATGCTATACGTCTTCCTATTTCATCCAATGTAAGATGTTTTTGAGATCGTATATTTTGTTCTCTTTGTAATTGTTCTCTTCTAGAAGCTAGCTGTTTCGCTTCTTTTTCATCTTGAAACACTTTAAACTTGTCTCCAGCAGTAGGAGCTCCATTTAATCCTAATATCGTAATAGGTTTAGATGGCCCTGATGAGGAAATAGATTTCCCTCGTTCATCTAAAATACTTTTTACTTTTCCATGATGACTTCCTGCTAAAACATAATCTCCAACCCTTAATGTTCCTCCTTGTAAAAGCAAAGTTGTAATATATCCTCTTCCTTTATCCAAGGAAGCTTCTATAACTGTTCCTATAGAAAGTTTATTTGGATTGGCTTTTAAATTTAAAGATTTAGAAACTAAAAGAACTTTTTCTAATAATTGATCTATTCCAGTTCCTAATTTTGCTGATATTTCTTGAGTAGGATATTTTCCTCCCCATTCTTTTACTAAAAAGTTTAAATTAGCTAGTTGTTCCCTAATTTTATCAGAATTTGCATTAGGTTTATCCATTTTATTGAAAACAAAAATAATAGGAACATTAGCCGCTTGAGCATGACTGATTGCTTCTTTAGTTTGTGGCATAACCTGATCATCAGCCGCTATAACTATAATTGCAATATCTGTTATTTGTGCTCCTCTTGCACGCATAGCAGTAAAAGCTTCATGACCTGGAGTATCTAAAAAAGTAATACTTTGATGATTGGAACATTCTACACTATAAGCGGCTATATGTTGAGTAATACCGCCGGCTTCACCTGCAATGACATTAGTATTTCTAACATAATCTAATAAAGACGTTTTTCCATGGTCTACATGTCCCATTACAGTGATAATAGGAGGTCTAGGTTCTAAATCTTTTTCTAAATCTTTATCATCTTGAATGGCTTCTTCTAAATCTAGTCCAACAAATTTTACATTAAAACCAAACTCATCTGCAACTAAAGTTAATATCTCTGCATCTAATCTTTGATTCATTGTCACCATAATTCCTAAAGACATACAAGATACAATCACATCATTAGCATTAACTTTCATCATAGAAGCCAATTCATTCACTGTAGTAAATTCAGCTAGTTTCAGAATTTTTTCCTCTTTTTTATTTTCTATTTCATTTTTCAGAAGTTTTTTTTCTTTTTTGGATTGACGTTTTTCTTTTCTAATTTTTGATGCTCTTGATTTTCTTCCTTTGGAAGATAACTTTTCCAAAGTTTCTTTAATTTGTTTTTTGATTTGTTCATCAGTAATTACCGATTTTTGTAGATTTTTTTTATTTTTAGGCTTATCTATTTTTTTTTCATTCGAGTATTTATTCTTCTGCGGAAAGGAAGATTTTTTTTCTTTTTCTTTATTTTGTTTTTTTCTTGTAGGAATATTTTTCATTTCTTCAATGAAAATTTCTTTTTGAATTCTCTTTCGTTTCTTTTTAATTTCTGATTTTGTTTTTTTCTTCTCAAATTGAGATAGATCTATTCTATCTCCTGTTAACATAACTCCATCTAATTTTTGATATATAGTATCAATATGTTCAGGTTTGTTGTTATTATTATTTTTAAATCCGTATTCTATTTTCTTGTCTTTATTATGTTGATGTGAATTATTTTTTTTTTCTTCTTGATTTCCATATTTTAATGATGTATCAATATCTATTTTTCCTATTTTTTTGAATTCAATTAATTTTTCTGATTTAGCACGTATAATTTGATCATTTTGAATGTGTTTTGATTTTAATAATTCTTCTTTTATTTTTTCTTTTTCCATTCTTTTTTGCAAAAAAACTTTTTCAGATGCATCTCGTATTTCTTTGGAAGTTTGAAATTCTCGAAGAAGAGACTTATATACTTTTTCTTCTATTTTTGCATTAGGGTTGTCTTCTATTTTTATTCCTTTTTTATGTAAAAAACTAATTACTCTTTGTAAGGAAATATTAAATTTGGTTAATACTGTTTTTAACCTGATTTTATCAGTCATATCAAAATATAAAATGTATTAAGAACAAAAATATTAAAAAGAAAAAAAATTATGTGTTTATATTTAATTCTTCTTCAAATTCTTTTTTCAAGATAGTGAATACTTTATTTATAATTTTTTCTTCAAGATTCGTCCGTTTTTTTAGATCATTCTTGCTATAGTTTAAGACAGATTTTGCAGTATTTAACCCTGCTTTATGAAATTTTTCCAAAACTTCTGATTCAATTTCATCAGAAAATTCTGTTAATTCTACATCATCTTCATAAGGAAAATCTCTGAATATGTGAATTTTATATCCAGTTAATTGACTAGCTAATTTTATATTTTGACCCCCTTTTCCTATTGCTTTCGATATTTCTTCAATTTTTACATATACATTGACATACTTATGTTCTTCATTTACTTCCATCATGGAAACTTTAGCAGGACTTAAAGATCTTGTGATATATAATTGTGTATTAGAGGTATAATTAATAACGTCTATATTTTCATTTTTTAATTCTCTAACAATAGGATGAATTCTAGAACCTTTCATCCCCACACAAGCTCCAACTGGATCTATACGATCATCATAAGATTCTACAGCGACTTTTGCTTTTTCTCCTGGAATACGTGCCACTTTTTTTACGGTAATTAATCCATCAGAAACCTCTGGTATTTCTAATTTAAAAAGTTCTTCTAAAAAAGATTCGTCTTTTCTGGTAAGAATAGCAAAAGGTTTATGATCTTTCCAATCAACTCGTTTAACTAAGGCTCTAACTGGATCTCCTTTTCTAAAAAAATCACTTGGAATTTGTTCTTGTTTAGGTAAAACCATTTCGTTTTGTTCATCATCTCTCATAATGATTTGTTTTGGCAAAATATGATAAACTTCTACATTAATAATTTCACCTATTTTATTTTTAAATTTTTTATAAGTATTTGTGTTATCATATTCGTTAATTTTAGAGAGTAAATTTTGTTTTAGAGATAAAATGGCCCTTCGTCCTAAAGATTGTAATTCTACTTTTTCTGTAACTTCTTCTCCAATTTCAAAATCTGGTTCTATTTTTCTAGCTACAGATAGTTCTATTTCTTTATTTAGATCTTTTATTTTTCCATCCTTTACAACTACACGATTTCTCCATATTTCTAAATCACCTTGATCTGGATTTACAATAATATCGTAATTTTTTGATGATTCATATTTTTTTCGTAAGACACAACGGATAGATTCTTCTAAAATGGCCATAAGACTTACTCTATCTATATTTTTTTCATATTTAAAATCTGAAAAAGAATCTATTAAAGCTTCATTGTCCAT